>NZ_WVIE01000010.1 GCF_010091945.1 Myxacorys almedinensis A
AAGGAATTTTACAACTCTTTCAAACGTAGTCTCAGCTTTCTTTTTGCGCTACCTTCCGTTCGTCGAACTCACGTCATCTTAAGCCAGTAGCGCCTCTGCATTAACGGTGTTCTGTTGCTCGATCCGAGAGACGGCGTAGCTTAGCAGCAATCGCTGCTCGATATTGCGCTTTGCACTGGGGCACGGTTCCAAGCCTTCTTGCCAAGCTTTGGGGCAGGCTCCGCCGCACACCGGTAGCATTCGGCAAGATGGACAGTTAAACTCACCCCGTCGCACACGCTGGGTAAAATCGCCTAAGCGATCGCGCGTGCCAGACATGGATTGACCGTTAAGATGCTCGATCGCATACTCGTTTGGCGTTCCGTAAGCCGGCACGTAGGATACTTCAGTGCAGTTATACACCAAGCCATCGGCGTCAACTAATTCAGAATGAGGACGGGTCGCCATGCAGGTGATCGGTTGCCGAGCCGGAATTAATTTTGTTGAGAATCCTAGCTCGATTTTTTCGCTCATCCACTGGATTTCCCACGCGGCAAACTCATCGGCAGAGAGAGAACGGGTGTGAGCATCATTTCCCCAAGAATGAATCGGGGCGACATAGAAATTGATTCGGTCTTGCACCCCTTCTTCTGCAAACTTTAATAACAGTGGCGTAACAGATTCATAATTCTGAGCATCAACATTACAGCGAACGCTAACATAAACATCAAGATCTGTGCGACGAGCCACTGCAACTGTATTAGCAAAAATTTTCTCAAACGTTGGCATTCCCGATTTTTGCATGCGCCGAGCATCGTGAAACTCTGCCAAGCCATCGATGGTAATTTCGAGCAATCTCACATCAAACTCTTGGACTAGCTCGGTGGCAACTGCCTCGGTTAAGGCAAGTCCGTTTGTTACCATTTTTGATTCGTACACGCAGCCAAACTCTTCTGCCAAGGCGCGAAACTTGGGTGCTAGATTGCGAATGACGGGCAAGCCAATTAAGGGTTCTGCGCCAAACCAAGTGACCCCAAAGGTGCGAAACTGCCGCTCGGAAAGCTTAGTACGGGCGCGTTCTAGCAACCGCTCTTGATCGATATCACTCATTTGTTTGTTTCGGTGTTCTTGCCCACAATAATGGCAGCCAAGCTGACACATGGCAGTAGGCTGAACGCTGAAAAAGAGTGTGTCATCGTCTTGCGAAGCAGCGTCATTGCGATCGAGGATGGTCATCAGTTCGTCTTCGCTAGATGGCACCAAAAGTTCCATTTCCACCAGATCTGCCACCATGTCTTGCGAGAGTTGCTCGAACGCTCCTGTTTCTAACAAAGTCCAGCTTGCGTCGTCGATCGCACACACGTTTGAGGTGCGGGTTGCAAATAGAACTCGCTTAAACTGCGTTCCAATTTCATCAAAAAAAGGTTGAGTTACAACGTGATATCGAGACAGTTTCAGAGTCATTGAGTCTTCCTCGCGATTTAATCAAAACGTGAATGTGCCATCAACCAATCGATGCGTGCAGTCTGGTTTCCCTTCTCCCCCAGCGGAGAGAAGGGACTAACTAGGGATTCAGACGAACCTAACCGCGATCGCACTTGCACTGCCGCTGCACTGCCGCCGTGTTCATCGGGGTTTGCTCGGCTTAGCGCTGAAGCCGTTGCTGTACCGGGTAAATCACCTCTGACCCACCGGGAATTGGGCTAGCCGCGCAGCCGCCCGTGTTGATGCTGCCGCCGCCATCACACATGACGGAGCCTTTTTTCAAGCCGGGTAACTTTTCGATGCCGCGAGTTTCAAGTCCAGGAATCGGGCTAGCCGCACAGCCGCCTGTGTTAGTACTGCCGCCGCCATCACAGGTGACGGTGCCTTTTTTCAGCGTAGGCAGTTTTTCCAACATTGGGCTGTGCCGCAACGAAGAAGAAGCATCAAGGCTGAGATTGGCTTGACTGAGAAGATGACCCATTGAGCTAGAAACGGGTGTAGCCTCAGCAGAGGGTGAGATCGCGGCAAAGCCAGTCATGGCGACTAGACCGAGCACAAACTTGACTTGACCTAAACCTAATTTGTTCGTAGCCATGAATTTCTCCTTAAAATGATGAGTGCTTACTAAACAGAGCAATGTCATCCAATGACTCATCGTTACTCCCCGTTGAGTTACCTTTACTTAGCAACAAAAGGCAAAGCTGAAGGGAATTTCAGACGTTTCATTCGATGTTTCTCTGATGACTTAATTGTTGAAGATAAACCGCGATCGCAGGGATACCCACACGGGTAATTTGCTCAAAAAAGAATTTTTACCGAAAAATAAACGACAGGAACAAGACAGCGATCGCGCTGATCTAGCACAATGAATTTATGCTGGAAATTCTTTTGATTCTTGCGATCGGAATTATTCCCCCGGTGCTGACGTTCTTTCTCCGCCATCGGATGGAACTAAGAGCACAAGAACGGCTTCAAGCGGCTATGGCCGCCGCCGAAAGACGCCAACTGCAACGGTTGCTCTCGTTGCCTCACGACTATCAATACGTCGAAGGAATTGGTGCCTTAATCGGCGATTTTTCTTGCCGCCACAACGCGCGATCGCCTTACATTCGCTGTGCCATCAATCCTACAGGTCCCTGTGAGTCTTGCCACCACTATGAATCAACCATCCAAATCTCTTAATGCCCTGCTGCAAACGCCCCACAGTGGCTATCACTGGGATGGGTCAACCCGCCGCTTTTTCGAGGGCTGGTATTATCGCGTCACGCTGCCAGAATGCGCTCAAACCTTTGCGTTTATGTACTCGATCGAAGACCCGATCGGTGGTCAGCCTTACAGTGGCGGCGCGGCTCAGATTCTCGGCGCAAATGACGAATATCTCTGCCGCACGTTTCCAGATGTCTCCCTTTTTTGGGCAGCCAAGGATCAATTAGCGCTAGGTCATTGGCGTTCTGCTGATACCCAAATTCCACACCTTCTTTCTCCCGAAGAGTTCGATCGCACCGTTGATGAAGGTTATCAAGCGATCGCAACCTGGCATCAAGGCAAACTAAGAGAACCAAACGGCAACCTTGCAGAATGGCAGTACTCCATTCAGCCCATTTATGGGTGGGGTAACGCCGATCAGCCTCAACAATCGACCGCTGGTTTCCTCTCCTCTTTACAGATTTTTGAACCCGGATGGCAAGTGTTAATGGCTCATGGATACGCTACGGGTTACATCAACTGGAATGGGAAGCGATATGACTTTACCAACGCTCCCGCTTATAGCGAGAAAAACTGGGGTGGAGCCTTTCCGACAAAATGGTTTTGGCTAAACTGCAATGCCTTTGACAACGAACCCGATCTAGCATTAACCGCAGGCGGCGGACGGCGAGGCGTCTTGTGGTGGATGGAGTCGGTCGCGATGATCGGGATTCACTACCGGGGCAAATTTTACGAATTTGTTCCCTGGAATTCTGAAATTAACTGGGTAATGCAACCCTGGGGATTTTGGGAGATGAGCGCCAAAAGCGATGATTACACCGTCATTGTCAGAGGCACAACCAACTTGCCAGGAACTCCTCTGCGTGCGCCAACGTTAGATGGGTTAGCGTTTGCTTGCCGTGACACGATGCGGGGAGACGTTACAGTAGAAGTGCACGATTTGCGAAGCAAAGCTCCAGAGGATCGCGGCTACCAACTCATTCTCCAAGCAAAAAGTTCGCTCTGCGGTTTAGAAACAGGCGGCGGACCGTGGAACGAAATTTGGGCGTCTGGGTGCGGTAGAAGTCAGTGAGCGAAAGGCAGTGACCAGAAGTTCGTAATCAAGCGATTTCCCATCTACTTCATCACTAGAGCAGTGAAAAAACGTCCCGTCTTTCTAAGTTTGCTATCATAATTTCGACAGGTTTGGGGCTGTAGCTCAGTTGGATAGAGCGACCGCCTCCTAAGCGGTAGGTCGAGGGTTCGAGTCCCGCCAGTCCCGTTAGATTCACTAGAAAACATACTAAAAGCTCTAGTCTCTGAGATTCTTTCTAGCAGAGCGTTTTAGAGACTATATTCTTTTAAGGGATGGGGGAGTACAAAGAATAGTACAAGCAATCAGACCCAAATGGCAGGGGCCGCTTTCATGTCGGCGACCTTGGCAGTCGTCACACCACAGCCCAAGGTCAATCCCAATATTCTAGGCACTGTGGTATTAAATTGCAGTGATAAACCATGCAGCGATAAACCCGCGATCGCTGCCGTGGAGATCCCCACCTGCATCCAAAGCGCGATCGCAGCTTAAACCGCCGCATTAAACAATTCGTAACGACTCCTAAAGGGTTGATTTTCGATACGATAAACTGCATTTACGAAAACACAGGGGAGTTCTTCAACCAGCCCTCTAAAACCAGCTTTCAAAAATCGCACACTTTCGGGGGAATCGTGGCTCAAGTCGTTCTCGAACAGATCTACAAAACCTATCAGAAGGGCACACCGGATCATAGTGAAAAATCTGCCGTTTTACGCTCCATCAATTTGCTGATCGAAGATGGGGAATTTATGGTGCTGGTAGGTCCGTCGGGCTGCGGCAAAAGTACGCTGCTGCGGCTGATCGCCGGACTCGAAGACCTGAGTGCTGGCACCATTCGGGTCAGCGATCGCGTTGTTAACGACCTGCCGCCCAAAGAACGAGACATCGCCATGGTGTTTCAAAACTATGCCCTCTATCCCCACATGAGCGTTTACGACAACCTCGCCTTTGGCTTGCGGCGCACCCAGCTTGCCGGTCAAGCCGCCAGTTGGACGGATAATCTACTGGTCGGAGCCACCCGCAACCTGCCGCCCCGTCTGCAATATCTCAGCGATCGCGAACGGGCAGTGCGCGATCGGGTCAAACTCGTGGCGCAAATGCTGCAAATTGAGCCATTGCTCAAGCGGCTGCCAAAACAGCTTTCAGGAGGGCAAAAGCAGCGCGTTGCCTTGGGTCGGGCGATGGCACGCAACCCACAGGTGTTTTTGATGGATGAACCGCTTTCCAACCTCGATGCCAAGCTACGGGCAGAAACCCGCGCCCAAATTGTGAAACTGCAACGGCAACTGGGAACCACCACAATTTATGTCACCCACGACCAAACCGAAGCGATGACCATGGGCGATCGCATCGCCGTGATGAATGCCGGACAAATTCAACAACTCGCCACCCCACTCGAACTGTACAAGCGCCCTGCTAACCGCTTCGTCGCAGAATTCATCGGATCGCCGCCGATGAACTTTCTGCCCGTGCAGGTGCGCGCCCCGTCGGTGCTGCACCACGCCCTCTTTCGCCTGACCCTGCCTCAAGCGTGGGAACCCGTGCTAAAGCCTTACGATGGGCAAATGGTAACCTTGGGCATTCGCCCGGAGCATCTGAGCCTTAGCCCCCCGTCGGATCAGGCAATTCCGGTGAAGGTTGATCTGGTAGAAGCCTTGGGGAGTGAAACCTATCTCTCGGTCAGGCTCAGCGATGGCTCTGACGCAATGCAAGTGAGAACCGAACCCGATCGCGCGGTTAAATTGGGAGAACCGTTGTGGCTGTCGATTAGCCCAGAACAGATTCAGGTCTTTGACAGGGACACAGGAGTCGCCCTCAGAGCCGATACAATATGAGAGACGCGTTAACTTGCGTAACACTTGAGTCATGTTAGAAACCGTTCAAACGTCTCTGTATGAGTTGGCTCAGTTTGCCAACCAGTTGGTCTCTCAGCAGTTAGAACATGTGACGCCCGTTAGTGTGGGTGTGATTTTTGCCGCAGGGTTGCTCACCAGCTTGACGCCGTGTACCTTGTCGATGTTGCCCATCACCATCGGCTATATCGGGGGCTACGAGACGCAGCAGCGCTGGCAAGGGGCGATTCAATCGACGTGGTTTTCCCTCGGATTGGCAACCACCCTGGCAGGATTGGGGATTGCCGCGACGCTGTTTGGAAAAGTGTATGGGCAGATTGGGCTGGGGTTGCCGATAGTGGTAAGCCTGATCGCGATCGTCATGGGCTTAAACCTGATGAACGCCTTGCCGTTTCCGTTACCCTCGTTTGGGGGCACCGACTGGATTTCTAAAGAGTTACCGGCAACGGTGCGATCGTATCTTTTAGGCGTCACGTTTGGCTTGGTCGCTTCGCCATGCAGCACCCCGGTTTTAGCCACATTGCTCGCCTGGATCGGCTCTACAAAAGATCCCGTTTTGGGGGGAACCCTGCTGCTGTGCTATACCGCAGGCTACGTTGCCCCCCTGATTGTGGCAGGAACGTTTACCGCGTCGATCAAGAAGCTGCTGGAGATGCGGCGGTGGTCGGCTTGGATTACCCCCACCAGTGGAGCCTTGTTGATCGGATTTGGCGTCTTCTCGCTGTTATCGAGATTTGGACGGCTCAGTTAAGCCCATTGCTCAGTGAAGCATAAATGACCATGAAGACTTGGATGGCTGCGCCTAAGCGGTATTTTAAGAAAGAAATTGTGCCCCTGTTGGCAGATTTGCGCCTGGCGATCGCGCTGCTGTTAGCGATCGCCCTCTTCAGCATTGCCGGAACCGTGATTGAGCAAGGTCAATCGCTAGCATTCTATCAAGCCAATTACCCCGAACACCCTGCCCTATTTGGCTTTCTGACCTGGAAAGTGCTGCTTGCCGCAGGCTTGGATCATGTCTACCGAACTTGGTGGTATCTGTCGCTGCTGATTTTGTTTGGCACAAGTCTAACAACCTGCACCTTCTCACGCCAGTTGCCAGCCCTGCGCTGGTTTTCGCGGACGTGGAACTTTTACAGCCAGCCCCGCCAGTTTCAAAAGTTTGCCCTCAGCGCCGAATTCCAGCCTTCTGCGAACGGTTCTGCTGGGGTTGCCGCGATCGCAGACCTGATGCCGTTGCTCAAACAGCGTCGTTACAAGATTTTTCAAGACGGCGAGAAACTCTATGCCCACAAGGGCATCGTGGGCAGAATTGGACCAATTGTGGTGCATGTCGGAATGCTGGTGATCTTGCTGGGGGGCATGATCGGTGCGATGACGGGCTTTATTGCCCAAGAAATCGTTCCGAGCGGGGAAACCTTCCACATCAAAAATGTCACCGATGGCGGCCCATTTGCCAATCTGTCTGTGCTTCAAGATTGGTCAGTCAAGGTGGATCGGTTTTGGATCGACTATTTGCCATCGGGCGAAATTGATCAGTTTTATTCCACGCTGTCAGTGTTGGACAAAGACGGGCAGACGATTGATCGGCAAACGATCCATGTGAACAAGCCGCTGCAATATAACGGCGTGACCCTCTACCAAGCCGACTGGTCGATCGCGGCGGTGCGACTGAAACTCAACAACAGCCCGCTCTTGCAGTTGCCGATGGCAAAACTAGACTCCCTCGGCGGCAGAATTTGGGGGACATTTCTCCCGCTCAAGCCTGACCTAAGCGACGGAGTTTCCCTGATTGCACGAGACATGCAGGGGTTGTTGTTGGTCTACGACATGCAAGGCAAGCTGATTTCCACCGTCCGAAAGGGCATGTCTGTCGAGATTCATGGGGTTAAAGTTGCGATCGCAGATATTATCGGCAGCACTGGGCTGCAAATTAAAGCTGATCCGGGGATTCCCGTGGTTTACCTCGGCTTTGGCTTGCTGATGGTAGGTGTGGTGATGAGCTACGTTTCTCACTCGCAGATCTGGGCGTTGCAGCACGAGGGAGCGCTGTATGTGGGCGGCAAAACTAATCGCGCTCAAGTGGTGTTTGAGCGGGAGTTTCTTAGCCTGTTGGATCAGCTAGATCGGCAGGACGTTGAGGCGCGATCGTCAGACGATCAACTGGCGAGCGTTTGAGGGGTTGTCATGCCTCCCCCCTTAGAGTAACGATTAGCGTCTGCGGTCTTGCAGCTTGCGGTAGACGGCTTTGAGGTCTACATGGTGATGGGCGATCGCAACGAGGGTGTGATAGAACAAATCGGCAGCTTCTCCCGCGATCGCGGCGGCGTCATCGTCTTTGCACGCCATCACCACTTCGGCGGCTTCTTCCCCAATTTTTTTGAGAATCTTGTTATCACCCCCATCCAACAGCGTGCGCGTGTAAGATCCTTCGCTGGGGGTATCTCTGCGATCGCAGATCACCGAAAACACCTGTGACAACGTATCCGCAGGCGGCGGTGTGATGCTGCCGTTGACTTGGTGAAAGCAACTGCGCTCTCCCGTATGACAGGCAATATCGCCCCGTTGCTCTACCGTCACCAACAGCGCATCGCTATCACAGTCGTAGCGAATCGCTTTCACCGTTTGGGTATGCCCTGAGGTTGCGCCTTTGTTCCAAAATGCTTGCCGCGATCGGCTCCAAAACCAGGTTGTCCCCGTTTCTAACGTTTTTTGCAAGGCGTCGTGGTTCATCCATGCCATCATCAGCACGGTGCCATCGAGGTAGTCTTGCACAATGGCAGGCACTAAGCCGCGATCGTCGTATTTGATGGTCTCAACCGGAATTGATCGAGAGGAAAGGGATTCGGAAGAAGACATAGAATTGTGCCATGCTGCATTCATTATTTTAGAGGGTAATGTTCCGCTAAATAGCGTTCGGCACGGGCGCGACTGGCAGCATCAGATCCGCCGCGCTCTCCAAATTCTCCATCTCCAAATTCTCCATCTAAGGTTGCCGCCAACAGACGCTCCAATATCTGTTTAAACTGCCGACCTTGTTTGTAACCCAATCGCTTCAAATCATGCCCATCGAGCGGCGCTTTTATCTGTGACCAACGGGTGAGATATTTCCAGATTTGTTGGCGGTGCGATCGTTCGGAGGATCGCACCGCTACAAGCATCAACATCGGCACATCATAAGGCTTGAGCAGTTGAACAACTTGGCTAGGTCGGGGTGCCTTGGGTAGGGCTTCTGTTAACTGCTCTTGCACCTGAGATAGCGTGGTGAGCCGAGTAATACTGTCCTTCGGAAGCTGGAGCGTCTGAGCAACAAATCCGCGTTCTAGAGGGGCTAAACGAGCCAAGAGAACGTCTAGCAGCAGTTGCCAGTGGGGAAACATCTGCTGCGGATCAAACCGGCGGAGCCAGCGATCGACCAGCCGCAACTGCTGCCATAATTCGGCATCTAGGGCTAACGTGGGATGAAGGCAGCTTAGCGCGCCTAAGTCTGACAGTTGCTTGAGGGCTGGTTTCCAGTCAGGGGCTTGCAGAATATATTTCAGTTCGGCTTTGAGACGAGTTTGCAAGGCAGGCGCAACCACCCGACCTGACTCCCCCAAACAGGCATCCCTCGCTCTGCACGTTGTGCTAACCGCATATCGAATGAAGTCTGCGGTTTGCGGCTCAATTTCAAAGCCCAGTCGTACCGCAAACCGCACGGCTCTAAAAATTCGGGTGGGATCTTCGATAAAACTATTGCTGTGCAAGACGCAAATTTGCTTTGAGCGCAGGTCTAACAAACCGCCAAAAAAGTCGAGCAATTCATTGGCACGAGGCTGAGTCAGCCGCAGCGCCAGGGCGTTGATCGTGAAATCTCGACGGTAGAGATCTTGGCGGATCGAACTCGCCTCGACTTCTGGGTTGGCGGCAGGATAGGGATAGAACTCGGTGCGAGCCGTGGCGATGTCGATCCACAGCGAGTCGAGGTCGGGGTCGTTGTGCCACAGCAGTGCCGCCGTTTGAAATTTGCCGTGGATATCTAATCGCGCGTGGGGGTAGAGGGCTTGCAGCGATCGCGCCAATTCTACCCCGGCTCCCACATCCGCAGACTGGTGAAAGCCATCTACCACCAAATCGAGGTCATTCAACGTCACAGGCTGATCGGGGTCGGCAAGTAAAAGATCCCGAACGCCGCCACCAACCAAGTACAAATGCCAGCCGCGCTGTTCGGCTTGCTGCGCTGCGATCGCTAGAATATTTTGCAAGGGCAAAGCCAATCGGGCGCGATCGAGCCGGGCAGTTTGAGCCGCCTTGACGGTGGGATTGGGGTCACGCTCAGGCAGGTCAGAGGTTTCATAAGCCGCCGCGTGCACCTGCCGCAACACATCTGTTCGAGTCACAATGCCGACGAGGGCTTGATCCTTGAGCACCGGCAGCCGACCAATATCATAGGTCACCATCAATGATTCGATTTGTGGCAACGGCGTTTCAGGAGTAATCGTTTTCAACTTAGTGCTCATGTAGCCTTTCACAGGGGCATGAGAAAAGCCATGATGCAGCGCAATATCTAGATCGCGGCGAGAAATCATGCCCACTAGCTGAGCCTCAGCATCGACCACAGATAAGCCAGAATGACCATAGCGCAGGAGAATCCGTTGGGCTTCAGCGATCGTGGTTTCCGGTCGGATTGTTCTGACCGGAGACGACATCAGATCGCGGGCGATCGGTGGTGGCGGAATTTGCTGCTTGAACTGAGCCAAAATCTCAGTGAACAGAGGTTGAGGTTGGGTTTCTCGCCGCGTCAAGGCGGCAGCTTTAGCGTGCCCCCCACCCCCAAACGGCTGAAGCAGGGTGTTGAGGTTGGTTCTAGCAATTTGCGATCGCGCAATCACCGTCAGCACATTGCCACTCTCGGCATTGCCGCCCTCAGCACACACCGCACCCCGACAGTAGTGATGGGCTAAAAATAGCGCATCCATGCCCGTCAACTCCATCAGCCGCGATGCAAGGCTGGACAGCCCCGGCACATAGTCTGGGGTGGTAAGCAGCACCGATGCGATCGCTTGCCCGTAGATTGTTTCTGAGCGCAAGGTTTCTAGGGCTTGGCTCAAAAGTTCTTGCAATTGGGGAGACAGCCCCGGATCAACGTATTGTGCGATCGCGCTCAAGCTCACCCCTTGAGTCATTAGCCACGCCAAGGCTGCCGCATCCCGCGCCGTCGTGTGATCGTAGGTTAGCGATCCGGTATCGGCATGAATCCCAAGTGCCATGACCGTCGCCTCGCTGGGCGTCAGCGAAACCTGCTGCTGCTGCAACAGTTCTGTAATCAAGGTTGTGATCGCGCCCACGGCATCAAAATACGTCTCCGTAGCAGAAATATCGCTGCTTGAGGCGGGATGATGGTCGTAAATAATAATGTCAATATTTGGGCGATCGAGCCATTTTGCAGTACTGCCGATGCGATCGCGGGTCTGAGCGTCTACCAGCACAATCGTTTGGATCAAATCAGGATTGATCGATCGCGCTTCAACCAGGGGATATTCATCACGGTGCAGCGCCAAAAAGTCCCGCACCGCAGGATGTGCGCCCCCAGAAAGAACAATTCGCGATCCCGGACGCAGGCGGCTCACACCAACAGCAGCACCGAGCGTGTCAAAATCTGCTGTGGTATGGCATAGAATCAAGTCCATCATTTCTGATAAGTTACTAGTGAGCTAGTGAAATCGCAGTTTAAATAACTGCCGTAACTGGATTTAATTTGCTGTTTAGGGAGAAGGAAATGTCGATCTTATTTCAAATTGCATTAGCCGCGCTGGTTCTCTTTTCGTTTGTTATGGTGATTGGCGTTCCTGTTGCCTACGCTTCACCAAGCAACTGGGATCAATCCAAGCGATTAATTCTGCTTGGTTCAGGAGTTTGGTTTATCTTGGTGATCACAGTCGGAGTGCTCAACTATCTCGTAATTTAGACCTGGTGATTTAGACCTGGTGATTTAGACCTGGTGATTTAGACGGGTTGGCTAGAACAGGTCTGTAGATTTACGGTTGCTGGGGAAGAAACATTCTGTCTCACCCCCAGCATCTCTCGGTGTCTCCGTACTGTCACGGATAAGTTTTCTTAAACTTTTCCCTACAGAATGTGAAGCCCAAATAAGTAAGCTGTATTAATCCTATTCAACGCTAAGAGATGCCGCTAGATTTAGGTAAATATCCTGAGGCAGGTTCTCAAGGGTGAACCAAAAACCTGTCGAGATAATCGGTTTGGGCTGTAGCTGTGACTTGTGTTGATACTCAGATTAAACAATGGCTATTTTTGAAGGAACATTCTCACAGACCGATGGATTGCGTTTTGCGATCGTCATCGGTCGCTTCAATGACTTAGTAACCGGAAAACTCTTAGAAGGCTGTCAAGACTGCCTAAAACGGCACGGAATTGACGTCAACCCTCACGGAACTCAGGTCGATTATGCCTGGGTTCCGGGCGCATTTGAGTTGCCAATGGTGGCTCGTCAGTTGGCTCTGTCTGAGCGCTATAATGCCGTCATTTGCCTAGGAGCCGTTATCAAAGGGCAAACACCCCACTTTGAGTATGTCTCGGCTGAGGTGTCTAAGGGCATCGCAGCGGCTGGGTTTCAGACAGGTGTGCCCGTGGTTTTTGGCGTGTTGACGACCGATACGATGCAGCAAGCGTTAGAGCGGGCGGGCATCAAGAGCAACCTGGGGTGGGAATATGGCATGAGCGCGCTAGAAATGGCAAGTCTGATGCGCCAGGTTAAGGGGACGACGCCCAACCACTATGCAGGCACACCAGTTACGAATCCTACGATCGCTCCGGTAGGGCATTCTGTGCTTCCTGCCGCCGTCCATGCTTCTGATGCCTCTAGTCAAACTCACTGAAAATCAGGGTTCTAAAAATCTGCTCAATCGGGACAGCTAATCTTACGTAAACAGGGTAGCTGTCCTAAATTTTGCCGACGTTCAACCGGGTGTCTTTGTCAATCCATAATACCAAATTGATTGTTCACTGCGACAGATCCTCGACCCCCCTGCCTACGGCATCCCCCTTGGTAAAGAGGGACTTTCCGGCTCCTCTCCTGACTCAAGAGGGGTTGGGGGAGGTCGCAGGTCTGTAGCATTTACAGATTAATTTGGTATAAGTTCAATCCATCAGTTCAATCCGTAGCAACCTCCTGACCAAGCTGCTTTAGAAGGTCAGAATCCCATCTGCGCGAAAACTATTCCCCAGTCTATGCTATAAAACTACAGTAACCTTATCGAGAATTCGGAGATTAAGGAAGTTTTGTTTTCCTCCTCCGTTTCTCCTCATTTATCCTTCACCCCCAAGAGGTCGCTGTGGGCATCTCAGTTCAAGACGTTTCCAAGCAGTTTGGCAGTTTTCAAGCCCTTGATCAGGTTTCGCTAGACATCAAGAGTGGCTCTCTCGTGGCATTACTAGGGCCATCGGGGTCGGGCAAATCCACCTTGCTGCGATTAATCGCAGGGTTAGAGATGCCAGATTCGGGCAAAATTTGGCTGACTGGAGAAGATGCCACTCATCGCGGGGTGCAAGAGCGCAATATCGGATTTGTGTTTCAGCACTATGCGCTGTTTAAGCATTTGAGCGTACGAAAAAACATTGCATTTGGGCTAGAAATTCGCAAGGCATCTGCGCGCCACGTCAAAACACGAGTGGATGAACTGCTGGAGTTGGTGCAACTGACTGGGCTTGGCGATCGCTACCCCTCTCAACTTTCTGGGGGGCAACGGCAACGGGTTGCCTTAGCGCGGGCACTCGCCGTAGAACCTCAGGTTCTCTTGCTCGATGAGCCGTTTGGCGCACTTGATGCCAAAGTTCGCAAAGATCTGCGGGCATGGCTAAGACAACTGCATGACGAAGTGCATGTCACGACCGTATTTGTGACGCATGACCAAGAAGAAGCCATGGAAGTATCGGATGAACTGGTCGTTATGAATAAAGGCAAAGTCGAGCAGATCGGCACCCCTGCCAACATTTACGATCATCCTGCTACTGCGTTTGTGATGAGTTTTATTGGTCCGGTGAACGTGCTGCCGAGTTCATCTAATATCTTCCAGAACAATGGGTTTGATTCTGCCCATCCAGAGATGTTTTTGCGCCCTCAAGATGTGGTGATCGACACGTCTCCCAATGGCAACACGGTTGAGGCGAGAGTGAGTCGGCTGATTCATTTAGGTTGGGAGGTGCAAGCAGAATTATCCCTAGATGATGGGCAGGTTGTGACGGCTCACCTAACGCGCGATCGCTTTGATGAACTGCGATTAGTGCCTGAGCAGCGGGTATACATTAAACCCAAAGATGCCAAGTCATTTCCGCTCTATTACTCGATCTGAGGGGCAGTGGTAACGGGCTGCGGATCGCGCTCTACTTTATCCAAAACACCAATTGCTCTGAGATACCAAAACACAACGATCAATGGCAGAGCATACCGATCCCAAGGGTAAGCTTTCATCATCAGCAGCGTGTTGCACAACAAGATCCAAAACGCTAGATTGATTCTCGCGAATCGCAAACACGTACACAAGGCAAGCCCGTAAAATAGCGCAATTTTTAACGGATATGCCGGAAGCACATTGGCGATTTTAATCAAAATTCCGCTCGCTTTGAGAGCAGGCGGAAACACCAGAAACAGCAGCAGTAGCCCGATCGCGATGTAAAGATAGGGTTTTTGCCAACGCAACAATCGCTGTGGCAAACTGCGCCGTGGAAAAAAAATCACTTCTGGCAGCACAAAACACAACCCCACAACCGCCAAAAAGAAAAGTCCGCTATTGGGGGTCAGTGCCCACAAATTTCGCTGGACATCTGGAGCAAGCCGGGTTGAGAAGGCAGGCGCAGGGGCTAGACCGTTAAACAGCCAAAACCAAACCCCGATCGACGCGGCGGCAATCGAAGGCGCAACCCAGCGAATATGCATGACATCACGCAGTTTGAAGCAATTTTTCTGCACCATCGGTTTGAGCAGGGCAAACAATTCAAACATTGCGATCGCAACCGGGAATGCCACCATATATTGGCGCGACGCGATCGCCAACACAAAGGCAACGCTGCTGAAGATCAGGCGATTTTGCGTGTAAAACCAGAAGCCTAAAAAGACAAAAAACGAAGCCAAAATATCAGTATAAATATGACCACTCAACCACAAATAATAGGGAGAAAGCAAGAGACCACACGCTGCCAAGGGCGGATCGATGCCGCGCTTGCGAGTAGAAAAGCCAATCATGCAGATCATGATCAACGATAGTAAAAAGTTAAATAAACGACCTAGAAAAACACCATCTTTAAACAGATATTCCAGAGCGCCAAACACAATAAAAGGCAGCGGGGTATTGAGTTCTTCATAGTTTCTCAATTGATTGAGGTTCGGAATGAGGCTATGGCTAAACTGAAGGCTGGTTTTCCAAAAGAAGACTTCATCTTGCCAAAGCGGCGATCGCAGGTAATTGAGCCGAACCAACAATCCGCTGTAAAACAGCGTGATCACGAAAAGAAAGATGGCAGGTGATAGTTTTTTTAATCGAGCATCAATCGCCATGTTGACCTCCCTCTTTGGCTAGCTCCGAATGCTGAGTAGAAGATGGAATCAAACTCTGTTGCCTTCGGTGATGCTGCGATCGCGCCCAGAAAAAACCAGCAACGTTAGCAACCTGGGATAAGAAAAGCAAAATTGTTAATGGAATAGCGTGCTGAGATGAGCGAGAAAAGGGGTAGGTCACCAGGTCAACATAAAACCGCAGGGGTTCGACCTGGATGGGATCTGGAGTGGTTTGATGGTGCGATCGCTGCTCTCGCACTTGCCGAAAACAAAACGCACCACGACCATAGTTAAAGTGCTGTCGCCAGAACGATTTCACCGTTAGGTTGTGAGCATGATAGATCTGCACATCTGAGGCGTAGCGCATGGCATAGCCGTGAAACAACCAGCGATCGCAAAACTCTCGGTCTTCGCCAGCAGCTAACGGAAAGCTGGTGTCAAATCCGCCCAGCACCCGGAAGCGATCGCTCGGCATAGCAAAGTTGTTCGACGCAAAAAAGCTCGATCCCGTGATGTCGGTATTGAAGTAGTCGTAGAGATAATCAATCAAAAGCTGGCTAGCCGTCGAGCAAAGGTTATTTGGCAAAGCATTCAGGGTTCGACCGCCGATTAAGCCGTCTGGCGTTTCCGCAAATCGCGCTTCTAACGTCGTTAAATGCTGGGGCAGCAGCACACAGTCATCATCGGTAAAGATCAGAAACCTGCCCTTGGCTGCCGTCGCGCCTGTGTTGCGGGCGGTGGCAGGTCCAGCATTGGCTTGCGTGATCAGTGTCAGGTTCAACTGCTGCTGCACGGGCAAAACCACCGATTCAAGGTCTACCGTGCTGCCATCATTAACAACGATCACCTCAAAGCGATCGCGGCGATAGTCAAGTTCCACGAGCGACTGCAAACAGGTTGCCAATCGCTCTGGGCGGTTGTAGGTTGGAATCACAATAGAGAACAGAATCGATTCGGGTTGCATAAGCGTTCAAAACCGTAATGAGATCATCAATTCGCAAACAGATGGTAGAACCGACTCAGCGTATGACTGGGGTGAAGTCTCAGTGCCCAGCACACATTTAGAAACGCAGCCCCCATTTGACCCATTTTGTAGGACGTGTAAGCATGTTCGTACACAAAGTTTGCAAACATTTTTGGATGCGCTTCAAATAGGGTGTGATGTTTCTCCAAGAGTTGTCTAAAACTCGCTTGGCGGAGTTCTGGATTGGTAGAGACTCTTGCCCCTTCGTGAACCGAGAGTTGATAGCTCACAACCGGCAACCCCAGAATCGAGCAAACCGGATTGAGCCGCAAGAAAAGCTCGGAATGCACCCGCGATCGAAAGGTTTCATCCCAACCACCAATTTGCAAAATCACCTCCCGCTCCACGACCAAAGTCTGTTTTGTATTGTACGAACAGCCTTCCTCTAACTCTTCTAAAGCGAAATGAGCGCCTTGCAACCGTTGGGGAGGCGGCAACAATTTACGAATGACCCGATCGGTTGGATCAACAAGTTCGATCCCAGAGATAACGCCGACCGGGGCAGGCAGCGTTGCCTTATTAAGCGCCGCCAGTGAGGTCTCGACCATGGGGGGCAAGAGTCGATCGTCGTCATCGAGATAGGTGATCCAACGCCCCTGCGCTGCCTCAGTGCCAACATTTCGTGCCCCCGCTCCGCCCCGCGACTTTTCTAACCGAATGAGCTTGAGCCGGGGATCAGGAGGCAATTCAATCGGTTGAGTCGAGGCATCATCTACGACCAACACTTCCAAATCCTCGATGGTTTGGGCAAGGGCACTCCCAACGGCGCGACGCAGCAAATCAGGGCGATTGTGAGTTGGGATAATGATGCTGAGTAGAGGTCGGCTCACACATTCTCCTTTTTGGTCTCTAAAAAATTTGGTTTCTAAAAGATGCGCTTCAACATCCACACACCACGCTAAGAATCGCGCTGCTTTGAGCGCAGTTTCTTGAACATTTGCAGCGCTCTTGCTGCCGTTTGACGACCGCCAGGAAAGCTGATCCAGATCGAAAGATAAGCAACTCCAAAGATGATAAATTTAACGGCTGCATCAACGATCGCATTATCCAAATTCGGTAACAGAAAGCGACTTGAAAACAGTATCAACCCCGCCAGCACCGATCCGAGGGCGGGTCTCCACACCACTCCTAAAAAGTCGCCTAGCGAGAGTGGTGAGGTCTTAAGACAAAACGTAACTGATGGCAACGTCAGCAGACAGATGGCGATCGTATAGCCCATTGCCACCCCAAAAGCACCCCAGTGTGCGCCAATCGAGACGGCAACAATCATGACAGACGAATGAAGCAGACCCCAGCGAAACTGACGCTGAGTTTGACCAATCGAGACATAGAGCCACTTGGTCACGCGATGCATACTGCCCACAAAGACCGCGAGCGTCAGCAACCGAAACAGGGGAACTGCCTCTAACCACTGGTTTCCGAGGAGCAGAAGAATCAATGTCTGCGCTTCGATAAACGAAAACGTCAGCAGGGGCATACACACCGAGAAAATCGGAGTTAATCCTTGGCGGCAATACCTTCGGTAGAGTTGCGGGTCATGCTGAGCGCGGCTGAGGCTAGAGACCGCAACATTAAACAATGGGTTATAAATTTGCTCAAACGAGAAATATGCCCACCGATAGGCGACATGATACAAGCCCAGAGCACTGGCATTACTGAAGTAGCCGATCAAAATGCGATCTAGCTGGTTGCCCAGTCGGCTGATAAACCGAAACCCAGTCAGGTGACCGCCATAGGACATCATCGATCGTAAATTGGCATCTAGCTCTGGGGTCTTGATCACCCTAACCGGTCGCCAACCGCACACTTGCCAACTGGCGAAGCTCTGGATGACCTGCATCACCACGACTTGCAGCACCAATGCCCAATAGCCCCAGCCGATCCAAGCTGCCGCGATCGCAATCATAGCCCCAGCGCCTAGGGCGCTCACTTCGAGCACCGTCACAACTTCAAATTTTAGTTGTCGTCTGAGCAACGCTTGATGCTGAGACGTCAGACAAACGCTGAAAACGCCAATTGCCATTGCCAGGGTAATACCGACGAGTTCGGGTTCCTGGTAAAACCAAGCCATCACCGGAGCCATCGCCATCATGCCGCCAATCACAACGCTGTTGATCCTCAGCGATAGCCAGAAAATCGCACTCGTTTGTTGATGATCCAACTGGCTG
Source organism: Myxacorys almedinensis A (assembly GCF_010091945.1). Lineage (GTDB taxonomy): Bacteria > Cyanobacteriota > Cyanobacteriia > Leptolyngbyales > Leptolyngbyaceae > Myxacorys > Myxacorys almedinensis. The sequence goes on from NZ_WVIE01000010.1 coordinate 18,335, forward strand.
CGTTGAATGGTCACCGTTTCTAGACCAAAATTGGTCAAACTATCAACAAATGCCAGCAAGGGAGCCGCCATCGCAACTAGCCCAAAGTCGGCAGGCGTCAGCAGACGAGCCAGAATAGCCGTAGAGCCAACTCCGATCGCCAGTTTGATCGGCTGCGCGGCGATCGTCGTTAAGCCAGACTGAAGCGATCGCCGCTCCAGATTTGCTCCTACCTCATCGGTGCGGATGTGTCGATCAAGATCGAGTAGCGGTTTAGAGTCTAAGTCCATGCCAGTTGGGAGTCGTACTGTGCCCGAATCTGTTGGTAAAGTTCTAGAAACCGCTCTGTTCGGCGATCTTCACTAAAATGTGTCTGCGATCGCTGATGCCCCGCCTCGCCCATTCGCTCTGCCAAGTCACGGTTTTGCAACACGTTTAATAAGGCATCTGATAACGCATCGACCTGATTTGGCGGGACTAAGAAACCAGTGATGCCCTGCTGGATAATCTCTGGCTGTGCCCCTACAGCACTCGCAATCACCGCCGTTCCTCGCATCATTGCTTCAGTGGTGACGTTGCCAAATGGCTCTTCCCATAGCGACGGCACAACCTGCACCCATGCTGATTCAAAATAGCGCTCCATCTCATCACGAGGCACATGCCCAAGCCACACAACGTGGTGAGCAATACCCAAGGAGGAGGCAAGCGATCGCAACTCATCGGCTTCGTCACCTTGACCTGCAATCACCAAACGAGCAGTGGGGAGGTGCGCCTGAACTCGCGCAAACGCTTTTATCAACACGCTAACGCCTTTCTCGGACACCAAGCGCCCAGCGAAAGCAACGGTTGGCGGCTCACTCAAGCGCGATCGCATCGGTCGGTTTGGAACGCCATTATACACAACCTCAATCGGAGCAATCCCTTCAGCTTCTAGCTTGGCTTTCATGCCCTCACTAAGCGCGACCACCCGATCGAAGACATTTCGCCATTGTAGCCAAAGCTGCCGCTGTACCATCAACATCCCCCACGATTGCAGCGTCATACATTGATGGCGTAAACAAGCAATTCCAGCAGTATCTTCGCAAGACCGACCATCTAGAAGAGTTTTGGTTCCCTTCGGGCAAATTGCCCGGTACATTGCCGCTTGATAAAGGCAAGGAATACTACGTAGCAACGGCAAGATTAAAGGCGACAGTTGCCCCATGAAGATACGTACATGCACAATATCGGGCTGAAAGTCTTGCAGAATCTGGCGTAGGCTCAGATAAGCGGAAGGATTAACCGTTTGAGTTAGCACTTGCAAACGGGTATCGATGCCGAAGCATTCATAGTCTGCTAAGACGGGGCAACCCGCAACCGGAGTCAACCGGCTCGTTAACAGGCGAGCGTCATGCCCCCGATCGCGCAAATCTTGACGAAGCGAAAGCATTTGAATTTCTGCACCTCCCGTTGCAGTGCCAATATCGTTGACCAGCAAAATTTTCATGCACTACCGTTGTCCTTGTGAAACTGCGATCTCTCGAATCTTAGGCGACAAAACGAGGGGAGTCGGTTGACGCTTGTGTTCGCTGCTAACATAGCGACTGGTGAGATAACGATTGAGCAGTTTTTCGGCTTTGGCTAAACCAAAAACGAACGCTTTCTCCAACAAGGTGCCGTGCAGACCAAACACCAGATTTTGCGCCAAAGGGCGAATGATGGCATTCTTCCGTCGCCAGCCCATAATCTTGTACTTGTGCTGAAAGTAGCCATCTTCTGCAAGATCCCACTTTTCGCGTAACCGGCTCAGGCTGCTCGTCTCCCAAGCATCACTCCAGCGCAGCATGTAGAAGTGATAATCCGTCCAGTGCAAAGGTGCACCAGGAACATAAGTGAGAATGCTGGCAGGCTCAAAGTAGACAGTGCCGTTAGCTTGGATGACACTCATGCAAAAATCTAAGTGTTCCTTAGAATTTAGCAGCGTTTCATCGAGAAAACCGAGACGATCAAAAATGTCAGTGCGAACTAACATACAGTGAAATTCACAAAGCTCTGTTTGAGTTCGCTGCATTTTAGGCAACACCGCAGCAACTTTGTGTCCTTGTTTATACATCTTTTCCCGTAGCCGTCGTCTACCCTTCACATCTACGTTGACATGGGTTTCGCCCCCAGCACAATGGACAATCTCATGCACAGGTTCTTCATGACAAACGAGCGGTCCTACGATCGTTGCACCCGTTTCTTCGGCACACTGAACTAGTGCCTCCAACCAACCGGGTGAAACAATCACATCGTTATCCAGGAAGACCACATACGGCGTTTCTACTTGCGCTAATCCCAGGTTCCTAGCTCGGTTGGGATACAGGTAATAGTCTGTCCGAATCAGTTGAAAGCCTTTCTCCTGAGATTGCGCTTGTAGGTACTGCTGCACTTGCGACGGAGAATTGCCATCGACATACACTAAGTTAAACGGTAAGGTTGTATATTCATAAATGCTGTCAAGCGATTCGCGAGTATAGCTAAATCGCTCTCTTGGAACAACGACGATCGTAATTTGTGGAGTAACCATCGGGAGTTTATTTACCTTCACTTACAAGATTTACAATGCAATAGAGCCCACATAAACATTTCTAATTTACATAAGCTCTGTCTAACATAAGCTCTGTCTCATCAGGTAGTGATCTTAGACGGTTCTAAACTCAATCGCACTGGAGTTAGCGATTTTGCACTTGTCCATTCATCTTTAGTAAACTCTTCATGATAGGAGCGCTCAACATTGACATTCCACAAATCATGGTTTTCACCTAAAACATTTCTAGCTGCTAGCATTGCTGTTAGCATCGAATGATCTTGGTTATTGTAGCGGTGCATTCCATTACGACCGACTGTTTGCAGATTGTCAAAGGTTTTGAGGTAATCCTGAAGCACTTGCAAATGTTGACGATATTCACCGTCGTAAACGGGATACGCTTTTAGTTGACGAATCACAACCCCATCTTCAATGTCTTGAGGGTTGTTCACCAAGCCTAATTCAACAATTTCACGACTTGCGAGATCGATCAACGCCTTGTCGGATAGCCCCCACAAGGCATCGCCCCGATTACAAAAGTATTCCATGCCTAAACAGGTCTTTTGCAGATCGGGAACCATTTCTGGACTCCAATTTTTGAAGTTTTGGATGCGCCCAACTTTAAACTCCGGGCTATGAATATACAGCCAGTTGTCAGGGAATAGGTCGGCTTGGTTGATCACCAGAGACACGATCAGAAAATCGCGATACTTTAGCCCACTGGCGGCTTCTAGCACATGGGCAGGGGCAGGAGGATCGAGCTTCATCACTAGAGCCGTCACGGGCAAACTAGAGATAAACTGATCGCCCGTTAGCTCTAACGTTTCTTCTCCGCGTTCAGCAATAATTTTGGTGATTTGGGTTCCCGATCGCTCAATCCGGGTAACGCTCGTATCGAGATGAACGGGGGAACCATGTTGTTCTAAAATTTCCTGAGCGCGCTCCCACATCATGCCCGGTCCCAACCGGGGATAGTCGAACTCTTTGATCAAAGTTTTGGTGTTGTTGCTGCCAAACAGCGCATTGATCACGGCTTTTTTGAGCGACAGACCCTGAATGCGTTGGGCTGCCCAATCTGCCCGAATCTTGTTGCAGGGAATGCCCCAAACTTTCTCGGTATAGGTTTTGAAAAAGGTTCTGTACAGGCGTGCTCCGAAGCGATCGGTGACCCATTCTTCAAATGTTTCTGGCTCAGAATCGGGGTTTAGCTTGGCTTTGAACCTTGCTTTTAGGTAGCTAAGCAGGATCAAAACACTAGGAATAATTCCCAGGTTTGACAGTGTGTTGACAATGGAAAGTGGATAATCGTAGAAGTTCCCACCGTAGTAGATGCGCGACATTCGGGGAACTTTAATAAACTCATCTTTGAGAATTTCCTGCCAGATTTGCTGAACTTCCGGCACTTTCGTGAAAAAACGATGACCGCCAATGTCGAATCGGTAGCCTTTGTAGGTTTCGGTGCGGGAAATCCCTCCCACTTTGTCCGCCTGTTCTAACACAACGGTTTGGATGCCTTGCTTGAGAAGCTCATAGCCAGCGGTTAGACCTGCCGGACCTGCACCCAAAATGACAACTGGGTGATGGGTTTTATTTGGTGGATTCATGTTTTTCTCCAAGTCGATCCATTATTGCTAATGGGTTTCAAAGCGGTTTATCAACTCAAAATCAAGCTTGAGAAAAGCGTCTTTGGGGCACTTTACGCTTGCTCAAAAAATAGCGCCCTGTGCCAATTGCAAAAGCAATCCCGCCATAGAAAAAGTAGAGCCAGTGCCAAAAAATGACACCCAACGTAAACCAACCGCCTCGCTTTTGGTAAAAGAAGCGGTAGACGGACTGGTTCATCAGCAGTAGAAGCACCCCAAAACTAACCGCGATCGCAAGCGCCCACCCCTGCCACCACGCTGTTGTGAGCGCAATTAACAACCCGTAGGTCAGCAGCAAGCTAGCCCGGCTAGAGGTTTTGAGGTTGAGGTCATTATTAAACTGGCGATCGCGCCACAGTAGCTCAGTCCAAGGAATCGCCCGATAAAAAATTTCCGCTCTCAACAGCGAAACAGGTTTCCAGTGCTTGAGGTGCTTGACCTGCACCGTCTTGCAGAGCCGAATTTTGTAGCCTGCCCGCTTAAGCCGGTAGCCCAACTCGATATCTTCCACCGAGGGATCGCGGTACGACTCGTCAAACCCGCCGATCGCCAAAAACACCTCTCGGCGAATAGCACCGCATGCACCCCAGAAGGTAGACGCATCATCGCACCCAGTCTGATGGGTATGATGATGGAATAGGTTTTTGTATTGCGATAAAAAGTTGGATGCGCCTGGAGTATCGTCGTAGGAACCGATCAGAGCAGCGATTTCAGAGTGCTGCTCAAACGTGGATATTACCTGATCTAGGGTATCTGCCCCAATTGTCACATCTGCATCCACAAAAAATAAAATATCGCCATGGGCAGCATTTGCACCAATATTGCGTGCCCGTGCAGGTCCACTAGCGGTTGGAAATTGAAGGACGGTTGCTCCGGATGCTTGGGCGAGTTGTGCAGAGTCGTCTGTGCCACCATCGACGACGATAATAATTTCAGTAGATTGCGGAACAAAGCGCTTGAGATGAGATAGGCACTTGCGAAAACTTGCTCCTCCGTTGTGCACAGGAATCACGATCGAGATCGTCAGACGTTCTAGAGAAGACGTTTCTAGGATTGAACTCATTACAACTGAGTCTCCGACAGGCGATAAACAGCTAAGGTAGGTCTCTGGCGATGCAACGTTAGTTCAAATCGGGACACCCATCCCGGTATGGTGAGATAACTGGCAGGGTGAAAATTTCAATCTCTAGCCATGGCGCAGAGGGGTGAAAATCCCTCAAACGACGCTAGGCAGTAGTTATACGAGGGAAAATTACACCTCTATGGTTCAGAAATATTAAAGATGTCCGTATATCTATGGATGCTAAGTTACAGGTCTAAATATTCAAACCGAAAGCATCCTACATTTATAAGGTCTTCACATTTCTCATAGTGCCTGCAAGAAATGCAAAGCTAGGGTGAATTATGTCTCACAAGAGAGTATCAAATGCCCCTTAATGGATACAAGAATATTTCTTTCAACTGAGAATCAGTCTCGTGATAGATGACGGTAGAGACAACCCATGCGACCTAATCTATGTGATCTTTCTTATTGCTTGCACAGCACTGAATCTATATTCCTACTAGGTGTCTGCCAAGGTTGAGGGATGAAGCATTGTGAGGGTTATCATACCATCTGAGGCGCTAATTCAGTCTTTTGGTAGGGATCGGAAAGGCAGCTTTGTGTACTTGCAAATTTACCATGATATGGGTGTGCTGTGCTTGGGCGAAGTACGAAAGGGTGAACCTAGAGCGTTATCCGTTTCAAATCGCGCGATCGCAAGGCAAGTCCGAGTAAAATGATGGAGTCTAGAAAACTTCGATTCCCCAACGTTTGCTATGGTTGCGCTCTCGCCCGAACTTCAAATTCGCCTCTCCCAACCGTTGAAGATTGGGCACGTCGAGGTAAACAGCCGCGTGTTGCAATCTCCGTTATCTGGAGTGACAGACTTAGTATTTCGGCGGTTGGTGCGACGCTATGCCCCTGACTCGATGATGTATACCGAAATGGTTAATGCAACTGGTTTGCATTATGTTAAACAGCTTCCCATCATCATGGAAGTCGATCCCAATGAGCGCCCGATCAGCATTCAGCTATTTGATTGCCGTCCCGATTTTTTGGCTGAAGCGGCACAAAAAGCGGTTGCCGAAGGAGCCGATACGGTAGACATCAACATGGGCTGTCCGGTGAATAAAATCACCAAAAACGGAGGCGGCTCGTCATTGCTGCGCCAGCCTGAGTTAGCCGAAGAAATTGTGCGATCGGTGGTGAAAGCGGTCGAGGTTCCGGTCACGGTTAAAACCCGCATCGGCTGGACGGATAAAGAAATCAACATTCTCGACTTTGCGCGGCGCATGGAAGATGCAGGCGCAAAAATGATCACCGTGCATGGGCGGACTCGTGCCCAAGGCTATAACGGCTCTGCCAAGTGGGAATGGATTGCCAAAGTCAAAGAAATTCTCTCGATTCCAGTGATTGGAAATGGCGATATTTTCTCGGTCGAAGCGGCTGTGAAATGTTTAGAGCTAACCGGAGCCGATGGCATCATGTGTTCTCGGGGCACGTTGGGCTATCCATTTTTGGTGGGCGAGATTGATCACTTTCTGAAAACCGGGGAAGAAAAGCCGCCGCTAACGCCTGTTGAGCGGTTAGAGTGTGCCCGTGAGCATTTGCAAATGCTGTGGGAATATAAGGGCGATCGCGGCGTTCGGCAAGCGCGCAAACATATGACGTGGTATTCCAAAGGTTTTATGGGCGCGGCAGAGTTGCGCGGACAGTTGAGCGTGATTGAAAACGTTCATCAAGGGCTAGAGTTGATCGATGCAGCAATTGCTCGGCTCAATCAATCGGGTTGGCAAGACGTAGCAGAACCCGAACTCGTAGCACTATCCTAGCGTTCTGGTGGGTCTTGAGGCGTTTGCGGTAGCGTTACCGTTAGTGTTGTCCCTTGTTTCACTTTGCTTTCGATTTGGATTTGTCCGTGGTGATTTTCTACGATGGCTTGGGCGATCGCAAGTCCTAATCCCGATCCACCCGTTGCTTTTGTTCTGGCTGGGTCAACCCGGTAAAATCGATCGAATAACTTTGGCAATGTTTCTTCGGAAATTCCAATTCCAGTATCGGTAACTTTGACTTGTAAGGCAGAACCGTTAGAGCGCTTTAGACGGGTTAAAGCTAGCGAAACGTTTCCATGTTTGGGCGTATACTGCACTGCGTTGCTGATCAGATTTGTAAACAACCGAGATAGCTGATCGCGATCGCACTGCATCATCAGATCCTCATCGTCATCAAAGGTAAGGGAAAGCGCGATCGCTTTTTCATCAGCCGCCGTTTCTTGCTCTTCTAACACTTCTGCCAACAAATCACTCAAATCTGCCAAAGTCCAATACGGCTGAACAATACCGCTATCTTGTCTAGCGAGAAATAACAAATCATCTACTAGTTTCCCCAAGCGTCGTGTGAGACGTTCTACAACCTGTAGATGATGGCGTTGAGATTGCGGTTCGGGATGTGGATCAGCAAGGGCAACTTGAACATTGGTTTGAATGATCGCAATCGGGTTTCTCAACTCGTGGGAGGCGTCGGCGGTAAATTGTTTTAAGCGTTGATACGATTCTCGAATAGGTTGCATTGCCAGCCCTGAAAGAAACCACCCGATCGCAGCAACAATAGCAATCATCACGGTGGTTCCAATACTGAGATCGACCACGAGTTGACGGACTGGTTTTGTGACTTCAAACCAAGGATGACTGACGCGCAAATAGCCCAGCACTTGCCGACCGATTTCAACACGCCGCGTCACCTGCCGAAGGAGTTGCGTTGCAGAAACATGAACCGTTTCGCCCGTGCTGTTGACATGCAACGGCACAAAAAGCGGCTCTGCGAAGGTAGACCATAGCGTTTCTCCGGTGGGGCTAATCCATTCCAAATCAATGTGATCGTCTTCTAATGCGATCGCATTATCCCGAAAGCTTTCTTCAACATTGACGCGGAGGTGAGTTCCATCGGGTTGAATCACGAGTGATCGCTCCACCACTTCTATCACATGATCCAATGTGTCATCGATGCGTTCGATCAAGGTGCTGCGAACATAGAAATAAAATCCACTAGCAAAGACGAGCAGCAGAATTGCTGTAATGGTCGTGTACCACAGCGCAAGGCGGCGACGGGTCGTTTGAAACATCCGGGGTGGAATCAAGTCAGGGTCTAGTCTCTATTATTCCTTGAGATGGCAGGCTGATGCTATTTCAGACCGTTGGACTGCTATTTAGAGATTTTTTTACGCGGCACAGATTGGTTGATTACCGTCAATACTGCTTTGGCGATGCGGTCATTCACGGGGGGGATAAAATGTCCATCCCCAACAAAGTTACTGAGATTAGAGGCAGGCGCGATCGCATGGGTGCTGACGTAGGGAATCGCTTCAGTTCCCAGCCTAGGCAATAGGGCTTGAATCAGATGATCCTCGTACCCCTTGTCATTAAACACCAGCACAATGGGGAACTTACCATCTTGGCGCGCCGTTGCTGCAAAATCGCTCACCATCGCCTGAAGAATGCTCATCTCGGTGTCTGCAAAGCCTTCAGCCGTATGAAGGCTGTTGTCTAGATTATCGATATGCCGTTGCGCCCAAGCCCGCCGCACCAACCGCACGATCGCGGATTGATCGAGCCAATTTCTCTGAAATAAGAATGAACTGTAGGCGCGATCGCGGCTCTCTAGCTGCTTGACAAACTCGCTTTGCGGATCATGCAGCACGTTACGAAACTCAGCCAAACTGTGAACCTTCGGCTCGATCGCTTGCAACGTACCATTCTCCAACTCATAGCGAGGGTATGTGTACATCGATGGCACTTCAAACTGCCACGTCGCCGCACTCAGCGTTGGCATTGCTTTGATGCTAGACGCCAAAATGCCCAACATCACTACATCGGCACTGTGTCTGCCGCGATCTAGTTTATATGCCGTGTACGAATGATTCGGCGGAGCCGATGGCGCGTTAATTCGGCGAAACGCTAGGCGGGGATCAAGCTTCTCCATGGCTTCAGCAATTTGCTCGCTAAACGACATGCCGTACACCGCGATCAGCAAATTCTTGTTCGGTGGCAGCGTTGCCGGACTCCAAGTTTGCGGATCTAACCACCCCGCCTTGGCTAACACAGCACTGCTGCGATCGTCGGTGCCAATCATGCGTGCCAGTTTCCCTTCGATCGATCGCCCATATTCAAAATAGGTTTTCAACTGGCTAGGACGGGGCGCAAGCGGATCGGTGGGATAAGGAAAAATCCGATTAATCGCAACATCAAACAGCCCCAAAAAACACAGCGTCCACAGCCCAGTGATGATTACCGTTTGGAGCGGGGAGCGAGAAGGTTTTGAGGGCGTTGTTGAAGACTTGGCTTTAGAACTGAGAGTAGATGAACTGTGCAGGCGCATTGCTCTCCCCCATGATCAAAATTAAAATTAGCGTTGCATACAGGGCAGCCCGGAGGGGCGTTGGAAACCACAGTTTGAGTTTTAAGCTGTGCGTTAGATACTCCAAACATTCGTAGGCAACCCATACGGGAATGCCTAGCAGGGCAGAGAGGGGCGGTTTTGGCATACTTAAGCTCAGGTTGCCAAAATCCACAATCAGCAGCCGGGTAAAGGTGATGACTTGCTCTAGCGAGGTGGCTCGAAACAGCAGCCAGCCGTAGCACGTCAGCCCAAAAAAGAGCGCGATCGCTGGAGCCGATCCCAACAGGTTCCGAATGCTCACGGCTTCATTGGAGGGCGGGTCGATTTTGGAGACTGCCCGATAGCCACACAGCAAGGCTCCCTGATATCCTCCCCACAAAATAAAGTTCCAAGCGGCTCCGTGCCATAGCCCCCCCAGCAGCATCGTCAGCATCAAATTTCGGTAGGTTTTGAAGACCCCTTGCCGACTGCCGCCCAAGGGAATGTAGAGATAATCTCGGAGCCAGCTTGAGAGAGAAATGTGCCACCGCCCCCAAAATTCGCTGGGGGTTTTTGAAAAATAGGGCAGGTTAAAGTTGAGCATCAGTTCGATGCCAAACAGCTTTGAGACGCCGCGCCCAATGTCTGAATAGCCGGAAAAGTCGGCATAGATTTGCAGGGCATACAGCACGGTTGCCGCGACGATATCAAGCCAAGAAATTGCGCCAGTTGTGCCGTAGACAGCATTAACCGATGAGGCAACACCATCTGCGATCGCAACTTTTTTAAATAAGCCAAACAAAATCAGAAAAATGCCTTCGCTGGTTTGCTGAAAGCTGAGGTGGCGGCGGTGCGTGAGTTGCGGCAACAAATGAGTAGCTCGCTCGATGGGGCCTGCCAGCAACGGGGGAAAGTATGCCCAAAACAGCGCAAAATCCCAAAAATGGTGGGATGCCTGCATTCTGCCGCGATACACATCCACAATGTAGCTAATCGCCTTGAACGTGTAGAACGAAATTCCTAGGGGCAAAATCAGGTTCAGCGTGATCCGATCGGCGTCTAGCCCCAGCCATCTAAAGCCGTCTGCAACGCTCCCCGCAAAGAAGTTGGCGTACTTAAAAACGCCCAGAATCAGCAGATTTTTGACGATGCTAAGCACAAGAAAGAGCGTTCTGCGGCGCGATGCTTCTAATGCGACTGAGTAGGAGTAGAAAAGAGGTGCGATCGCAACTAGAAGCACCGTTGCGCCCAATACCCACCAACCTGCCCAAGTTGCGGGAAGTAAAGCTGCCCAGTTGATCGCCATCGCCAACGGTGACAGGCTCAATTGCACCGCTTGCCACTGCACGGTATTAAATGCGATCGCGGCTAAGAGCAGCACGGCGCTCATCAGACGGCGATTTGGCTTCGAGACCCAGCCCGATCCGATCATGGCTCCGCAAGCAAAGTCAATGACGGTAGAAAAAACAATTAAATAAAGAAACCTAATATCCCACCAAGCATAGAATGCATAACTTGCAACGAGTAAGAGAGTATTTTGCCCCCGCAGTGACAACACTCGATACAACAGATAAGTAGCGACTAGGAGAACAGCAAATTCAATGGAATTGAAAGACATTTTTCACTAACTCCATAATCTTTACTGCCCTTTACTGCCGCAATTTTGACGATTAGAGACCACTTGAACAAGCTGCGATCGCGCTTAGAAATGTGCCCCCTTAGCCACACACAACTAAGCGGCTATCCACCAACTAGCCAGCCCCCAAAGAAACATAGATTTGAAACCAAATAAACTAAATATTGAAACGAAGACTAAATGAGAACGCAACAAAATTTACATTGAAATTTCCATTGCTCGCCCCAAAAATTAGCTACCTGAGTAGTAAGTAACTAAGCGTTTGTGCTGTCTTTATCACATAGGATACGATGAGCTTGCAACCGTAGCTTTTCATAGTGGCTCAGATACTATTGACACCTTTTTTTGCATCAATACTTACTAGCCAGAAGCCTTTTCTTAACCCAAATCTAATTTTGGTCTCGACTACTCTATAAATGACTAACTCTATATTATCTCTAGCTAAAGATACATTTTAATAAGCTAATCTAGCCGTACTAAAAAAGCAATTGAAGTATGATTTTAGACAACAGGTAACTCTTACAATAGTGTTGAGTTTATAAAATTGTTTTTCTAAAAATTTTCATTGTTTATTGCTGAACAGATATGTGAAATATCAATGCAAATTCAGTAGATTTTTTATCTCAGTGCAAAGTATTGCCGTAGGTATCCTTTTTATCTTGATAGACTGACAAACGTTTGAAGCGACTCATCACCTTTGCCCTCTCCTACAGAAGCAGATTTAATGGCAGATATAGCAGACGTAAAGGTAACTACTCCCTAAATTGTGGAAGACTTCGTGGAAGACTTCGCCTCCTATGAACAATTCATCCGTTACATCCGTTACCCAATCTGCTGCCACCGCGTTTTTCTGACTAAACGTTCTCTACCTAAATAACAGATGAGCCGATCAGCTACCGTTCTTGCATCGACTGCGGATTAACTGCGGAATCCGTCTGATTTCTGTGTTGACCTTGCCAGTTGATTTTGCGAATTGATCTTGCGATCGCTCAGCTTGTCCGAACAAACTTTCGAGAAAGGCATGCCATCGAGCGCCAAGCCTCTCACCGAATTAAACAGAATTCTTAGAATACTGGAGAGGATTACCCGCTAAATGTCATAATAATTAACGGAGATTTTAAGATTGGCAGAGTAATCCCCTACGCCTATATTTCTGTTATGAGTACTGAAGCTGTTGATCCAAAGACTCTCGATCGCTACGAGTGTGCTGCTTGTGGCTACGACTATGAGCCTGTCAAAGGCGACGATCGGCGCAGAATCGCTTCTGGAACTGCGTTTGAGGATTTGCCCACAGACTGGAAGTGCCCGGTTTGTGGTGCGCCAAAATCCAGATTTTCGAGCATTGGTCCGGCGGGTGCCCCGTCCGGATTCAAGGAAAATTTGGGCTACGGTTTGGGCGTCAATACCCTCACCCCCGGACAAAAAAACATTCTCATTTTCGGCGGTTTAATCGCGGCATTCTTGCTATTTCTCGGCATGTACGGGATTCAATAAGCCTTCCAGCCGTCTGTATTGATGCTTGTACGAAAAACTTGTAAACCTTCTGATAGACAGAGATTAAGTAACGTGATGCACCGGATTGTGAAAGCTTGGAAACAAATCGTCATCTTAGTAGCAGTTGTCTTACTGACGACAGGTTGCAAGGTGTTTCTACCCGCCTTGAGCGTCAATCCGTGGCAAGTGATAGAGTTGCCCGTGCAAGAAAATATGTTGGGGATCAGCTTCACCAGCGATCCTCAGCATGGCTGGATCGTGGGCACAAATTCGGCATTGTTAGAAACCACCGATGGGGGCAAAACCTGGGCGCAAAAGGTACTGGATCTCGGAGAGCAGACCTATCGCCTGACCTCAGTCAGTTTTTCTGGCGATGAAGGCTGGATTGCGGGGCAACCGTCTCTGCTGCTGCACACCACCGATGGCGGCAAGTCGTGGGGGCGCGTCGCGTTGAGTGAAAAGCTCCCAGGAGCACCTGACCAAATTTCTGCCCTGGGAGACCAGATAGCGGAAATGTCTACTGATATCGGCGCGCTCTACCGCACGAGCGATGGCGGCAAAAATTGGAAAGCCCTCGTTTCTGACGCCTTTGGTGTAGTTCGCAGTATTGAGCGATCGCCAGATGGAAAATACGTCGCGGTGTCGGCGCGGGGTAATTTTTATTCGGTTTGGCAACCTGGCGACACAGAATGGCATCCCTACAATCGAAATAGCTCTCGCCGCTTGCAGAGTATGGGCTTTAGCCAAGATGGGCGGCTCTGGATGCTGGCTCGGGGCGGGCAGCTTCAATTTACCAGTTCCCCTGATCCAGAAGATTGGTTAGAGGCGCAAAATCCTGAATTTTCAACGAGTTGGGGGCTGTTGGACTTGGCGTATCGCACTGCGGATGAACTGTGGATCGCAGGCGGCAGCGGCAATCTTTTAGCAAGTTTTGATGGCGGTAAATCGTGGCAGAAAGATCGGGAAATTGAAGATGTTCCGGCGAACCTCTACAAGATTGTGTTCTTGAACCCTGACACAGGGTATGTGTTGGGTCAACGGGGCACGTTGTTGAAGTATCAAGGTGTGTCTAATGCAGCGTAATTGAGATAGAAATATCGAGCGACTGTAGCTCTGTTTTCTGACATCTGAATCGACGGGAATGAGCCAAAAAAACTAAATTTTAGAACCTCTGCTTGTGAGGTTTTCTTCAGTCCCGTATGATAGGTATTACAGCTTTTAATGTTGTTTGCGGAGGAATCTAGATGGCTGGTACTACTGGTGAGCGTCCCTTTGGTGACATTATTACGAGTGTTCGGTATTGGGTGATTCATAGCATCACTATTCCGGCGCTATTTATTGCAGGCTGGCTATTTGTCAGCACAGGTTTGGCGTATGACGTGTTTGGCACACCGCGCCCGAACGAATACTATCCGATGGCACGCCAAGAAGCAGCGCCGATTGTCACGAACCGTCAGGAAGCGAAGCAGCAGGTCGATCAATTTACATCTCAGGTTCGTAGCGGTAAGTAGTTATCTAATAGAAGAGTGAAAAACCAATGACGAGCGGAAATCCAAATCAACCCATTTCTTATCCCATTTTTACGGTGCGCTGGATCGCGGTTCATACGTTGGCAGTGCCCGCCATTTTCTTTTTAGGCGCGATCGCATCGATGCAATTTATTCAACGATAGGAGAAGCTTCTTATGGCTGGTATCAAAGGCTCGCCCAACCCCAACAAGCAGCCGGTTGAGCTAAACCGGACTTCGTTGTACCTGGGTTTGCTACTCATCTTTACGCTTGGAATTCTTTTTTCTAGTTACTTCTTTAACTAGTGAGAGAATGGTCTCAGTCCGGTTTGCCCGGATGTGATGTATTTACGGGTCTTGCTTGTTAGGAGAAACCATGATTAGTAACGGACGAATTCCCCTTTGGCTGGTAGCAACGGTTGCAGGGTTGGGCGTAATTGGCATTTTGGGACTGTTCTTCTACGGTTCTTATGCAGGAGTCGGCTCTTCGATGTAGAAGAAGCGCCGTTTAACTCAGAGTTTTAATAGAAGAAACCGCCTAGCTCTGTCAGCTAGGCGGTTTTTTAAGATGAGATTAGAAATTAGACGCCTGTGGGATCTTCGTGCTCAATGTAAAGAAATAGAAGCCCCATAACGACAACTGGCAGCAACCAAGTCACTACAGGAATCAGAATCCAGGGCAGATATGAAGCTGCATATGAACCTGTCATAAGAAAATTTCCTATTGATGATGAAATGACTCCAAGTGTGAATTTACCTAAGAAGGGGGACAGAAGATGAGAGTTCTTAGAATTCTTAACATTGTGGGAACAACATCAGGAGGGGCAACATCAGTCGTCGTCACCTAAGTCGAGGTCAGAGAAATTTGGCGGAGTGATGGAGAGGTTGAGAAGCGTTTTGTGGCTTTCTCGACGGGTGGTCATTTCCACCGCGATCGCGGCAATTTCAATTTCTACACTCCCTAAGGGAACGGTGAGGTCTACGATCGCGGCGACTTGTTCAAGCCCAGTGGGGGCAAATTCAGAGATCCAGCGAGAATGCTGAAGCACAACACGGCTCTGGCGATCGTGAATCCAAAGTTTGACGTAGATCTTCGGCACAATATCGGGCAGGGTGACGCGCACCGCCATCAAGTCTCCCCCGGTTAGCTGGCTTTTTAACACCTCTAAAACGGGCATCGGGACGGGCTGTTCGGCGGGCAGCAGAAACGGGTTATTGTCAGGGTGAAGCTCTACTAAAGAGGGTTTTTGGGCGAAGGAGAGCGTTAATTTGGCGAGGGGTAAGATGGGTTCACCATCTACCACGACCTCATCACTGTACGGCTCTTCTTCGATCAGAGGCAGGTCGGGTAAACCTGGGCTGGCTCGAAAGAGTGGCTCGGCGGCGGATGCTGCTGGGTCAGGCTCTGCCCTAACTATGTCTTCTAAGCCCTCAAACGGCTCGGAGGGCGATTTAGAGCCGGGTGAGCCTTCAGACCCAAGGCGATCTGGCTCAAGCGCTTTCGATAGGTCAGAAACGTTGGCGAAGAGCACCGATTCGCCGTCATCTGGCGCGGGGATGGGCGAGTTTGGCTCAGAGGCAAGCAGATTGAGGCGATCGAGAAACCGATCCTGAAGATTTAATGCTTGAAAAGTGGACTGGATCGGCGTGGACTGTTCTGAAGCGGGAGGCATCGCACTAGCTTGACTTGCGGGGTCGAGTCCGCTTGGCTCTACAGTCTCTCCAAAGGGGGCAACTTCTTCACCCTCCTCATTTAGAGAAGAAGATTCGTCTATGGGGTCTTTTAGGTTGGTAAGATCTACCGTTTGTGGCTCAGGTGGATCAAACAAGCTCAGTTGCTCGATGCCGGGATGATCAAACTCAAAATCTTCTAACGCAAACGGATTTCGCGCCCGTGGAGGGGCACTAGCGCTAGACGAAAAATTGGGTAAATCAAGCCCTTTGCGGCGTGGCTCTAGGGGCGCAGTAAAAAGCTGAGGCGGCAAAGACTGCTTGATATCGGATGCTAAACTCTCAAACTGAGGCGATCGCACCGGCTCAACCATGCTGAGAAAGGCAAGATCGAGCGACACTGGTTGCGGAGGGCAAAGCGGCGTGGATGGCAGATCTTCGGCAAGCCGACGCTGCTCTGCTACTTCGGCTGGCTGGATTACGTTCTTGGAGGCTTGGGCCGCACCGGAGGCAGCTTGCTGAGCGATCGCATCTAGCAACTCTTCAGCACCGGCGGTCAGCGTAAAGGGCTGGCTGGCTAGCACTCGATTTGCATTTCGCATCATGCCAAACGACTCACCCTCGTGATCGTAGGACATGTCATAAAGGGTGACTTCGCCTAAAATCAGTTGCGTTGTCAGTTCAGACGGCAACGTGACTTGATAGGTTAGCTCAGTGGGCAAGGCTTGGCTGGCGATCGCTTCTTGGGTTTCGAGCAGGGTTTCCCCGGTGCGAGGGTCACGCAGAACCACGTTGAGCAAGGCTGCAACCAGCATGGGCACGTCGTCTGTCTCTTCCTCGTCGGTGGGGGTGATGCGCCCAGTCAACACAAGGGTTTCGCCGCGACGGGCGATGTAGGTGCTTTGAGCCAGGTCAATCTGTAACGGAGGCAGAGCCGTAATGCTGGGGACAGGAGCCTCCACGCGATCGCGACTGACCGTAAGTTCATCCGGCGAAAGCCCGTATTCGTGCAAAATTTCGTCGGCAATCTGCTGAGACATCAGTTCTGCATTCTCAAGCCACTGCTCTACTGAGGCAAACTCAGCTTGGGCGATGACGTCAGCGGGGGGCATTTGCGCGATCGCGCCCTCATCTTCAGAACCTTCGGGGTCGGCAGCAGCGAGCGGCAGGGCTGCATTCACCTCCGGTTCAACCTCCTCCGGTGCAGCCGCCATCAACCGTTCAACTTCAGCGATTTCGCTTAACGCTGGCGATAAAGTTTCTGCATCGCCTGGAGAACCCTGCACAATTGGCTCTGATAGATTCTGTCGAGTTGGGTCTGAGGCAAGTTCTGCCGTTTCTTCAGCCGTTTCTAGAAAAGAGAGGGGTTCAAACTCGATGCTTTCTTCTGAGTAGGGCAGGGGTTCAAATCCGGCAAATGCTTCAGCAGCATAGGATGCAGGGGCAGCAGAAGCAGAGGCTGTCGTAATGTCTTCGGCTTCAGATTCAGCAGAGTGCTCTTCACCCCCAGTAGCCCTTGAAAATGCTCCCAGATCCGAGCCATTGTCAGCTTGCCAGTCTGCATTCCAATCGTCTGTACTATCGTCGTCGGATTGGCAAGATAGCACATGCAGCCTGACGGTGTGCTGCCAGCGATCGCCCATCAAATCTACCAACAGATCAGTACTTGCACAGACGATCTCCCACGAGCCAGGGCTGAGTGTGGTATACGGAATCACCACCAACAGACCATTTTGGTTGGTTTGCTGAGTGCGTTGTTGGGTGCGCCGCTTGGGCGGATCGCTCCCCAAATCTTCATGAGCAATCTGCACTTCGACCACCGAATTTCGGTAGCGCGATCGCGCCATGATCCGATATCGACCTTCTAAAATCTCCGCATCAGGAGCGTCGAGCGGCAACCACGAGCGATCGCCTTCTTGCTGTAACAGAAATTCCCATTCTGCTGTCTCAGGCATGGCTAAGGAGCTTCTCACCGAAATTTGTAGTTCTAAGGGTAGACCAAGTTCAACGATTTGACTACGGATTGCACAAAGTTACCAATGTTTCCTGTATCTTTTGCGTTCTAGATAGTTCAGCGTTAACCCTGAGAAGGCATTCTACAGGGTAATACCAAATTAATCTGTAAATGCTACAGATGTGCGACCTCCCCCAACCCCTCTTTAGTAAAGCGGGGAGCCGGAAAGTCCCGTCTGACCAAAGGGGGATGCCGTAGGCAGGGGGGTCGAGGATCTGTCGCCCTGAAAAATCAATTGGGTAGACCGACCCACGAAAAAGAGCCTGAATGGTTTTAGCAATCAGGCTCAAACATCAAGATTGAATTTACGAACGTTATGCACAATGGGTCTAGTTGACGCCGCCACGCATAATCGAGTCAATAACTGGCAGATTGGTTAACAGCAGGTAAGCGACAAACGCGCCACCCATTGCGCCGATGAAAAACCCGCCAGAAAATTGGCTCCACCCTTCAGCAGTTTGAAGCGAGTCTTTAGACGTTGCCTCGTGATCGAAGGTGACGAGTCCGTAAGAGGAGAGGCAAACCGTTGCGATCAAAATCAGAGCGATCGCAGAAATTAATCCGCCTAATGCCGCCTGATTAGAATCGCGCAAGGGCCCGAAGACCGTCCACGGACCAACGAGGAAGTAGCCGTGGGCCATTCCAATTTCTAGACCGCGTAATAGGGGAGAAAGACCTCTGCGATAGGCTGGCAAGTTGCCAATAAACGCACGGGTAAAGGCAGAATCGTTGATAGGTGTGGAGAGATTTCCCACAAAGGGATCTCCGTTGTAAGGCTTAACGACTTGTTCAGTCATATTTTTAATATTTCCTAATGATTCTGAGAAGAACAAAAAGAATTCAAGAGTATTGTAAGGAGATAAAGGGAGAGACTATAACAAACCCTTCAGAAAAGTTCACTCTGTAACAAAGGGTAAAGCAGGAGTGAAGCTCAGCCGAAAATGACCCGATCAGCCCCTCTGGGTCAGCGAAAATTCTCAAGAGCATCATGCTGCTCAGGTCGATCGCTGGGTTAGCTGCTGCCGTAGTTGCTGGGGGTTGGCGAGGAGATCTGCCTGTGCGATCGCGCTTTGTTCCCCACTGTTGAGCCACTTTAGTTGCACCGTTTTGCTCTCGGCTTCGGCATCGCCCAAAATCAGGCAGGCGGTTGCCCCACTGCGATCAGCGCGTTTAAACTGCTTTCCAAAGGCGCTGCGGCTCAAATCGAGTTCGGTTTTAAAGCCAGCTTGCCGCAGCGATTGAGCCAGTTTCAACGCTTGCGCTTCTGCCGCTTCGCCTCTAGAAACCACATAAAAATCAACAGAGGACGGAGGTGAAGCCTGAAGGTGCTGAAGCAGAATAACCAACCGTTCTAAGCCCATCGCCCACCCGATCGCAGGAGTTTCTGGGCCGCCTAGCTGAGGGATCAGCCCGTCATAGCGCCCTCCTGCACACACCGTAGCTTGTGCGCCCAGATCCGCAGACTGAATCTCAAACACGGTGTGGGTGTAGTAATCCAAGCCGCGCACGAGGCGAGAATTGAGGGTAGATGAGATGCCCAAATCTGCTAGAAGGGCTAGAAGGGCGTCAAATCGCGTTTGGGAAGCAGGGCTGAGATACTCCAAAATGCTGGGTGCGTTGCCGAGAATGGCTTGGGTGTTGGCATCTTTGCTATCTAAAATTCTGAGCGGATTGCGCGTGAGCCGGGTTTGCGAGTCGGGATCAAGCTGTTCTTTGAAGGGCGTCAGGTACGCAACAAGGGCTTCTCGGTAGTGCTGACGATCGCTGGCGTCTCCGATCGAGTTGAGGTGCAGCGAGAGATCTTTTAAGCCAATGGTTTGCAGAATTTGGGTTGCGATCGCAATCACTTCGGCATCGGCTCTGCCATCACTACTGCCCAGCAGTTCCACCCCTAGCTGATGAAATTGGCGCTGCCGCCCCGCCTGCGGACGCTCGTAGCGAAACATCGCTCCGGTATACCACAACCGCTGCACTCCTCCTTGGGCGTGCAACCCATGCTCGATATACGATCGCACCACACCCGCCGTTCCTTCTGGGCGCAACGTGAGGGAGCGATCGCCGCGATCGTTGAACGTGTACATTTCCTTGCCCACAACATCGGTTGCCTCGCCGATGCCTCGCTCAAACAAGCTGGTCTGCTCAAATATGGGGGTGCGAATTTCTTGATATGCCGCACAGCCTAAAATCTGTCGAGCCACCGACTCGATCATCTGCCAATTGCCAATCTCACTGGGCAAAATATCCCGCGTTCCCCGAATTGCTTGAATTGAAGTCATTGCCCTTTTGAGATGTCAATAGTTTAGGTGGACTAGTTTAGGTAGACTGGCGCTCCCATGGGCCAAAGCGATCGCTATAGTATGCCAAAATTTTCTCAACCTGCGTAGACGCCTCAGATGCCGGATCGGCAATTTCAATCTCTAAACCACCAACCTGGCTTTGAGTGTAGGCAAAGGTGTTAGAGGTTTGAGGTAGAACATCGGTTGCTACGCCATCGATCTGGGACAGATGGGCGGCAACCTCTCGATACACCGCTAGGGGGAGTTGATCATTGCAAACAAAGTATTTCAACACTTGAACCTCTTGCCGTGTCGTGCTAGGTGGGGCAGGAACTCAATCGATAGGCACCAGATCGATCGGGACTGAACTTAGCATCAGTACGATCCCATAATCAAGCCTACGAATTAGACCGAGCGTTAGGAAGAGACTTTCTTTTGATTAGCATCATAGGGCGGCAACACGCAGCAATTGACCTCATCAATGCAGACTTTGCCCCACTGCAACGCCCATCGCACTAGTGCCACCCGATTATCAGTATCGGTTTTGGTCAGAATATTACTGATGTGATTATCCACCGTTCGCTTACTAATTTCCAAGGTTTCAGCGATTTCTAAATTGGTAAACCCTGTTGCTACTAGCTCAATGACCTGAAGTTCTCGCTCTGACAATGGCGATTGAGCCTGCGATGATGACGTTTGAGACTCATTTTCTGCCATGATCGATCATCCTGCTGTGTATATCTACTTATTCCCTTCTCAATTCTAGGTGGATCTGGGGAAAGCGCAATCCCCCACCCAATGCTCAATTGGGCAAAGGAGCGCGGAGGCACCACGCTAACCCAGTAAAATTAAGGACGGTCTGCACTGGCATACAGTCTAATCAGGTCTGGTGAACCGGGTTGGGGGCAGGTGAAGAGAGGGAAATCGATGGCGCGATCGCACACGCGGGATAACATAGAAAGGAGGCAAGTGCTGGCTTTGGCAGAATGTTAAGCTAATTCGCATTGCCCATCCTCCAATTCTCACCGTCTGTGGATTAGTGCCCGTGGGTGAGCAGCCGTGTCTAACTGTCAGTGCGTAAGTGTCAGTGCCTAAGTGTCCATGCAAAACGATCCGCCTATTCTCCAATGTCCTAACTACTTTTGTCAGACGCTCAATGCAGAGAGCCAGCACATCTGCTCAAACTGCCAGACGCCTCTGCCAAAGCGGTATCTCTGGGCAGTGGGCGTTGGGTTAGAGGCATATCGACCGGGCGATCTGATCGGCGATCGCTATCGTCTAAAAAGTCGAAGAATTTTGCTAGATACGCAACCGGGGCTTCCGCCCGATGCCCCCCTCGACATTACCCCCAGCCTAGAGGCTTATTTGCGGCTAATTCCTCACCGACTTCACGTTCCGCAAATCTACAGCTACATTGAGTCAAACACCGTTGCTGTGGTGCTGTTAGAGCAGGCTCCCATTTATCCAAACGGGGCACGCTCTAGCCGAGGTGAGGATCTAGCCGCAACGCTAATGCCTGACCTGCTCAGCCAGTGGACAGCAGGTTTTGCGCTGCGGCAGCTAAATTGGCTCTGGCAAATTGCTCAGCTTTGGCAACCCCTAAGCCTGGAAAAGGTAGCTTCAACCTTATTAACGCCAGACCTGTTGCGGGTAGATGGGGGGCTAGTGCGATCGCTAGAACTCGCCCACGACGCTCAGCCGCCAACCCTTGCCCAGCTAGGGCATTTGTGGAGCCAGTGGCAGCCCAGTGCCCATCCTGCGATCGCCGACTTTTTAAACGACCTTTGCTACAACCTGGCTCAAGAGCAGATCAAAGCGCCCGAACACCTAGTCTCGGTACTAGATCAGGCGCTAGCGGATGCCGCAAAAGGGCACGATCGCCAAATTCACATCGCCACCGCCACAGACCAAGGACCGAGCCGCCAAACCAACGAAGACGCCTGTTACCCCGCCCAAGGTGCCAACTTTGCCACATCAACCGACGCAACGCCGCTGCCAGTGGTGATTGTGTGTGATGGCATCGGTGGACATGAAGGCGGCGAGGTTGCCTCAGACCTGGCGATCGCCACCATTACCGAGGCAGTCGAAAAAAATGCCGACCGCGCCATGGATGCCGCCAGCCTTACCCATGTGCTAGATGAAGCCGTCTGCGAGGCAAACAACGAGATCAGCCAGCAAAATGACGTTGAACACCGACAAGAACGCCAGCGCATGGGGACAACCGTTGTGCTAGGGCTAGCCCACGCCCATGAGGTTTACCTTGCCCATGTGGGAGATAGCCGCGCCTATCGCGTTACACGCACAGGCTGCTACCAGGTCACCTTAGATGATGATGTCGCCTCGCGCGAAGTGCGGCTCGGCTACACTCTCTACCGCGCAGCACTTCAGCATCCTGCCTCTGGCTCCCTGGTGCAAGCCCTCGGCATGGGCAGTTCCACCTATCTGCACCCCACCGTGCAGCGTTTTGTGTTGGATGAAGACTGCGTATTTTTGCTGTGTTCCGATGGGCTGAGCGACAACGATCGCATCGAAGAATGCTGGGCAAGAGAGCTTGCCCCCCTGGTAGACGGCACGGATTTGGCAGTAGCAGCCCGGAGACTGGTCGAGATTGCCAACACCCGCAACGGACACGATAATGTCACGATCGGGCTGCTGCGGTTTCAGATTCGTCAGGGGCAAGGGTCGCCGCCTCTGGCAATGGCAACCACTCAGCCGAGCGCTGCTCCCAGGACGGCTCCTACCGCAGACTCGGTACCTCACCCCTCGCGAGTGAAAACTCAGATCGTTGTGCCGGTTGAGTCGTCCCATTCAGGGCGGTGGCTCACCCCGATTTTCACCCTGCTGGGGTTGCTCGGACTCGGCGGAGTCTTAGCATTTCTATTGATTCCTGAGCTACGCCGAGCCGCGATGCCACCGCCGCCCTCACCCACCGCTTCGCCACCGCCGACGATCGCACCCGAAGCCCCTCCCTCCCCTAACCTTCGACTCGCCTCAGGATCACTGCTGCAACTCGAACGCGATCCGGCAAGCCCAAGGCTGCCCCTCTTACGCAACCCCGAACAGCCGATCGATCTATCGGCGCAACGGATTGTCGGGCAGATGCCATCGGGGAGCGTCCTGCAAGTTGTGGGGCAGCGCACTGTGCAAGGGCAACGCTGGATCGCGCTGAAAGTGTGTTCGGTGCCGCCGACCGCTGGGGTTGGGTTTGCGATCGCGGGGCAAACCGGGTGGCAGCAAGAACGCGCGATCGCGCCGTTTGTTAACCAAAGCCTCAGCCTCCAGCCCAATCAGCTAGGCGCGTGTGCCCCTGCATCTCCCAGCCCTACCCCCTCACCTACCCCCTCTGCGGCACAATCTCCTATCCCCAATCGATAACTGAATCCACCATCAAGAGTGCGTTTCTAGGGTGCCTAGCCTTTAAGATTGAGTTTGGGAACCATCCTTTTTAATCTCTGTAACGAATTAATGGCTCTGTTGGACATTCCCTGCTTAAGTTTAGCGATCGGGCGATTGCGGGCAACCCAAGCGCCGCACTTCGCCATTCATGTGATCCAAGCGCCCTACCGAGCGGGGTATGTTTTACACGACTCGATCTGGTCAGACGACCTGGCACAGCTTTGGTGGTCATGGCAAGAACTCTTTTCAGCGCGGGGGTTGCCCGATGTTCCCCATGTGTCGCAAGCCCGCCCCCCTGTGCTGATCGAGCCGCCGTTAGGGCAGCCCGTTTCTCGCGGGGCGCGGCTGATGCAAACGTTGGGGGTTGCCCTCTGGCAGTGGTTATTTGAGGGGGCAATTCAGAGTAGCCTCGATCAGAGCCAAGGAATCGCCATTGGGCAGGGCAAGCCGCTCCGCATTCGGCTAGATGTCCGAGATCCCGGTCTAATTGAGATTCCGTGGGAAATTATGCAGAGCGATGCTGGCAAACAAGCCGTGTCGCTGAGTCAGCAGCTTCTGTTTAGCCGTACCACTAGCGACGTAGATGCCCTGCCCCTGCTCCGCTCTGAGCAAAGTTTGACCATTCTTTTGGTGCTTGGTCAAGATGCCGCACCGGGGACAGGATCTAATGTTGCGCCGTCAGATGGAACTCAAAATGCAGCGCTCAACCGGCTGCGGCTTGAACAAGAAGCGATCGCACTCACCCGAATTCTTAAGTCTCCAGAGCCACGAGGGGAGACTGGGCGACGGAGTGCCCCCTGTCGGGTTGATACCCTATTGCAGCCAACCCCGGCAGAATTGACCGAAGCGATCGAAACAAAGCGCTACAACGTTCTGTTCTATGCGGGGCACGGGGTTCCGGCTCCGGATGGGGGCATGTTGTTCTTGCGCCCCGATCTCCCCATGAACGGCACAGAGCTTGCCCAAGTTTTGACGCGCTGCCAGGTCAAGCTAGCGGTGTTTAATGCCTGCTGGGGTGCTCAATCTGATCGGCAAGGCTATCAGGCGATCCCGCGTAGCAGTTTGGCAGAAGTGCTGCTGCACCACGGAGTGCCTGCCGTTTTAGCCATGCGAGATTCGATCACCGACGAAGAAGCGCTGAGCTTTATTGAGGTTTTTGCTCAAGCTCTGGCGCAACGAATGCCGATTGACCAAGCCGTTGCGGTTGCTCGTCAACATTTACTAACGTTGTTTCGGTTTAACCACCAAGCCTGGACGCTGCCCGTGCTGTATATGCACCCAGAGTTTGATGGAGAATTGCTCAAGCCGCTAGATGAAAGCTTGACTCAAATTCCGCGCACGCCTAGCCAACTTGGGCAACCTACCCCGATCGCGGCTCTGCGATCGCTCGACACGTCTAGGGTATGGCAGATCCGGGGAGGCTTGATGCGAGTCGGCATGAGTACCGAAAATGATGTCGTTTTAACGAGCGAACCGGGCGTCTCTCGCAAACACGCCGAGATTTTCTATCGCAGCGTTGTAGAAGGAGCAAACCAACCGACGTACTTTCTTCGCGATTTTTCTCGGTATGGCACCTGGGTCACGGTGGCAGGGGATTGGCAAAAAGTTCATCATCAGGAAGTATGTTTGCAGCCCGGAGCGCAGCTAAAATTTGGGGGGTCTCAAAATTCGGTTTTAGAATTTTCGGTTATGCTATCGGATGCGCCGTAAGGTGTAATGGGCGAAGCATTAAGACTGGGCAAAGCCCCAAGCTCCAAGAATCTATGGAGGACATTGCAGAAACTGTCCTATGGTTGGGTGATTTAACGGAAATTATGGGATCGGTTACGGAATTGGCAACGGGCAGTCTGTAGCTCTAGAAAGCAAACCTAGTTAATTCGTGGATGCGGGATTCATCAGCTATGAGTAAGGAAGCAAGTCGTTCTAATCGCCCGACACAAGTGGAGCAAGATCTTTTAAATGCCTTGCTCAAGGCAGAAGGTGTGATTGTGAACGGGGATGAGTTTGAACTGTTAGATGAGCCACAGAGCAACATTACTTATCCGTGGAACCCCGCCGATCCAGCGTCGGAAGCCTTTTTTAACCAATTAGAGCAAGACCTGGTGCTAGCGTTGTCTGATTCAGAAGTAGCTGAGCGATCGCAGGCATTTTCCCGTCATATCGATCAGCTTTTCTCCGCAACCAGTTTACAAACGTCGCTAGCCCACAAGTTTGCCAACGTGCCGCAAGAGCTATTGAACGCCATTGCACGGCAGGCTCAGCAGGTGGCTCAAACCACTACCACGCTGGCAGATCAGCTAGTGCAATGTGTGCAAGACGTGCTGCCTCAGTGGGCAGAAGACGATTTGCGGGTGCTCGCGCGTCCGCTTGCTTACGCGATGCGCGGGGATGAGGCGGCGAGTAGCCTGCCTTCGGCAACGTGGGACGATCTCTCTGAAACGGAGCAAGCTCGGATGAGTTTAGCGATCGCACGCTATGCCATCGATCTTGAAGCTGGGAAAAAGTAAGCTGGCAATTCACCCAATTTTACCCTTGCCCCTAGTCCTGCCATTAAAGGCTAGGGGAACGCAACATAGGTTGTTTTCTAACGTGGAAGCCGCAAGTTAAACCCCAAGTTAAACAATGAGTTTCGTAACGTGGATTACTTAAGAAGGTATGGTCGCTGCGTTAAATTAGCTGAGATGTTCTGCAACCCAAAAATTACTCTCAATATCAATGTCAATTGAAATCAATGTCAATTGAGCAAAATACAGCGCTCGTCTTAGAGGTTACTCTAGAGGAAGGACAGAACCCATAAGTTGCAAATATGAGCGTGCTAATTTCTGACGACATTCTTCAAGCTGCACATATAACTGAGGCAGAACTGAAGCACGAAATTGCAATTCTACTATTTCAGCAGAAGAAGCTAGGACTGAGTAAAGCACGGGAACTGGCAGGAATACCGCTGATTGAGTTCCAACGAGAGTTAGCCAATCGAGGGCTTTCGGTGCAAGATGAGATGATTTTGAGACAGGACGGTTTCGTTCATTGCAAGACTTTGCAGAGGAACAACGTCACAAATATCATTTGCTATAAAAATTCATGACCTTGAGAGTCAGGACTCTGAAGAGACTTAACTTGCATTCTCCGTCCGCTCGAAATGGAGGTCTTTCTCACTCAGTAGTAAGATTAGCGAGTGAGCGTTTTTTGCGGAAGTTCTGATCATGCAAGCTGTGATTCCGGTTTCGTTGCCTCAAAACTCGTATGAGATTGCGATCGCATCCCACAATCTCGATCAAATCGGCACCTGGATGACAAACGAAACGACCAAGAAGCTCGGCAAAAAAGTTCTTGCCGTCTCAAATCCAACAATATTTAAACACTATGGGCAACGGGTCATCGATTCGTTGACAAATGCTGGATTTGCCGTCAGTCATTGCATTCTGCCTGCGGGAGAGCGCTACAAAACTCCGGCAACGCTTCAAAAAATCTATGACGCGGCGTTAGAACATCATTTAGAGCGATCGTCTACGTTAGTGGCGCTTGGTGGCGGCGTGATTGGCGACATGACCGGATTTGCAGCAGCAACCTGGTTGCGAGGAATCAATGTCGTGCAGGTTCCAACGTCGTTGCTCGCTATGGTTGATGCAGCGATCGGTGGCAAAACCGGAGTGAATCATCCGAGGGGCAAAAATCTGATTGGAGCCTTTCATCAGCCGCGATTGGTGCTAATCGATCCGCAAGTGTTGAAGACGTTGCCTGCTCGTGAGTTTCGAGCCGGAATTGCTGAAGTGATCAAATACGGCATCATTTGGGATAGGGAACTCTTTGATCAGCTAGAGAACGCGCCCCGCCTTGATCAGATTCGCTACGTCAGCGAAGACCTGTTGCAAGATATTCTGACTCGTTCGTGTCAAGCCAAAGCCCATGTGGTCAGCAAAGACGAGAAGGAATCAGGACTGCGGGAAATTCTCAATTACGGACACACGATCGGACATGCGGTGGAAAGCCTCACCGGATACCGCGTGGTGAATCATGGCGAAGGCGTGGCGATCGGGATGGTTGCCGCCGGATTAATTGCTGTCAAGATGGGACTTTGGGATCGAGAAAGTAGCGATCGACAAATTGCGTTAATCGAAAAAGTAGGCTTACCAACTCGCCTACCCGAAGGCATGGATCTAGATGCGATCGTAGCCACCTTGCAATCAGACAAAAAGGTGAAAGAGGGCAAAGTTCGATTTGTGCTGCCAAGACAGATTGGCTCGGTGATTGTTAGCGATCAAGTTGAAGCTGAGGTGATTCGGCATGTCTTGCAACAAATGTGAGCTAGGAGGATGCCCTAATTTCAGTTGAGTTGGATTCACGTGCGCCCCATATTTGAGGTAATGGCGTTGCCCACGAAACCGGAATAAAGCCAACATCAAGCGTCTCACCATCTTGGAAAACCTCGATCGCGTAGCCCGGTTCTAATTGGTTGCGGTTTGAAGGGAGATGATCAACCACGACGCCGCGATCGCCTGCTTTCACTGCACTGTCTGGAACATCCCGTATCATCATCACCCATTGAAATAAGTCTGCTGTGTCCATTTGCTAATTCTCCTGTGACTTGTCGGGGTAAAGGGTAACAAACCGAATCACTTCTGCTCCTTCATCTTGTTGCCAAATTGTGATGACTTTAAGCAGATGCCCATTTGGAGCAGCCCATTCAACTCCGATAGTAAAGCGTTTTCCCCACTGAGTCTTATCAGGCTTTGAAAAATCGCTCTCTTCTACAGCCTCAAGTATATCTTGCTTGAGAATTTGCCAGTTTTTAGGAGTGTAGCCAGCCAGAGATAAAAAAATGGATTTATCATATTTTGGCTGATAAATCAGAAGATATTCTGTTAATTTTCGGTCTTGAACTTCTAAAGGCAATTTTTTCATATTCAGTTAAGTCTTAAAAGTTGATAAATATATAATTAAAATTAAATAGAAATGTTCTTAATTAAGAATGTAAACCACTCAAGAGCTTATGTCAATCTAAACACTATTCGCCTTCAAAATAATCAGAGTCTAACTTCTTAATTTGGTATTCAGAAACAGTTGATGCTCCTAAATTGAAATCAATCATATATTGAGCAAGTTGCTCGCCATCGACAAGAACAACTTTGGTGTCATTTCTAGGAATATATTCTAAGGCTTGAATAGAGAATTTGGATGTCGTAATAAAAATTCCTTTCTTTGCGCCTTGACCTGCTAAAGCACCCACAAATCTTTGAATCTCTGGACGACCCACAGTATCATTCCATCGCTTTGCTTGAACATAAATTACGTCTAAACCCAGTCGATCTTCCTTGATGATTCCGTCAATTCCTTCATCGCCTGTTTTGCCCATCGCTTTCCCCGCATCCTTGATTGAACCGCCATATCCCATTCTGACTAAAAGCTCTACCACAAGCCGCTCAAAGAAATTAGGAGAACAATCTTTTACTTTATCTAGAATTTCTTGAGCTAAAGTTTTTCTAATTTTTTGATAGGCATATTCTAAGTCTTCCTCCGGCGTCTGTTGATTGATCAAATCATCATTGACTGGATTCGGAGAAGCACCATTAGGAGTTGTACTTCCAATGAATTCGAGATATTCAGGAAACTGCTTTAATAACTGAATATTAATTGTGATAGGTTTAGCATTTAAAACTTCTATTCCTCGACCTGTAATTTTGAAGAAGGCTCGGCTTGGATATTTTAATAATCCTGCTTTCTTAAGATGCGTTCTTGCCCAACCTACTCTATTGTCGAAGACTGGTTGTTTACCACTAGGTAAAAGATCTTGCTTTTCTGCATCCGTTAAGTTAAACACATTAGACAAATGCTCTACTGCTGCTCGAATAGAGTGCTCTTTTCCATCACTTGCAAATTGCATTAAAGGCAACATGATTGATTGAAAGTCTGGAATAGTCATTAGGCACGATTTGAAGAAGCCTCAGTATGATAATTTACCAACTAAGGATTGCACAGAAAAATCGCAGAAATTGGACTCTTACGCATCTAGATCAAAGCGGCAGCAACAAGCGATGATGAGTGAATGGTTCAGAACAAAGAGTCATGACGAATCCAATTCCAATTTCGACTTTTTTAATCGGTATTCACGGATTAATTGCCTTCGCCTTGTCTTACCTGGTCGTGATGGAGCGCACCCGCACCAAACTTTGGCACGGCGAATCGCGCACTGATGTTGCGACCCAGCCCGATTATCTAAAAAATCCGAATCGGTGGGCAACTTGGATTGATCAAATAAGCCAAAAAACAGTTGTCACCAAAGCGATCGAGGATGGCGTGCTGCAACGAACGGTGAGAGCACACGCCAATTTTACAGAACACGTCCCGTTAGCGCTCCTATTTATCATTGCCTTGGAATTAGCGCCATCTCCGGTTTGGCTTGTGTGGTTGCTCGGTGGAACGCTTGCGATCGCCCGAGTTTTTCACGCCTGGGGCTTAATTCAAACCTACGGACCGTCTCCTGCCCGTGCAATCGGCTTTTTTGGAACCTGGTTTGTCTACATCGTCGGCAGCCTTGCCTGTCTTTATTACGGCACCATTGGACTGGTGTAGAGCGGTTCCTTCAAAGTTGCGCCTTGCGCTAATCGCTTTGACAGAAACTTCAGGCTAATCGCTAGAAGGCAAAATCAGCCGAGGGGTCTCCTGCTGGGTCTCCGCCGATTTCTTAGCCGATGATGCCGCTTTCTTAGGCGGCTGGAGCGCGTCTTTACCTAACTGAATCGTCACATCTGACTGCAAATCACCGGTGTTTTCGATCCGCACCTCGCCATAACCCAAAGACCGTCTTACCGCTTCAGCACTGCTAATATCGCCCCACTCCGCCACAATTCGGGTCACCCTTAGCGGCTCAGTCCACGGCTTAGCTTCGTAAACATTGTTATAACCCGCCGTTTTCAACCGTTCCATCACCTTTTGCAATCCCTTCTCTTGCTCAGTGCTATCTTGCACAGCAATCTTTAAAGTGTTGGGATTGATGTCTTTAAGATCGCTTGTCCCAAAGTCAAAGTGCTGTGCCATCAGAGCCTGAATTTTGCTTGGGCTCGGCAACCAATAGCTGGCAATATATTCTCCCGGAGAACTGAACTCTCCAGGAACCATTAGCATCTTGGTGTTCGAGCGATTTATCTGGGTGCCAAAGCCAACAAGGGCAACTAGTTCTTCGACCGTCAAATTTGTGTCGATATGAGACTGAATAACCGACAGAATTTTGGGAAACCGAGCTACCGTTGTTGGGTTCAAGGCTTGCTCCATCAGGGCGCGCATCACCATCTGCTGCCGTTGAATTCTGCCAATATCGCCATTTTCGTCATAGCGAAAGCGGAGCAACTGGAGGGTCTGATCGCCGTTGAGGTGTTGGCGTCCGGCTTTGAGGTTGATATAAAGATGTTGGCTATCGTCTTGATATTTCATGTCTCTGGGCACATGAACGGTGACGCCACCCAACGCTTCGATCAGCGCTTCAACCCCCTGGACATTAATGGTGACATAGCGATCGATACCCACGCCGCCGAGCAATTCACTCACCGATTTTGCACTTAAAGCAGGACCGCCATAGTAGTTGGCTTCGTTGATTTTGGTCATGCCATGATTGGCGATGTACGTCCGGGTGTCTCGCGGAATCGACATGACGCTGAGCTTCCGTTTTTCTGGATCAAACCGCAGCAGCAAGAGTGTGTCGGTTAGCCCTTCAAACGAGTTGACCAATGCATGATAAGACTGATTTTTTGCCTCTTCAGGCGGGTTGGCGAGGTCGGAAGTCAGGACTTTGACCCCCATCACCAGAATATTAACCGGGCGGGTAAGCTCTGGCAGGCGTAAGTTAGTGTTGCTGGAAAACTTTTCGCCTTTGCCAAAAATCGAGGCTTCTGCGGGGCTGAGTTGCCGCTGCATCAGGGGGGTGCTGGCGAGAGAAACTGCGAGTAACGCGCCTGCGGTGGCAGAAATCATGGCAACGCCCGCTAAGCAAAAGACTAGCCAAAGTAGGCGTACGCCTTTGGGCTTAGCAGGTTTCCGAGATTTTGACTTGAGGGGAGCTTTTTTAGACGCAGCAGGACGCTTATTCGTTTTCACGGGTTTCCTCACGACACCAACTTTAAATCTACAGTTTTTTTTAAGAAACAGCCTAAGCTAGATAGAGACTCAATTGTAGGCAATTAAGTACTCTATGGCATTTTTTTTCGCACTCTTGTCAACCCTACTGATCGTCTACTGAGAGTACCAAAAGCAGCCTGTTGATCTTATTTTCCCAATTCTGCCGATAAAAACGGGAGAAATTCAAGGAATTTGACGAACTTTGGGCGAAAATGGTTCGGATTGGCATTTTCTGCGTCTGCGATCGCGCTTAAAAAGTTCCGAAAAATCGCGGTTGCGGTTTTTACAAACCTTATTTTTGCAGATCCTGCATGATGCAGGATCTGCGGGGTAACGTATCCCTTAAAGAAGCCTCACTTGAAGTAGATTAACAAGTTGAGTCCGGGAATTGTTCTTGAAAGCGTCCAGAGCAACAGCGCGATATACAGCGTTCCCAGCGTCCACTGATACCAGACCAGGGTGGCAATGAGACCAGGAAGATGCTCGTCGCGCATTCGCAGATCGTTGAAGCCAAAGCGAAGAAAATTGTTGAAACTAAAGTCAAAATAGTTGAGCCAGTTCCATCGTTTCTGCCAGGGAATCGGCAGATAGCGTTCTCGAAACAGGGGGTAGCGGGGAATGGTGGGGAGGCGTCCGATCAAGATTCGCAGTTGGCGCAGCGTTCCTTCTTCCATAAAGTAACTCGTGTCTATTAGGGGATGATACCGCCCTTGGCGATAGAGCAAGACCAGCAGCAGTAGGGGAATGGGGACGGCAACGATCGCCCAACTGAGGAGGGTGATTGCAGGGCGATCGGCGGTTTGAACGATCGCCGTTAGCCCTAGGGCGGCTAGCCCGGTCGCCAGCGCCATTACCCAGAGGGTTTCTTCGGGGGTGGGCAAAATGGGTGTGGGGTAGCGCCTGCGCCAGCGATCGCTAACCCAAAACAGAATGCTGAAATAAGCAACAGTGACCAGCCCTACGCCAAAGATCAGCCAAAAGCTGGTGCCGTCGCGGCTGAGCACCAAGAGCAAGCTTAAGCCGAGCCATGTGATCGCCCTCGATAGACGATAGAGCAGATCCAAAAGCGGGGGTAAGGGGGCGGTGGTGATGATGCGATCGCGCACATTGATATAGGTGGCGATGCCAATCTCATCGAGGGTCAGCAGTTCGGTGCGGTTGCGAAAGGGTTGCTGACGGCGGCGAAGCAGCAACGCATCGGCTTGTTTTTCGCTAAACCCGATGCGTTGAAGACGCTCAGCACTGGCGCTGTTGAGGTTTGTGCCGATGATTTGTTGGAGCACTAGGCGCGATCGCAACCGTTGTCGCAAATAATCCACCTGATTAGCATCCCCAATCTGTTCTAATCGCCGGAAGTTGCGAACCAACTCGCGCAGCAGATTTTCGTTTCCGGTCAACGTTGGCACCGAGATCACCTGCCCGATTTGCCCTGGATCGCCCAAAATTTTGACTTTATCAGAATCAAACCGTAGCCCCGGCACATTGAGATAAGCCGCCGCGCCAAAGGTGCAGTAGCTAAAATCGGCGCGATCAAGAATCGTCGCCCCGCGAAGATTGACCGGGCGCTCGAACTGGGCTTCTCGAAAAAGTGCCGCTTGCTCAAACGTCGCATCGGTTAAAAACAGCGATTGGCTAAACTTTCCTTTACTAAACTGCACCTGATCACGCCAGTGAGTTTGAGCAAAATCAGCATTTCCTTGCCACTGCACCCGCGAGAAATTAGCAGGTTGGTCAAACACGGCTTGATTAAAGTTAGCAGTTGCCTGAAACTCACTGCCCTGAAAATTGACTTCGCCCTGAAACTGCACCTGGTTAAAGTCGGCTTTGCCAAAGAAAATGCTGCTGCGAAACTGCACGCCTCGCCCAAAGTTGGCACTCGCAAAACTCACGGGCAAACTAAACCGAACTTGCGTTAAGTTTGCCCCTGCCGGAAACTGAGTTCCCTGGGCCTCGACTCGGTTGAGAAAAAAGGTATTAGAAAAATCTGCCGCGCCTGTAGCACGGGTTTGAGCCAGCTTTAGCAGACCTCGAAAGACCGTAATTTGGAGCGGTGCCGTTAGGGTTGTGTCTTTGGTTGGGGTAATCAACAGCGATTGAGATAGAGTGCTGAGGCGGTAGAGGCGGCGGCGATCGCGCTTGAGTTGTGCCTGTTCTGTGGGGGTAAAAATCGGCGAAAGGGCTTCCCCATCATAAAACGGAACACGCAGCCCTAATTTGCTGATGCTCAAATCGCCTTGGATCTGTGAGTAGCTTAGGTCTAAGCCCATTGGCGCTCCGGGGCGCTGAAGATGAGCTTGCAGCAAA
The DNA here is from genome assembly GCF_010091945.1 of Myxacorys almedinensis A. Classification (GTDB taxonomy): domain Bacteria; phylum Cyanobacteriota; class Cyanobacteriia; order Leptolyngbyales; family Leptolyngbyaceae; genus Myxacorys; species Myxacorys almedinensis. The sequence goes on from NZ_WVIE01000010.1 coordinate 52,328, forward strand.
CTATAAAACTGCTCACGAAAGGCTGCATTTTCCGGACGCAAATCGATGTCCATTCGCCGCAGATCAAGAAGGCGGTTTCCTTCGCTGGCAATTGGCGATCGCAGGCGTTCTTGTAACAGATCGAGGGTGAGCGGGGTGAGATCGCGGGGCGAGATCGCAAGGAGTGCAGAGTTTGCCGCGATCGCAGGCAAAGCAACACCAAAGGTTAGCACCGCGATCGCAACAGAGAGCAGGCAAGCAAGAACTTTAGATTGCACAGAATGACAAACACAACATTATTTACTGTTTGCCCTTTATACCGGAGGATGGTCACTTAATCAAAATGTTCAGTTTTATCGAGCAAGCCTAAATCCCTCGTGAGATCGGGTTTTTCAAGACTCGAAGAACTCAAAGATCTAGCAACCTACACATCTTACAACTTCGATCACTATACAATTCATACAGGTTTTGATCTAAGTTTTGCTCCAAATAGCACAACCGGAAGAGAAACGCAAAATGACCCGACAAAAACAAAGAAAAAGCATCTGAATATAGCTTAGCTATCAGATGCTTCTTCAGGGAGCAATGGCACGATTAGTTTGACTGTGCTGCGTTATCTTTCAGCGCACGAACACTCCGCTTAGCAGTATCGGAATACATTTCGCCAAAATCTTTGACTGCTTCGGCAGACTCTTTCCCAATTCGCTCAAGCCGCTCTCCAGTTTCGCCTTCCGTCTGACGGGCTTCTTTGTTCCACTGACCCGTTGTTTTTGGTCTATCAGACTTATCTTGGCTAACAGCCTTATCTATGGTTTTGGTAGCGGCGCGGCTATTGTTTGGCAACTCAGCTAGGGTCGTGAATAGCAAAAACCCGACCATAACAACCGACAAGACCTGTCTGATCTGAAATACTTCAAATAATGAACTGATAGAAGCTACTACCCTAGAAATCAATTTTTTCATCATAAACTCCATTCGTTTCTCGCAATTTGTGTAGCAAAACTGCCTTTACGCGGCTGAATTCACATAGCGCACAGTAGGTTCCCCATTGGCGTGCGCTTCGTCTTCAACGGTAGGTGAGAGAGCCTTTCATTTCTTCTTTCGCAAGAGATACAAGCTGTATAAACGTTTGAAGTATTTTTAAACTCTAATTTTCTTTCTAAAAGCTGAGGAATTGTTTTACACCAGAGAGCAGCAAGCTAAACAGATTTGGCTTAGATACATGGCGCAAACTAAATTAGCGATCGCACAACTAATCTATTTAATATGAGCTAAGAATAGAACCTGATTGCCAGCAGAGACGCCTACAGAATTGGCGAGTATTGGTTGAGTTCTCATTTTTTGTCATACATCTTAGCAATAATCAACAAATAATGTGCGATCGCACAAAGTACCTATGTTCTGCTCTTGATATTAATGCTCTTAACCCCCAAAGGTTAGCAAAGCCAATCACCGCCTGAACTAACAGCCACCATCTCTAACTTTTAGCAGGAAACTGAATCCTTCATCGCGAACTCTTGGCGCTAAGCATAATTACTCAACAGAAAGATTTGACCCTTTAAAACCCTTTAAAGTTTAAACTTTCTTGAACTAGTATTCACATTAAAAGAGTATTTCTCTATACTGATTTCTAACCAATAGCGATTGGCTTTACCGACCTCTAAAAAGATGACGGGGATCGCTACGATGAGTTTCTAAACTAAACACAATAAATCTAGCTCTGGGAGAATTGACATGACGTTAGCGCGTAGCCAAGATTCGGACAGTTTATATTTCTTATTAGCTGCCAAAAGCTTTCTACTGTGGACGTTTACGCTTATAGTTTGCATGATTGTCATCGGCTTTCCGCTACTAGCTTTAGTTGTTTCAGTTGGTGCTCTATTAGCCGGAGCGCTGCACGCTATCCTGCCGTTAAGCGGAGTTTTGTTTGCCATCCTTTCTGTGATTGGAATTCATGCTGTAGGCATCATGTTAATGGCTGGTTTTTTAACATCACAACGAATTCATCCTCAAGAAGTCGAGTGGCTGCGTTGGCTAAATGGTCAAGCAAATCCATTGCATACCTCTATCTATGCATCTTGTCCCTTGACCTGCGACATCAATCACCCGTCAATTTAATTTGATTTAATCATTCAAAATTTAGAAGCTTTCGGTGAACTGGTCTGACAATTCCTGGCTTTGGCTGGGAATTTTTTTATCTCCACAAACGAGGAAGAGATTCATTATTGCGGGTGCTCTCTTCCTGCCGCATTCCGGTACCATAGTGAAGACCATTCAGTGAAGACCATTCTCCCTCTCGGAACGATCCGGATGGCTAAAGTCAACACAGAAATCCTGATCAACAAGGCTCTTGGTAGCCGTGCTGACTGTGTTCCTGTTCTTATGACTCGATAAATTCCATGCTGAAGTTTCCAATTCCGGTTTGTCTAATTGTGGGGACGCGCCCCGAAGCGATCAAAATGGCTCCTGTGATCCAAGCGTTTCAGCGATCGCAGGCGTTTGAAACCCAGGTGGTGCTGACGGGGCAACACCGCGAAATGGTAGATCAGGTGATGCAGTTGTTTGATCTATCTGCGGGGCATGATCTGGCAATTATGCAGCCCAAACAAACCCTAACCGACATTACGTGCGGGTCGCTGCGTGGCTTAGAGTCGCTGTTTCAAACGCTCCAGCCCCGCATGGTGCTTGTCCAAGGGGATACAACGACAGCATTTGCAGCCGCCTTAGCTGCGTTTTATCAAAAAATTCCGGTGGGGCATGTAGAAGCCGGATTGCGGACAGAGGACTTATTCAACCCCTATCCTGAAGAAGCCAATCGGCGGTTGGTGTCGCAACTGACTCAGCTTCACTTTGCGCCCACGGCGTTGTCGGTGGAAAACTTGCAGCGATCGCAGGTCTTAGGCGAGATTCATCAAACTGGCAACACCGTGATCGATGCCTTGCTTGCAGTGGCAAATCGTCAGCCTGCATGCGATATTCCAGGGTTAGACTGGAGCCGCCATCGCACAATTTTAGCCACCGTGCACCGGCGCGAAAACTGGGGGCAACCGCTCGAAGACATTGCTCACGGCTTCCTCAAGGTGCTAGATCAGGTTGAAGATACGGCATTGCTGCTGCCGCTACATCGAAATCCAACCGTTCGCGAACCGTTGTCCGCCCTGCTCGGAGCACATCCCCGCATCTTTCTAACAGAGCCGCTAGATTATACTCAGCTAGTTGGGGCAATGCAGCGCTGCTATTTGCTCTTGACCGATTCGGGCGGCATTCAAGAAGAAGCACCCAGTTTGGGTAAGCCTGTTTTGGTGTTACGAGAAACCACCGAACGCCCGGAAGCAGTCATGGCAGGTACGGCAAAGCTGATCGGCACTAACCCAGACACAATTTTGCAAGAAGCGGCGGAGTTGCTCAACAATCCGCAAGCCTACGGGGCAATGGCAAATGCGGTGAACCCTTTTGGGGATGGGTTAGCTTCAGAGCGGATCGTGCGGATTGTTGAACAGTATTTGACCTGAGTTCGGCTGGGCATACAGGAGTTTCTGTAGGGTCGTCATTCCTAAGCACTGGCTAGCTGGAGGCGACGATCGGCTTGTAGCAAAATTTCCACCTCCGCGATCGGAATAGCGGGGCTGTAAAGATAACCCTGCATCGCTTGGCAACCCATCTCCTGGAGTGCCAAAAGTTGCTTGACTGTCTCAACACCTTCAGCAACGACTTTTAGCCTCAGGCTTTTTGCCATCGCAATAATGGCGGTTGAGATTGCATTTGCCCCTTCACTGGTGGCCAAATGTTGAACAAACGATCGATCAATCTTCAACGCATCAATCGGTAAAGAATTGAGATAGTTGAGGGACGAATAGCCAGTCCCAAAATCGTCGATGGAAATTTCGATGCCCAGCGCCTTTAGTTTCGACAAAATTGTGATGGTCGTTTTCACATCTTGCATCAAACAGGTTTCCGTGAGTTCTAACACTAGCAGCTTGGGATCAAGCCCTGTTTCAGCCAAAATAGCAGCCACGCGATCGACAAAATCATCTTGCTGAAACTGCCGCATCGAGAGATTAACCGACACTCTCAGAGGAGATGCACTCCACTGCTGCCAGTTTTTAGCGTGCTGGCAAGACGTTTTGAGCACCCATTCACCCAAAGGAACAATTAATCCCAATTCTTCTGCGATCGGAATAAAGGTTGCAGGCGAAATCATGCCTCGTCCCGGATGGTTCCAGCGCAACAACGACTCCATGCCAATCACTTCGCCGGTTCTAAGGTTGACCTGCGGTTGATAATGCACCTGAAACTCAGCCCGCTCGATGGCTTGGGTCAAATCCATCTCAATTAAGCGACGCTCAACTTCAAGTTCATCCATTTCAGGCGAATAGAAGCGGTAGCTCTGCCCCTGCTGTTTGCACCAGTGCCGTGCCGTTTCGGCTTGCGTGATCAGGTGTTCTGGATGCTGGGTCAAGTCTTCACTCAGGGTAATGCCCAGACTGATTTGAATGCGAATCTCGCGTCCGTTGATCTTAAACGGAGCCGAGATCGACTTCACAATATGTTGGGCTAACTCTGCAACTTCTGCCTGTTGAGGGTTGCGAGTTAGCACAATGCCAAATTCGTCACCACTGAGGCGAGCCAGCATACCGTGAGAATCCACCAGTTTGGTTAGGCGATGCGCCACCATTTTCAGGAGAATATCGCCCGTGGCGTGCCCAAAGCTGGCGTTAATCGAGCGAAATCGATGAATGTTGAGGCAAAGAATCGTGATCCGTTGCAGCTTGGCAACGCCAGTAGTATTGCTAACAAGGTCAGAACTCGCCTGCCCCTCTGCAAGGCTGGTCGGATAGAAGGCTGGGTCGTGCTCTAGAGTCCAGCGTTGGATCTGTTGACAGAGCAAGCTGCGGGTTTGAAGTTGGGTGAGCGGATCTAATGCGGCTCCTCGCTGGAGGGCCTCGACGGCTTGGCGCTGCTCGTTGGCGTAAAGTTGAGCGATCGCAGTGCGTTTGGTCAGACGAGATGCGATCGCAGCCAATAGCTCTGTCACCGAACAAGGTTTTATCAGATAGTCATCTGCACCCAAGTTCATGCCGCGCCGAACTTCTTGATGCTCACATTTTGCAGTCAGAAAAATGACTGGAATGGCTGCTGTCAACGGGTGACTACGGAGCGCTTCTAAAACGCCGTATCCATCAAGTTCAGGCATCCGAATATCGCACAAAATTAGGTCGGGCAAGTAAGCGGTTGCCTTACGCACCCCGGCTACGCCCTGCTCTGCACCCAGCACCCGAAATCCTTCCAAATCTAATATTTCTAGAAGATTTGACCGGATCGTTTCATCGTCCTCGATCACCAAGATTGTCTTCATCGAAGCTTATAAGGTGAAATTTATGAACTCTTAAATTTGATTTAAATCCGCATTAAAGAAAAGCATGAACCACGCCTCAAAAAATTTGAGAACCAATTGCCCATACCTGAACAACGATGCGATCGTCATCTCTTCGTAATCTTTAAAGGGGGAGAGCATAGTTGTTAGCTATTTGGCAGCAAGAACCGAGCAGAAATACTAAACAGGAATAACAAAAGCCTATTCTGTTTAGTTTCAGATGATTTAAACGTTGTGTCACCTAAATCTTTATCCTGATTTTAGATTCTGTTTGCGCTGAGTAATGTATAGTGCCACGCGCTCTAATTTTTGAGCTTTAGCGGAGTCGGTTAGACCTATCTGAATTGGCATGGTTTGATCGCCATACATTTTAGGGGTTTTACAGTTGAAATGCTTTCAGGAACTCGTTAAAAAAGCCACTTTTGGCGTTTGAAAGTGTCTAGGAAGGCAAGCAATATAAAGAAAACAAGTGGTTACTTTATAGAGCCTACTGAGGTGAGGATTGTGCGGATAGTAAATTTTACTACTCCGAGTTAAGTTTGCCCTCGAACTCATTTCTTGACTACTCAAGATCACCAATTAAGCCCACAATTTAACAAATAACTACAGGAAAACCTGAAGAAATTACGGTTGCACTGTATTCTCAAGTAATTGAATACCCTAGATCTAGCCTGTTTTCTCCGTACTGATGCGACGACATGCAATGCAAACTTAAGATGGGTTCAAAGATTTTTAGATTATGAAGGAATGAGCGTGACGCCTTAACAGATTCAGCTTAATTTGAAGTTTGTTGAAGGAAGCCAGGAACCTTATCAATGTAATATAGCGTTCTTTGAATAAGTAGAATGTAATGTAGCTTTCTTTAAAGAAACAAGAAGAAGTGTGAGGCAGGTTGGCACAGATGGCAGATTAGTTTGGAAAAGTTGAACGCTTCAAATTTAAGTGAATGATGGCATGACCCCAAAAAATAAATGATGGCATGACCCCAAAAAATATCTATATAAACGGTTTAGGGCACTAGTGTACGGCGGGGGATGGCAGACTAGAATTTAACGATGCGGGTTCTAGAATTGAAATTTATATAGTCGTAGTATTATCTTCCGAAGAGCCGTTGAAGCCCCAAGTTTTGCTTTTTTGGTCTATATCATTTTTAGTTTCGTCACCCCCATTTCATGTCACATTCTATGACCCACCAAAGCCAGCCTGCCAAACGTAAACGTGGAATCATCCTTAGTCTTAGAGGATGGCAGCGCTTGCAGGCGGCTGAACAGCGCGCCCCTGAGCACCACCCTTCGGGTAAGCCCTACACCTTACAGGAACTGAGCGATCGCACTGGGCTTAGCCCCAATACGTTGGCGAGAGTCCGGGGTCGAAAAGTGGCGGTTGATCAGCAGACCCTAGAGAACTATTTTCGAGCGTTTGGGCTAACCCTCGGAACAGAAGATTTCACAGATTCTGACCTAGCCACGGCAAGCGGGCGGCAGCAAGTGATGTTGACGGGTCAGCTACCGATCGATTCTCCGTTTTATATTCATCGTCCGCCAAGCGAAGCCCTCTGCCACGAAGGATTGCTGCAACCCGGTGCGTTAATCCGCATCAAGGCACCGCGTCAGATGGGAAAAACCTCTTTAGCGGCAAGGGTGTTAGCTCAACTCAGAGATCAGCGCTTCTCAACAACGATGACGAGTTTGCACTTGGCAGACACAGCCGTTTTTACAGACTTGAAGCGGTTTTTGCAGTGGTTTTGCGCCGTGGTAACGCAAAATCTTGAACTGCCCAACCAGGTTGACCACCATTGGGATGATTTATTTGGCAATAGTTATAACTGTACAAACTATTTTGAAAGCTATATTTTGCCAAAGATCGATCAGCCCCTGGTGCTGGCGCTAGATGAAGTTGATGTGGTGTTTGACTATCCTCACATTGCCAGCGATTTTTTTGGCATGCTGCGGGCGTGGTATGAAAAAGCCCGCTATGGTGATGCGAAAAGCGAACTATGGCGAAAACTTCGGATTGTACTGATCCATTCCACAGAAGTGTATGTGCCCTTAAACCTAAATCAATCCCCGTTTAATGCTGGGCTTGCGATCGAGCTTCCCTTGTTTAACGCCGAACAAGTCCTAGATTTGGCGCAGCGCTACGGCGTTGAGAATCTTGATCAGGCGGGTGCAGAACTGATGATGTTGACAGGCGGCAGTCCGTACTTGGTGCAGGTAGGGCTGCATTGTTTGAGTATGCAATCGGCGTCTTTAGAGCAATTGGTGAATCATTCCAGCGCGATCGATGGGGTGTATGGATCGCACTTACGCAATTTGCTATCTGATTTGCAGAAATATCCTGACCTGCTGGCAGCGCTCAAGCGAGTCGTGCTGTCTTCTGCGCCCCTAGAGTTGGAGCCAATGCAAGCCTTTAAGCTGCAAAGTAAAGGGTTGGTGCGGATTCAGGAACAGCAGGTTAGCCCTAGCTGTGCGTTGTATCGCAACTATTTTTCTCAGGTCTTGGCAACCTCATAATCCGCAACTACGGATGACAAGGTTGAGTATGATGGTTTTCAGTGTGATCCTGTTTTTTCGTATCAATTTTCCTCGGTATCATGGCTTCGTCTGGGTCACAAGCCGCGATCGTGGCGGCTCATCCGTAGGATCGCGAGTCGCAACCGAGACCCGACTCTGCACCGCCCTAGATTGCTCTCCCATGCCCCATCCTCAGGACACCTCATGAATTATCAGGTAGGCGGCAGTCTGCCACCCGACGCGCCGTCGTATGTAAAACGGCAGGCAGACGAGGAACTCTATCACGCCCTGCTCAACGGCGAGTTTTGTTATGTGTTTAACTCGCGACAGATGGGGAAGTCGAGTTTGCGGGTGCAAACCATGCAACGGCTGCGATCGCAGGGTGTAGCTTGCTGTGCGATCGACATTACCGCCATCGGGATTCAGCAGGTCAGCAGCGAACAGTGGTATGCCTCGATCGCCGCCTCTATGGTGAGTAGCTTTGGGCTGTCGGTGCGGTTGGGGGTGTGGTGGCGCGATCGCGCTCATCTGACGGTGGTCAATCGATTGGCGGAATTTTTGAGAACGGTTGTCTTGGAGGAACTTCCGGGAAAAATTGTCATTTTTATTGATGAAATTGACAGCGTTTTGAGCCTCGATTTTTCGGTAGATGATTTTTTTGCGCTGATCCGAGCCTGCTACGACCAGCGATCAGAGTATCGGGCATTTGAGCGGCTCAGCTTTGCCTTACTGGGCGTGGCAACCCCGACAGACTTGGTTGCCGACAAAACCCGGACGCCGTTCAACATCGGTCATGCGATCGAACTCGATGGCTTTCGACTGACAGAAGCACTGCCGCTTTTGCCAGGGTTAGCAACCGTCGTGAGCAATCCTAAAACGGTGCTACGGCACGTTTTAAAGTGGACGGGTGGACAGCCATTTTTAACCCAAAAACTGTGTCAACTGGTGGTTCAAGAGTTAAAAAGCAAGACGCTCGATGGCTCTTGTGCCACCGCTTCTCCTGCCGCATCAGACCTTGATCTTCTGTTCCACAAACACCTGATTGACAATTGGGAAGCGCAAGACGAACCCGAACATCTGCGGACGATTCGCGATCGCATTCTTACCAACGAGCCGCGCGCGGGGCGATTGCTCGGACTCTATCAGCAAATTTTGCTCAACCAAGCGCCAGAGGCAGAGCCCAATGGGTCACCTCAGAACGGTGACAGGGCGATTAGCGCAGAGTGCCACTCGATCGGAGCCGACGAGAGCCGCGAACAGCTAGAACTGATTTTGTCAGGGCTTGCCCAAAAGCACCACGGGCACCTCCGAGTTAGAAACCCGGTGTATGCGGCGGTGTTTGATTTGGCGTGGGTAGAACAGCAGTTAGCCCGGTTGCGCCCTTATGCCGAATCCCTCAGTAGTTGGCTGCGTTCTAAAGGAAGCGATGACTCGCGCCTGTTGAGAGGTCAGGCCCTGCTCGATGCTCAAGCATGGTCAGTTGGCAAAAGTTTGAGCGATCAAGATTATCAGTTTTTAGCCGCAGGTCAGAGCTTTGATCGGCGCGAGGTGCAGCGCGATCTAGAAGCGGCACGAACCCAGGAAATTGCCGCACGACTCGATTTAGAACGGCAGAGCACAAAGCGACAGCGACTGTTGATCGGGTTTATGAGTTTAAAGTTGGTTGCTGCGATCGCGTTGGGATTGCTGGCCTATGGGCAATATCGCCGCGCCGCTCAGAATGAAACCCGAGCGATCGCCAGCACCTCGGAGGCGTTGTATAGCGTTGGCAAGGGACTCGATGCCCTGATCACAGCCCTGCGCGCTCAGCACTACCAAACTAGCCTCCGCGTGGTTGACCCTGCCATTGGGCAGCAAGTCGAACGGGCGCTGGGGCAAGCCGTCTATTCTGCAACCGAGTCTAATCGGCTATCTGGGCAGCAGAGCGAGGTGCGCTGCGTCAGCATTCGCCCAGACAGTGAATATATTCTGACCTGTAGCGACGACGGAAGAGCCACCCTCTGGCGACGAGACGGCTCCCAAGTCACTACCTTGAAAGGGCACCAATCGAGTGTTTTAGCCGCCGCCTTTAGCCCCAATGGCACGACGATCGCCACGGCAGGGGCAGACAACACCATCCGGCTCTGGACGCACGATGGGTGGCTCGTCCGGTCTCTGCCAGGACATGCTGCCTCGATCAATGGACTCGCCTTTAGCCCCGATGGGCAAAGCCTTGCATCCGCTAGCCAAGACAACACCATCAAACTCTGGAACCGCGAGGGCACGCTGCTCAAAACCCTCGACGGGCATCAGGCACCGGTGCAGAGCGTCAGCTTCAGCCCGGATGGGCAGGGGTTGATCTCTGGCAGCCTAGATCAGACGATCAAGCTCTGGAACCGCGAGGGCACGCTGCTCAAAACCCTCGATGGGCATCGAGATGGAGTCATGAGCGTGGCGTTTCACCCCGATGGTCAATCGTTTGTCTCTGGGGGGCTAGACGATAAGATTCGCCTATGGCGACGAGATGGCACGCTGATCAACGCGCTGAACAGTGATCATCAAGGGGTGACGGCGATCGCAATTCGCGCTGATGGAGCCGCGATCGCATCGGTTGGCTTCGATAAAACGCTGAAACTTTGGGGACGCGATGGCACGTTGCTGACGACGCTACGAGGGCACGACAATATTATTTGGAGCGTAGCGTTTAGCCCAGATTACCAGTACGTGATGACCGCCAGTGCCGATCAGAGCGCCCGGATGTGGCGCTTAAACGGCGGACTGTTGACTCGTGTAGAAGGGCATCGATCCCTCGTGCAGTCGGTAAATTTTAGCGCCGATGGAAAATTGCTGATCAGCGCAAGTCAAGATAAAACCGTCAAGTTCTGGACGCAGAGCGGAATTTTGCTGAAGACACTTCGCGGCGATTGGCGCTGGGTGACAGAGGCAAAAGCCAGCCCCGATGGCAAAGAGATTGCCTTGGTTGAGTTTGATCAAGACATTCAGCTACGAAACCGCCACGGCGTGCTGATCAAAACGTTGGCTGAGCCTGGGGAAACCATTTACAGCCTAGAGTTTAGCCCAGCAGGAGACTGGTTTATTACGGGCGGGCGCAAAAAGCAGATTAGACTGCGACAGCGCGATGGAACGCTCATTAAAACCTTGACGGGGCATACTAATGCGATTCGGAAGGTGGCGGTGAGTGCCGATGGTCAGAAAATTGCGTCTGCCAGCTTAGATGGCACGGTAAAACTTTGGCGAGTCAAAGATGGGGCACTGTTGGCAACGTTAGCTGAGCATCAAGCGGATGTCCGAGCGGTGGCGTTCAATCCTAGAGCAACTCGCGCTTCTGCAACGTTAGTAGATAGTGTGGCAGTGCCGATCGCAGGTGCAAACCCGGTTGCCCTGGCCAGTGGAGGCTCTGACAAAACAGTCAGGCTCTGGACGCTAGACGGCACGCTGCTCAAAACGTTAGACGGGCATCAAGGCACGGTGTATGCGGTGAAGTTTAGCCCAGATGGGAAGATGATTGTGTCAGCTAGTGCAGATAAAACAATCAAATTATGGGCACTAGATGGAACGCTATTACGAACGCTGAGTGGGCAAACCGATGCTATTCGAGGTATTGATTTTAGCCCGGATGGAAAATTGCTGGCATCTTCTAGCGCCGATAAAACAATTATCGTGTGGAATTTGCAGCAAGTTCTGACGCTCGATCCTAAAACAGCCGCCTGCAACTGGGTGCGAGATTATTTAAAGACAAATCGCGAGGTTGAGAGCCGCGATCGCGCCCTCTGCGATGATTAGCCCTCTGCAATGATTAATACTTTTCACTATCAATAATACCTAATGATGCCCATAGCAATTATTTACTAGTTGATTAACGTGTTGTTTTAGGCATTCCCAATGACGTATTAATAGCAATTTTTAGTCACTGATCTTTCACCCTAGACATTGGTGATAGATGCTATTTGATGACGTTAGTTTATTATTAACTCGGCAGCCCTTGAGTGCGTCTACCCTCCGTTCCAACCCTACTCTCCGGATCGTAGAATTTAGCGCGATCGCTACATTTTTTCCAGACAATTTGTGTCACACTATTGAAAAAGATTATTAACAGAATGCCTTAGTTAATCATGCCAATGCGCTTATCTGGAGAAGCCTATGATCAGATGCTTAGCCCGATGGAGGCTCCGTTTGATCCTGAAGACGAGTTCGACCAGGGTTTCACTGTTTCTCCATTAATGGGCGAAGGGTACTCGCGATCGCTTGAATTACGGGAAGGGTTGGAGATTCGGATTGAGGATCATCGATTGTGGAATGGGATTCAGGTCGAGGTACCAGAGAGCAAAGCATGGCTAAACTATCACTTTCATCTTTCAGGACAGCATCAAGATCGATCTACCGAGGTGGATAACAATCAATTTGCGCTGTATGGTAGTGGATTTTCACCAAGCCATCTCATGATAGCTCCCTCTAACTGTGATCCGCTTTTGGAGGTTCACATCAATATGCATCCTGATTTCTTCCGATCGTTTGTCGGCAATCGTCAGGGAGAGCTACCAACAGAATTGCGATCGCTGGTTCGTCCATCGGATCAGCTTCAATACACGCGAGTTGGAACAATTTCGCCAACGATCCAGCGATTACTTTGGCAAATTTTGCGCTGTCCGTATCAAGGAACGATCAAGCGAATGTTTTTGGAGGGAAAAGCGTTAGAAGTTTCAGCCTTGGTGCTGGAAGAGGAAACAGCGATTCAGAAAGGACAATCAGCACCCCTGAAAATTGAGGGGGAAGAGCGCGATCGCATTCACCGAGCACGAGAAATCTTGATTCAACAGTTGGATCATCCACCCTCGATCGTAGAGTTGGCGCAGCAAGTTGGGTTAAATAGTCGGGCATTGAAAGAGGGATTTCGGCAACAGTTTGGTAAGCCTGCTTTTGCTTATTTGCATGAGTATCGATTGGAGCAGGCGCGGCAATTGTTGGAATCGGAAGAGATGAAAGTATCCGAAGTGGCTCAAGCGATTGGCTTTGCGAATCGGAGCCATTTTGCTGAGGCGTTTCGCAAAAAGTTTGGCGTGAACCCGAAGGACTATCAAATGCAGCGTAGAAAGTTATTTGTGAGTTAAGAATTGGTGGCAAACCAAGCTTCTAAATCGCGAACAGACGACAAATCTAACAATGCCTCACCCAATGCTTCGAGTTGTTCGGAGGATAAAACAGAGGCGCGATCTTGAAGAGATACCCACGAGGGGTCGCGCAGATAGCAACGATCTAGCAACCTCCGGGGCTTCTGCTTCATCGACGAAGCGATTCGCCAAAGAGCCGTTCATAAAGCTTCTTGTCCTTTTGCATTTGAACTTCGCAGAAGTAAACCGTTCCGGGTTCTGATTCTGGCGGCAGAAACACTCCATCGATTTCAAATTTTGGTTCTTTCACTGCTACCGAATCGAATCGGTATTCTGCGGCATTGCTGGTCGATCTCCCAGCAGATCAAATAACAGTTGAGGAGACCGCTGAAACATCTGATAAAAAATTGGATCACGCCGCATACGATCGCTCTGAAGTTCATCGGATCAAGCGTACTGTTTTATCTCCAGACTTACAATACGATCGCAGTTTCATTCAGAAATGCGTTGTCTCGTACAGGTGAGATGGTATGTTTGCTCTAAATCGATCGGTAAGAAAAGCCCGCCCTTTAGGAAAAGAGGCACCGTTGGCAGTTCTTTAGTAAGGGTCAGAGGTTCTTGCCAAAAGTCAAGCCGAGAAGCCCCATCGCTTTCAGCCACTCGATAGGCAACGGCATACAGCCCCGTCTCTAGAGAAACAGGTTGTAGATCTAACCGTTCCATTAACTCGTTGTGCAAGTTTGCAGAAAGGGTTGTCACAATATCGACAATCACTAGCCCAATGCCTTGTTGCAGATAGGTTTGACATTTTGAAGTGAACGCATTGCGATGCGTCGGACGATGTTTATTGGCGGGGCTGACGAGTTCAATGGCTCCAACGAGAGTGGGTCCAGCTTGAGTGCTGAAAATCTGCACTTCGACGCTATCGGTTGTAGGTTGAAACGGCAGCGTTGCGGTTGGCGATCGCGGAGTCCATTGAGTTGCAACAGGTGTGGAATCGGGGAGGTTGGTTTCGCTAAAGGTGGCGATATCGATTTCAATCCCAAATTGAGCATTGGGTTCGGCAAAGTAACCCTCTGGCAAGGATTGGTTGAGTGCCTCTGCAAGATAGGTTGACCAGGCATTGTGGAAACTATGCCAGTGGCGTTTGAGGCTTAATGGCGGACGAAAGTGGTCGAGGAGGGGCATGAGGTCTGCGATCGCTGAACGGCTACTTTCAGAATATGCGATCGCATTCAGTCAAAAAAGTTCCTCTAGGGGTCAAAAAAAGTTCCGCAAACCGCCAAAATCGCTTTGAGTTTCCTGCATCTACCTTTTATTCTTGTTGATAATTCTTATCAGTATTGGTGTGAGAGATGTTGAATCGGTTGCAGTGGGTTGCGGTGATCATCGGCAGTGGATTGGTTCTAGACATTGCGCCTGTGGGAGCAGAACCAAACGCGACAACGACGATGCCTCCTGTATTGCAAGTGCGGGATCTTCCACGACTCTTCGAGGCTTCGCGGAGCGAATCATCCGTTACCGTAAAACACTGGCTTTCGCAACAACCTGCGGAGGTGGCTTTACCGATTCGCGTGATCGATGTGAAGTTGAACCCGACTCAGCAAGGATTAGAGGTGATTTTGCAGACGGAGACGGGGCAGGCGTTACAGGCGACTCGGCGCGAGGAAGGAAATTCGCTAGTGGTTACGGTTGCAAATGCGGTGTTGGCGTTGAGCAATGGACAAGCGTTTGAGGCGGAAAAGCCTGCGGAGGGAATCGATCGGGTGACAGTCACCCAAGCCGATGCAACGACAATTCAAGTGAGCATTGCAGGAGTAAGTGAGTTACCGATCGCGCAGATTGTTCCGGGGCAGGGGTTGGTGTTGGCAGTGACACCGGAAGCAGCAGGAGAGGAAGAAGAGATTACGGTGACGGGGGAACAGGACGGATACCGTGTACCAAATTCATCGGCATTGACTCGGACAAATACCCCACTACGGGATATTCCCCAGTCAATTCAGGTTATTCCCCAAGAAGTGCTACGGGATCAACGTGCCGATGTTCCCACGGCGCTGCGTAATGCCCCAAGCGTCCGTAATGCGGCTCCTAGTGGCTTTGACTCACCGCGAATATTAGTTCGGGGATTTTTTAGTTCACCTGCACTCGATGGACTTGTTTCTAGAATATTTAATGGTGCTGGTGCTAACTTCGGTCCTGACCTAACGGGAATTGAAAGAATTGAAGTTCTCCAAGGTCCAAATTCGGTTTTATTTGGTTCACTATCGCCAGGGGGAACTATCAACTATGTTACCAAGCGACCTTTGAGCGAACCTTACTACTTTGCTGAGGTAAACCTGGGAAGTTTTAGTTTTTATCGTGGTGAAGTCGATCTCTCTGGTCCGCTTGATAGCGACAAAAGGCTACTCTACCGTCTGAACGCATCCTATCGCGATCAGGGATCTTTCCTTGACTCAAACCGAACCAGAAACTTTGTAGTTGCACCAGTCATCACTGCTAAGTTGGGCGAGAACACAGATTTTAGCGTAGAAGCTGTTTATAAAAACTTATTCATAGACAGAGTTCCTATGGGTTTGCCCGCAGTTGGTACGGTGCTTTCCAACCCGAATGGTAAGATACGTCGCAGCCTTAACGTCAATGAAGGTTCTTTAAATCTTTCACAGGTGAGGGTTACTTCCAATCTCAATCATAGATTCAGCGAAAATTGGTCGCTCAACACTACGTTTCGATACGATGGTACTGACATTGAAGGGTTTGCCATACTTCCTGGTGCGTTGAGAGGTGATAATCGGACACTACCGAGATTTTTTTCCGATAATGCAAGTCAGTATCGCGAATACAAATTGTCTACGAATGTTGTTGGAAAATTTTCTACGGGTTCAATTAGGCACGAACTACTTTTTGGTGTCGATTTAGCAAGAAATAGTTTCATAGCCACACCTGCTGGAAATAGAACAGTTCCATCCATTGATGTCTTTAATCCCATTTTTGGTCAATCACTAGGACCACTCACACCTACTCCGGGTACAGATATTACCAACAACGAGCTTGGCATCTTAGTGCAAGATCGCATCACCCTTGCAGACAATCTCAAATTACTCGTAAGTGGTCGATTTGATACGTTCAGTCAGTCTGGAGATTTTGATAGCCCAACAGCTAGCCAATCGGGAAATGCTTTTAGTCCTCGTGTGGGCATTGTTTATCAACCCATTCAGCCGATTTCTCTGTACGCTAGTTTCAGCCGATCCTTCGAGCCAAATATCGGATTGTCTTTTGCAAGAGATCCCTTTCAGCCAAGTAGAGGGACTCAGTATGAAGTTGGGGTGAAAGCCGATTTAAATAGCCGACTCTCAACGACCCTTGCACTGTATGACATCACTCGATCGAACGTTTTAACGGCTGATCCAGTGAATGCTGATTTTTCGGTGCAAACAGGAGAGCAACGCAGTCGAGGGGTCGAACTTAGTCTTGCTGGTGAAATTCTACCTGGATGGAAGGTTTTCGCTGGCTATGCCTACAATGATTCTCGCATCACTCAGAGTAATGTAGCAGCCGAAGTTGGTAAGCGATTCCAACGGACTGGTCCTCATGCGGCTAGCTTATGGACGACCTACGAGATGCAGAAAGGAGACTTGCAAGGTTTAGGATTTGGTCTAGGACTTTTCTATGTCAGCGATCGCGCAGGTGATAACGCCAATACATTTGAATTGCCTAGCTATCTAACCACCGATGCAGCAATCTTTTATAAGAAAGATAGATTCCGCGCTGCAATTAATGTGAGAAATCTCTTCGATGTGGACTACTTTGAAGGTTCTTTTAATCGGAATCGCGTCTTTTACGGTGCCCCATTCACAGTAGAAGGAACTATTTCTTGGACGTTTTAAGCTGGATCTCCATGAGTAAGCTACTGAGTCGCCTCTCCTACCTAATGCTCTTTGGAATGATGGCGTGTTTGCTAACAGTAGCCTGTAATCCAAACCACTTTGATCATTCCAGGAGCTTATTTCAACCTGCAAATGATTGCCAAACTGTACAGCACAGCATGGGAGAAACTTGTGTTTCTAAAACTCCTCAGCGCCTTGTCGCACTAAATCCAGCAGCTTTAGCGAATGCGATCGCGCTTGGCATTAAACCAATTGCAAGTGTTTATGACAGCCAATTTCCTGATTATTTAGCCGATAAGATCGAAGGAATAAAACCACTGGGAGAATGGTCACAGCCTAGCATTGAGCGCATTGCTTTACTCAAACCAGATCTGATGATTGGCTGGCAGCATAACCATCAGGCAATTTATCCTCAACTATCTGCGATTGCTCCTACAGTCTTTTATGATTGGATGGGCGGAAATGTAAGAGAGGATAACTGGAAACAATATTTTAACTTTATGGCTGAAGTATTAAACAGGAAGAAAGCTGGAGAACAGATCTGGCAACGCTACCATCAACGGATTGAGCAACTCAAAACTGCGTTAGGCGATCGCTACAAAAATAAAACGATTTCTTTCATATTCTTCTGCTGTGGAGGAATCCTTGGTGAAAACTCATTTGCTAGCTCTGTTTTAAGTGATGTGGGGCTTCAACGACCGCCTTCACAACAAGATACTTCAAAAGTAAGTTTTACCTTTTCCGAAGAAGCCTTAGACGTGGCGGATGGGGATGTTATGTTCGTTGGGGTTTATGGCGGACGTGAAACAGGTGAGCGTGACTTCAACTTGCTTCAGAAGAAACCACTTTGGCAGAAACTCAACGCTGTTCAACAAAATCGCGTTTACTATATAGACCCCACCGTTTGGAGAGGTCGAACCCCTCTCGCGGCTGATGCACTCATTGATGACCTCTACAAATACTTAGTTAACACACCCTAATGTAGTGAGTAAGTACGCCATCGCTCCTGGGATAGTATTTGTTTTCTCTCAATGCAGCGCGCCCCTTCAGCAACAAATCAGCGACCTTTGCGGTATCTGCAAAGCAGCGAGTGCTTAAAAGGTAGTCTGCGATGACATCAGCGATCGCAAAACGGGAAAGCATTGCCGTACGATCGACCAACGCTCGATATCAGCGTCCCGATCGCTTCGCCAAATAATGTTCATCAAGAGTGCGTCTCAACATCATCTTAATCACAGCTTCGCGGCTGATAAAAGCGCGTTTCCCAAATATCCAAAGGTTAGCCATGCCGGTTTTGATGCCACTGCCAAGCATGAGCCAAAATTTGACTCAAATCAGAATACTGCGGCGACCATCCTAGAATCGCTTGGGCTTTTTCGGCACTGCCGACTAGAGCCGGAGGATCACCAGGACGGCGATCGCGCTCTACAGATGGGATCGGTTTGCCAGTTACTCGCCGCGCCGTTTCAATGACCTCGCGAACAGAAAAGCCGTTACCATTGCCCAAATTAAACGTTTGAGAGTCACCCCCCTTGAGAAGATATTCCAAACCAAGGACATGGGCTTGGGCTAAATCCGTTACATGGATATAGTCTCGAATGCAGGTGCCATCAGGGGTTGGGTAGTCTGTTCCCAAAATTGAGATGGCATCTTGCTGACCCAGCGCGGTAAACAAAACTAAAGGAATCAGGTGGGTTTCTGGGTGATGGTCTTCTCCTAATCGACCGTTTGGGTCTGCCCCTGCGGCGTTGAAGTATCGGAAGCAGACCGACTTGAGACCATACGCCGGATCAAAATCTGCCAAAATCCGCTCGACCATGAGTTTTGTTGCACCGTAGGGGTTAATTGGGTTTTGGGGATGGTCTTCAGGAATGGGGACTTGATTGGGAACGCCGTAAGTGGCGCAGGTGGAGGAGAATACAAAATGCTGAATTGACGCTGCCACCATGGCTTCCAGGAGGGTTAGCGTTCCAAGCACATTGTTGCGGTAGTACTTACCGGGAGCGGTGACGGATTCCCCCACATAGGCGTAGGCAGCAAAGTGCATAACTGCCGCAAAGGAACGGGACGCAAATAAGCGGTCGAGCAGGGCGCGATCGCTCGTATCCCCTTCGACCAACTCAACCTTTAAAACGTCTTCGACGATATCCCGGTGTCCATACACTAAGTTGTCAAGCACCACGACTTCAAACCCAGCTTGCTGCAACGCTAATACAGCATGAGAGCCAATGTAACCGGCTCCCCCAGTAACTAAAACGGTCGCTTTTTCTGATTGCACGGTGCTCTATGTCTCCCAATCACACTGTTCTATTTTCTTTTCATTCATCCCAGCGGCGGTCAGGAATCAACGCTCAAGACTCTAGGCTGAGAACTCTAGGCTGAGGACTCTAAGGCGCGCGCTGCTATGCAGATACCGCAAGGGGCGCGGCTCAGCGTTTTGCCAAGCCTTGATGTAGCCCTATTTTTTCTTGCCACCGCTGAGCAAATCTCGACCCAGTAGAAAAAAAATCACCCCAAATGCAATCCCTGCCAAAATAATTTCCATAGATTGACCTCCTGCTGCTGTAAACACAGTTTAAATATTACGCCTGAGCCAATATCATCGTTCTGCATTTTGCCTGATTTTGGCTCATTTAGGGACAGCGAACGTCAGAATAATGCAAAAATGTTGCCTTCGGAAATTAGATTTTTAGAAAATAAACGTTTATTCCCAAATAAACAGCGTACAAATCAGCAATCTTCGGTACAATCCTAATCTTGAAAGACCTTCTGTGATGACCAATTCTGTGCTGACTAATCTTTGGGTTGACTCGGTTTAGATCTCGGCTTAGTCAGAGATTATTAAAACTCGATTCGGCAGTCTTCTTCTTAAATCGAGTCTTAAATTGAGAGGGATGCAGTTGCACTTTATGAAATGACTTGATTAAACGAAACGACTTAATTAAACGAATGTTGCCAAGTTGTTTTACTAAAATTAAGCTCCGCAGAGTATTGATGCTTCAATTTACACAGGGTGTAAGGATGTTTACCGCAAGGCAAGGAACTATAGCATGGTCTTATTAGTAACTGATGTATTCGTACTGCTAACCCAGGTTTTGCTGTGGGTAGTGGTTGGGATATTTGCCTGGTATGTCTTGCTGCGGTTGCTTCCGAGAGTGTTTTTGGGAGGATTGGTGCTGCTGCTGCTGCTAGGAGTTGCCGTCTTCACCTTTTTCCGGGGTTCGCCAGACACAGGGCTAATTGGCGACATTTGGAGGATTATTTCAGTTCCGTTTACGCCCTTGGGGTTGCTGCTGATCTTGTTGCTCATTGCCCTTGCAGATCTGATTCGGGGAAGAGTTTTGTCTGGCACTGGGATCATTTTGCTGCGGGTTGCCATTCCGATTTTACTGATTTTAAGTTTGCCTGCGGTCTCATATTTTTTGGCACAACGGGCAGAGGCAGAAGCGATTCAAGACATTCGGTTGGTGCCAGAAGCAGAACTGGGGGCAGCACAACGGGTGATTATTGTGTTAGCTCAGGATACGACTCGGCTGCAACTTAGACCAAGACAGTTGGACGCGCCTGCACCTACAGGGGCAACCCCGGAATCTCCTCCTTTTATTCCGCCCCCAGATCCCATTTCAGAAACCTCTTATCTTTTGATTAGTAATCAACCGATTCAGTTGACCGAGCGGGGCAATCGATTGATTTATGCGGCGCAGCTTGCTCAGCAGCAGGGCGGTCTGGTGGTGGTGAGTGCGGGGTCTCGACCGGGGCGCGATCGCCGGGAGGGGGAAAGCCCAGAGAGTGTGTCGGAAGCGCAAGATGCGGCAACGTTCTTGCGATCGCGCGGGGTGACAAACCTTCTCGAAGATCCTCGTAGCGAAACAGTACACGACAGCGCCGTCAATGTGCGTGAATTGCTAGCTCGAAATAATATCGATTACAACGGGCAGGTCACCCTCGTGACTTCGGCGATCGAGATGCCGCGTGCCGTCTCAACCTTTCGGCAAGAATTTGCAGCGCAACAAGAAGGAACGTTTTCGGTGTTGCCCCGACCAACAGATTTTTATACCGTTCCTAGCCGCGAAGCCTTGCGAAATCGAGTTCAAGGGCGGGACTTGATCGAGCGAAACTTTCGATTAGCCGATATCTTGCCCAATGTTGATGCCCTTTCGCTGAGTTCTAAAGTGATCAACGAGTACATCACTTCTATCTATTATTTCTTGAGGGGGTGGATCAGACCAGTCAGGGCAATCTAGCGTCTTCAGCAATTTGATCGCTAGCCATTCAACCCTCATCGCCCTCTAGCTACTAAGGAATGAGGGGGCATCTCTTGGATTGTGGGGATTGGCGTTACGATGAAAAGGTTTCCCACCCGTGACTAGACGCTATGGCACGACCTTCACAATTACAGAAACTAGGGAGCTACCTTCGTCCCCATTGGCGGACGACGCTTGCCGGTATTTTGGCGCTTTTGGTTGTGAATGCGATCGGCATCTACATTCCGTTACAAATTAAAAACGCGATCGATACGCTGGGCATTACGTTTAGTTTCGATCAAATTCTGTTCTATGTAATGGTGATTTTGGTGGCGGCAACCGTGATGTTGGTGGTGCGGATGGCGTCTCGCGTGCTGTTGTTTGGGGTTGGGCGGCAGGTGGAGTTTGATCTAAAACAGCGAATTTTCACGCATTTGCTTCGGCAAGAACCAGCTTACTTTGGGGCGAATGCGGTTGGAGATTTGATTAGCCGCGCAACGAGTGATGTAGAAAATATTCGGCGGCTGGTGGGCTTTGCGGTGTTGAGTTTGGCGAACACGCTGTTTGCCTATGCCCTGACGCTACCTGCAATGTTATTGATCGATGTGAGGTTGAGTCTTTTAGCGCTGTCGGTGTATCCGTTTATGCTGGTGTTGGTGAATTTGTTTAGTCATCGGTTGCGATCGCAGCAGTTGCAGGTGCAAGAAAAGCTTTCAGGATTGAGTGAACTGATTCAGGAAGACATGAGCGGAATTGCGTTGATCAAGATTTACGCTCAGGAGGAGAACGAGCGCCGGGCGTTTGCAGACTCTAATCGAGGGTTGCTTAAGGCAAATCTTAAGCTAGCGTTGACGCGCAATACACTGTTTCCAATTTTGACGGCGTTGGGCTATGGTAGTGCGCTGATTTTGCTGTGGTTTGGCAGTGGCGCGATCGAGCGGGGTGAAATTACGATTGGCAGTTTTATTGCGCTGTTGATTTTTGTAGAGCGCCTGGCGTTTCCGACTGCGCTGCTGGGATTTACGATTACGGCATATCAGCGAGGTGAGGTAAGCATCGATCGCATTGAGGCAATTTTGTCGGTTGAGCCTGAGATTCAGACTGCGCCGGATGCAATTCCCTTGGCAATAGAGCAGGTGAAAGGGGGATTGGTCGCTCAAAATTTGACCTTCTCTTATCCCAAGATGAAAACGCCTGCGCTAAATCAGGTGAGTTTTACGATTTCGCCAGGGGAAACCATTGCGATCGTCGGTCAGATTGGCTCAGGAAAATCGACTCTAGCCAATGCGCTACCGCGACTTTTGAACATTGCGCCGGGTGAACTGTTTATCGATGGATATGACATTACGCAACTGCGGTTAGACGATTTGAGGAGGGCGATCGCATATGTTCCTCAAGAAAGCTTTTTGTTTAGCACCACCATAAAAAATAACATTCGCTACGGCAAGCCGTTGGCTGAGCCAGATGAGGTAGAGTATGCGGCAAAAACAGCGCAAATTCATCGTGAGATTTTGAATTTTCCGCAGCAGTATGAAACAATTGTGGGAGAGCGAGGGATTACTCTTTCCGGTGGGCAAAGACAGCGAACGGCGTTAGCGCGGGCGCTGCTAGTAGATAGCCCCATCTTGATTTTGGATGATGCGCTCTCCAGTGTAGACAACCAAACCGCGACGCAGATTCTCAAGAATTTGTCAGAAGGAACGGATCGTAAAACGGTTGTGTTTATTTCTCATCAGCTTTCGGCAGCGGCAATGACGGATCGAATTTTTGTGATGGAGCAAGGTCGGGTTGTGCAGATGGGAAGCCATAGCGAGTTGTTGGCGCAAGCGGGATTGTATCGATCGCTGTGGGAACAGAATACCTTAGAGGAAGCGGTAAAGGAGTAGAGGCTTCGCGTACAACGGAACGACTGTTCTGCAAGCCCTACACAAACTTGTTATCAACGATTGGGATACTGTATCAAGGAAGCCGATGCGTGAACTCGATACCGCGATGGTGTATTGAGAAACGCGATCGCAATCGTTGATACCGCGATGGTGTATTGAGAAACGCGATCGCAAAACTCGATACCGCAATCCTCTATCAAAGAAAATTTTGTGCAAACTCGATCGGAGATTGAGCGAATCGAGTTAGAAAGATGCAAACCTCGATCCGAAATGGTGTAATCTCGATACCCACCTGTAAATCTCGACAAGCAAGATGCAAACCAAGAGAGGAGGTTGCGATTGGGCTTAGCTCGTTATCAGAAATCCCTGATGGGTGCCATCAAGAGACTTCACCAATTTTTAATAGAGTCTTCACGTTTTTTTTGCTGAAATTTCAGTGAGTGTACTGAAGTAATGAAAGAACTCCTATGACAGTTCATGAGGTATCCCATGCGTGAGTTACTTGCCTTGCTTAGTCTTATCCTCTGGCTGGCTCTGATGATTTGGGTATACCGCAACTCTCCGGAATGGTTTTTTGTGCCGTTTTTCTTCCTTGCCACGTTCGGCTATTTGCGACTGATGGAAACGACGAGTAAAAGTTCTTGAAATAGAAGTTCTTGAAATAGCCTAGAAGCAGATACAAAACCAACGCCTGTAGCAAGACGTTGTGAAAAAGTATGCTGGGCAGGCTTTAGTAGATTGTCAACGTTGAGTGGATGGGTAGAGGGGTGAGAGGGGTAGAGGGAGATGTTACCCATCCACTCAACCACTCAACCACTCAACCACTCAACCACTCAACGATTCCCAGTCCATCATTTCAATCTTGACAGACCACTAGATCAATTCATCAAATTCAATCATTGCTCGGTCAAGCCGATTCCTAGCAAGCCAAAACCTGGAGTTCTGAAAAAAATGAACAGATCAGGTTTTGGCTTGTTTAGCTGTTATTCTAGAATATTCTTGACACGGTTTCCTGACTGCTTTACTTTGGTTATTAAGAAGTTATATCAATAATAGTAGAGGGAGTAAGTGACTAGCGATCGCCTGAGTCATCCTCACCTCTGCGCCATGAAACACATCGGAGAACTCTAGGTTATGGCAATCAGAAGGCGAGTATTTTTGGCGGCAGGTGCAGCAATCGTAGCCGTCGCCGTAGGGCAGTTGGCGCGGTTTAACCTAGTATCAGCAAATGAGCAGGTTGTCAATCTTTATTCGGCGCGTCACTACGACACAGATAACGCGCTCTACGACGGCTTTACGAAAAAGACTGGCATCAAAGTTAACTTAGTTGAAGCAGAAGCAGATAAACTGATCGAGCGCATCAAAAGCGAAGGCGCAAACAGCCCCGCCGATGTGCTGATTACGGTAGACGCAGGGCGGCTGTGGCGGGCACAAGAAGCAGGTCTCTTGCGGCCGGTCAAGTCTTCGGTTTTAGAGTCGACAATTCCAGAAAACGTGCGAGAACCCCAAGGGCACTGGTTTGGCTTCACGCGACGGGCACGGGTGATTGTTTACAACAAAGATCAAGTCAAACCGGCTGAGCTTTCGACTTACGAAGGGTTGACCGACCCAAAATGGAAAGGGCGGATCGTCATGCGATCGTCGGACAACATTTATAACCAGTCGCTCACTGGCTCGGTGTTGGCACAGCACGGTGCCCAGAAGACCGAGGAATGGGCACGCGGTCTCACCGCAAATTTTGCGCGCCCCCCCGAAGGAAACGATACGGCTCAGATCAAGGCAGTGGCAGCCGGAGAAGGCGATCTAACCTTGGCAAATACCTACTACCTGATTCGGTTGGCAAAATCTGAAAAGCCAGAAGATCAAGAAGTCGCCAAGCGCGTTGGTATTGTGTTCCCCAATCAAAGCGATCGCGGCACTCATATCAACATTAGCGGTGGTGGCGTGGTCAAAACGGCTCCCAATCGGGCGGCAGCGATCCAGTTTCTAGAATATTTAGCGAGCCAAGAAGCCCAAGAACTTTTTGCAGCTGGAAACAATGAGTATCCGGTTGTGGCTGGCGTGAAGGTTGATCCGGTACTATCCGCATACGGAACCTTTAAAGAAGATAAACTTAATGCGGCGATATACGGTAAAAACAATGCAGAAGCGCTTAAGATTATGGATCGAGCAGGCTGGAAATAACTAAGCGCAATGTCTACGCTGTTTGAACTCCTCGCCAAGGGTGGGCCGGTGATGGTGCCTGTCGCGGGTTTGTCGATTTTAACGATCGCCTGTGCGTTAGAGCGATCGTGGTTTTGGTGGCATGTCTTGAGCGGTGAAAGCCGTATCGCTCGACAGGTGCTAGAAACTGCGAAACATGATCTACAGCAGGCGCGATCGCTCGCCGAATCTGCCTCTGATTTGCCCATCGCTCGGTTTTTGCTGGCTCCGCTAACGCTCAAACAACCCAATCCAGAAACCTTTCGGTTGGCGATGGAAGCAGCAGGCGATCGCGAATTTGCCCAAATGCGAAAGGGCGACAAACTCCTAGAAACCGTGATCGCCATGGCTCCCCTGTTGGGGCTGTTGGGCACGGTTTCTGGCTTGATTGTGACCTTTTTCAACCTCAGGATTGGCGGCGGTGGGTCGGCGGTTGATACCTCTAGGGCGGTGTTGGGCATTGCGGAAGCCTTGATCACCACGGCAAGTGGCATGGTGGTGGCGATCGTCGCATTAGCTGCCTTTCGGGTGTGTGTGGCGCTGCAATCTCGCCAAATTGATTATTTTTCGGATATCGGCAGCGAGTTAGAACTGATTTATCGGCAGTTTTGGGGCGAACGGGATGAAATTTAGAGCGCAACAACAGCCCTCGCGGATGCCAGAAATCAACTTGCTGCCGATGATGGATGTGATTATGACCATCCTCACTTTTTTTATTATCGTGTCGATGACGTTGACCAGCTTTCAGGCTGTCGATGTGTCGCTGCCGCAGAGCAAGGATGGCAAAACCACGGAAAAGCCTGCTAATCCTCTAATTGTGGGCTTGAATCAGCAGGGTCAGCTATTGCTAGAAGGCAAAACCGCCCCGCGCGATCGCTTAGCTCAACACATTGCTGCCTATCTGAACGCCACTCCTGACGGCACAGTTGTGCTCAAGGCAGACAAGCAATTGCCTTACGAACGGGTGGTGCAAGTGTTGGGGACATTGCGGGATATGGGCGGCGATCGCGTGTCGTTAGCGATCGAATAAGAATTAAATTAAGCGTTAATCTCTGCGTTCCATATGCCAACTCAAGACCACAACTGGAACTAACCCGACAACAACGATCGCTAGCGCCGATCCGGAGGCTTCTACCAGCCGTTCGTCTGCGGCTAAGTTGTATACATGAACCGCCAGCGTATCAAAATTAAACGGACGAATGATCAGTGTTGCTGATAACTCTTTCATCACATCGACAAACACTAAAATAGCTGCTGTGAGCAATCCTTTCCACAACAGGGGCACATGCACTCGGCGCAATGTACCGAGTGTGCTATGACCCAAACTTCGGGCAGCGTCATCCAAACTCGGTTTGATGTTTGTTAAACTCGACCCGATCGCACCAAACGACAACGCTAGAAAACGAACAAGATAGGCAAACGTCAATGCGAAAATCGTTCCACTCAGCAGCAGCCCGGTGGAATAATTTAACGCTGATCGCGACCAGGCATCAACGGTATTATCAAACCAGCCCAACGGGGCTAAGATTCCGACCGCAATCACCGAACCCGGCACAGCGTAACCCATTGCAGCCGTTTGAGTGGCAAGCTGCATTCCCAACGTTGGCTGGAGTCGCAAGCCATACGCCAAGATCAAGCCGAGCAACACTGCGACACCGGCTGCCAGCCCTGAAACGGTGAGGCTATTTTGTGCAAAGTTCCAGAATCGTTGGTCAAAGACTCGATCTAGGTTGTCTAGCGTCATCTCAAGCAGCACCCCCCCCGGAATGATAAACCCCAGCGTCAACGGAATGAGACATGCCAAGACAGCCGCGATCGCACGCCAATTGTGCAAGCGATACTTGTGGAAAATCTGAGTCCGCCGGTTGGTTTGGTAATATTGCGCCCGTCCCCGTGACCATTTTTCTAGGAAAATCAGTGCAAAAATGAAAATCAAAAGAAAGGCTGCCAACTGAGAGGCCGCCAATCGTTCGCCCATGCCAAACCACGTTCGATAGATGCCGGTTGTAAAGGTGTCAACGCCAAAAAACTGCACGGTTGCGTAGTCGTTCAATGTTTCCATCAACGCTAACGACACACCCGTTACGATCGCAGGGCGCGCCAACGGCAACGCGACTTTGATAAAGCTGTTCCAAGGGTTACACCCCAAGCTGCGGCTAGCTTCCAGGGTGCAGGTTGATTGGGATAAAAACGCCGAACGCGCTAGCAAATAGACATAGGGATACAGCACCAGCGTCAACATAGTAATGGCACCCCACAGCGATCGCACATTAGGAAACCAATAGTCTTTAACGCCCCTCCAGCCAAACCAAGAGCGCAAGCTAGACTGCACAATGCCATAAAAATCTAGGAAATCAGTATACGTGTACGCCAAAATATAGGCTGGAGCCGCGAGCGGTAAAAGCAACGCCCAGGTAAAAACGCGGCTTCCTGGAAATTGGCACATGGTGACGAGCCAAGCCGTCCCCACGCCAATCAGGGTTACCCCGATGCCAACCCCCAGCATTAAACTGATCGAGTTTGTGATGTAACTTGCCAAGACGGTTTCTGCCAAGTGCTGCCACACTGCGCTTGCATCGATAAAAACGCCGCTCACCACCGACAGAACCGGGATTGAAATGAAGAGGGCAATCATCGCCACCAAAATATTCCATCCGCTAACGCGACGGGCATCGACCGAGCGTAGGGGTGATGTCGCGGTGGAAGTCGCGGTGGAAGGCGTCGGCGAGTTTTGCATTATCGTTTTGCGGAGCCAATCAAGGGGGTTTAACCATTTCTCTAAAACTACTTTACTGTAGACTGGAAATCGTTGATGACCACTCTCAACAAGTCCTTCATTTAGCCAGATTACCTTGACGACGATGCCCCAATCTGTCATCTTGCACCTTGACGACGTTTCCAAACAATTTTCTGGAAACTGGGTCGTTCAGCACGTTTCGCTGAAGCTCCATCAAGGCGAACTGCTAGGCTTGTTGGGTCCATCGGGCTGCGGCAAGACCACGTTGCTCCGGTTGATTGCTGGCTTTGAGCAGCCGCAAAATGGCACGATCGACATTGCTGGGCAGCGAGTGGCAGGCTCTAACCGATGGCAGCCCCCAGAACGGCGGGATGTGGGTATGGTGTTTCAGGATTACGCGCTGTTTCCCCACTTAAATGTTGCCGAAAATATTGGGTTTGGCTTGGGTCGCGATCGCCAGAAGACAAAGGAGCGAATTTCAGAAGCGATCGCACTGGTGGGGCTGACGGGGTTTGAAAAGCGCTATCCTCACGAACTGTCTGGGGGGCAGCAACAGCGCGTTGCCTTGGCTCGTGCGATCGCGCCACAGCCGTCTCTGATTTTGCTCGATGAGCCGTTGAGTAACCTAGACCTGCAAGTTCGGTTGCGCTTGCGGCAAGAGATTCGCACTATTCTCAAGGCAACGGGGATGTCTGCGGTGTTTGTCACTCACGATCAAGAAGAAGCCCTGTCGCTGTGCGATCGCGTGGCGGTGATGCGGCAGGGGCAGGTCGAACAGTTTGACACGCCGGAAGCGATTTACCAAACGCCCGCCTCTCAGTTTGTTGCCGAATTTGTCACCCAAGCCAACTTTCTGCCAGCGACCCGCCAGGGCGATCTCTGGCACACCGAAATTGGTGCGTTCAAACTGTCTTCTGCGATCGCCCATTCGTCGGGGTTGCTCATGGTTCGTCAACAGGCGCTTGCGCTTCACCCCGATGAAACAGGCACAGTTGTGATTCGCGATCGACAGTTTTTAGGACGGGAGCATCGCTATGTGGTCGTTACCCCTTCGGGTCAGCACCTCCAAGTTCTCAGTGCCCTGCACCCGCAACTTGCGATCGATACGCCAGTCAAAGTCCAGGTGAATGAATCAAATTTGCAGATCTTTGCCTAGGGGTCTGTCAAGGTTGAAAGGTGGGACTAGGGGGAGAGAGGGAGAGTCTAGTAATTGAAACCATCCACCCATCCACTCAAGGTTGATAATCTACTAGAAAGATTTGCGTAGAGCGCCTCAAAGTCATGCCTCTGGCTCTATTCCTGCCGCCCGAAGCTGCGCCGCTAAACGCTCTGCTCGCTGGCGTTCTTGCTCTGCTCGCTGGCGTTCTTGCTCTGCTCGCTGGCGTTCTTGCTCTACACGTTCTGTGCCCCACAACAATAGCTCCCCTTGCGGATTCCACCAACGCAGCCAGTAGCCCGTTCGGTTTTCGCGAGTGCCTTGCCAGCACCCCAAGAATAGATTCATCTCAGCGATCCAGTACCGATGGTGTGGGTCATCAGATGGCTGTAGCTGGTATCGCCCAGATGGATCTAGGCGGTAGACCTCTAACGCACCTGTGTCTGGCTCAAAGATGGCGTAGTTCGGAACCTGTAGAACACGTTCGTAGAAAAAATATTTCCCAGGCGGGTAGCTGGGTTTACTGGAATATTCGCTGCCTTCGGCATCTGAGAGAAATTCCATCACGATCGTCGGAATCTCGCCTTGAAGCCGGGGCGTGTAGCTCCGTTTGATCTCTGTTCTCGGCACTGCGATCGCAGCAACATAGCCCCAATCCGGGGCTTTGATCACGAGCTTGCCGTTGACGGTGGCACAGATGCCATAGTTGGTTGTCGTGAGGGCTGTGTCGGGCAGTTTGCCTGCTAACTGTAAGCTTTCTGTTAGGGCGGTCGCGAGGGGTGGCTGGTTTATGTTGTCCACAGGAGTGTCGGGCAAGATAAAATCGTCGGGTAGTTTTTCCCAGGTAATATTAGATTCAGCAACGCTTAGGGTCATGGCAGCGTGACTCCCGATCAAGAGGTCAAGGGATGTATTGTTACGTTAGCACAGGGCATGATAGAGCAACGTTTTACAAGCCTGCTTTCGTTTCTAAATCACTACGACTTAATAATTGAGGATTGCGAACGTAGACCGTGCCGCGATCGCCCCAAATTACATGCAAAAAATACTGGAACGCGCCATCTTTAGAAATCTCATACACCGTCATTCCGGTATCGTCTTCTAAGTCTTTTTTAGTAACGTTGTAGCCTTGATCTTGAAGCTGTTGCTCTAGTGTGCCTGCAACCAATCGCCCTTTTGTTTCTGGAAGTTGCCAACAGCCGATTAATCCTCTACAACCCGGTTGTGCACCTTCTAGCTGTAGTGAATCTGATGGTGATGGTGTTACTGATGGTGATGGTGTTACTGATGGTGTGACCGATGGCGTTACTGTTGGTGATGGCGCGATCGATGGGCTGGGCGCGGGTGACGTTTGCAGAGTTGGCGCTGGAGTTTTAGGAAAAATTGCCTGTGGCTGAGGTTTGACAGATGGAGGGATCGGGGTTGGGACGATTGGGGACGAGGGCGCTGTTGGCGTCGGTAACGTTGTGCTAGGAGGGGGAGACGGCGGTAAGGTGACAACCTCGACAGGCTTGGTCTCTTTTTGAGGCTCTTCTGACACGAAGTCAGCCGATGGAACAGGAACAACCAGCGCTACACCGTGGAGCGCGATCGCAATCGGCAGCATGTGCCAAATCGTTAGCCGTTGGGTTAGCAACCTCTGCCCCAAATGTTTCACCGGTTAAATTGATCAGTTAGGAAATTATTGCAATAGTATCACGAAGAGTTTTGGGTTAGTAAAGGAGAATAGAAGTCCTGTCAAGATTTTGTGGGTTGGCAAATTCGAGCGATCGTTTGAAGCATAGCTCTGCCAATCGCGTCTCTAGGTTCCCGACAGCGCCAAACCCACGGGCTGGGGCAGAAGCCCTCCAGAGGTTTAGATGGGTGATAATAAAGTAGAATCATCTTTTTGCCCTCGCCATGACTACCGATTTCCTGAGCCATCTCAACCCTTCTCAACGCCAAGCGGTGGAGCATTTTTGTGGACCGCTCCTGGTGATCGCGGGGGCAGGATCAGGCAAGACGCGGGCACTGACCTATCGGATCGCCAACCTCGTGTTAGAGCATCACGTTGATCCGGAGAATATTTTAGCAGTGACCTTTACCAACAAAGCCGCCAAGGAAATGAAGGAACGGATCGAGCGGCTGTTTGCTGAGCGGGAGGCAGCGCGATCGCATGACAAGCCGCTAGAAGCGTTGCCGGGACATGTGCAGACAAAGCTGCGATCGCAGGTCTACAAAACCATCACCAAAGATCTCTGGATCGGTACGTTTCATGCGCTGTGCTGTCGAATTTTGCGCTTTGACATCGAAAAATTTCAGGATGAGCGGGGGCGCAAATGGACGAGAGCCTTCTCTATTTTTGATGAGTCAGACGCTCAGAGTTTGGTCAAAGACATCATTATTAATCAGCTAAATTTAGACGAAAAGAAATTTGATCCGCGATCGGTTCGCTATGCGATTAGCAACGCTAAAAATAAAGGTCTCTCCCCGCAAGAATATGAGAAAGAACAGCCAAATTTTAGAGGACGGGTGATCAGTAACGTTTACAGCGTATATCAAGATAAGTTAGCCGAAAACAACGCGATAGATTTTGACGACTTAATCTTAATTCCGGTGCAGCTATTTCGCCAAAATGAACAGATTCGAGCATACTGGCACAAACGCTTTCGCCACATCTTGGTAGACGAATACCAAGACACCAATCGCACCCAATATGATCTGATTCAACTGCTGGTGACAAACGGGGAATCAGCCTCTAAATTTGAAGATTGGAACTACCGCTCGGTGTTTGTAGTCGGCGATGCAGACCAGTCGATCTACTCGTTTCGTATGGCAGACTTCACGATTTTGATGGGGTTTCAGCATGACTTTGGCGATGGGTTGCCCGACGATGATACGCGCACCATGGTGAAGCTCCAGGAAAACTACCGCTCGACAGAAAACATTCTGCAACTTGCCAATGAACTGATCGAAAATAACACCGAGCGCATTGATAAGATTCTCAAGCCCACCCGTGGACGGGGAGAATCGACCTTTTGCTACCGCGCCCAAGATGAAATTGACGAAGCCGAATTTGTGATTCAGCAGATGCGGAGGTTAGAGCAAATGAATGCTGATTTGCATTGGGGCAAGTTTGCGATTTTGTATCGGACGAACGCTCAGTCTCGCGCATTTGAAGATATTTTGGTGCGCTGGGGGGTGCCCTACAAAATTGTGGGAGGCTTGCGATTTTACGATCGCAAAGAAATCAAAGATGTGTTGGCGTATCTCAGAGCGATCGTTAACCCTGCCGATACGCTCAGCCTGCTGCGGGTGATCAATACGCCGCGTCGGGGGGTGGGCAAATCTACCATTGAGTCTTTGCAAAAAGCCTCGATCGAGCTTGGGATTCCTCTTTGGGAGATCATCAGCGACGAAACCTCTGTAAAAACCCTGGCAGGGCGCTCTGCAAAAGGGGTGAGCGCGTTTGCCGCCATTATTGAGAAACACCGCGAGATGCTAGATTCTGTGTCGGCGTCTGAGATTGTGCAGGGCGTGCTAGAAGAGTCTGGATATGTTCGAGACTTGAAGGCTCAGGGTACAGATGAAGCCGAAGATCGGTTTCAAAACGTGCAGGAACTTTATAACGCAGTGTTGCAATACGAAGAGGAAAATGAGGACGATAAGAGTCTGGTCGGGTTCTTGGCGAATGCCTCCCTCGCTTCAGATTTAGACGACACACCCGAAGAGGCAACGAATGTGTCGCTGATGACGCTGCATTCTTCTAAGGGGCTAGAGTTTCCCATCGTATTTTTGGTGGGGTTAGAGCAAGGCTTGTTTCCCAGCTACCGATCGCTGGATGACCCGGCGGCGATCGAAGAAGAACGGCGGCTCTGTTATGTGGGCATCACCCGCGCGCAAGAGCGGTTGTTTATCTCTCATGCGCGGGAGCGCCGTCTCTATGGCAACCGCGAACCTGCTAGCCCTTCGCTGTTTCTCGCCGAAATGCCCCGCGAATTGATGGACACCAACACCGCGACCTCGCTTCCTAGCAAGTGGACAAAAAGTCTGGCGAAGGGCGGTTCCCAAACTCGAACGGCGGCTCCTGTTGGGGCGGAGCCATCTGATGATCTCGATTGGAGTGTGGGCGATCGCGTGATGCACGCTCAGTTTGGGGTGGGCGAGATTACCAATGTATTTGGGTCTGGTGCGAAAGCAACGCTGGCGATTCGGTTTGATGGGTTGCCTGGTATGAAGCGAAAGATCTTACCGATTAGCGATCGCGCCCTCCAGTCGATCGATTAGTCACCTTTCTGCTTCGACTAACGGATGCTTTTCTCTGATTAACTAAACATCAGTACCTATTGACCTTGTGTGCTATGGAGATTCAGATTCAAACGTTCACCGTGCATAAACGCTTTGCCCTCACGATTAGCCGAGGCACAACGGCGCAAACGACGAATGTTTGGATCAGAATTGAGCAGGATGGCGTGGAAGGGTGGGGAGAAGCATCGCCATTTTCGATGGGCGAAAAACCGCAAACGACGGCTGCGATCGCCCGATCTCTCCAAGCGATCGCACCCCTGCTAAAGTCGCTTCATCCCCTAGAACGGCAGCGCATTGAGCACCTGCTTGGGCAAGCCAAGCTTCCGTCTGCGGCGCGGGCCGCGTTGGATGTTGCCCTGCACGACTGGTTGGGAAAGTACGCGGGTCTTCCCCTGTGGCAACTGTGGGGGCTAGAGCGCGATCGCATTGTTTCAACGTCTGTGACGATCGGCATCAGCACGCCTGAAGCAGCCAAACAACGGGTTTTAGATTGGCTCGGCAAAGGGACGGCAGAATCTCCGCGGCGAGATATTCAGGCGTTGAAGGTGAAGCTGGGTAGCCCGGAAGGAATTGCAGCGGATCAAGCGATGTTTACGGCGGTGCAGGAAACTGCGCCAAATATTGCTCAAATTAGCGTTGATGCCAATGGTGGATGGACGGTTGAATCGACGTTGAAAATGGCGCATTGGCTAGCAGAGCGCGGTGTTACCTATATCGAGCAACCTTTGCCCAAGGGGCGGGAAACCGAACTAACCAAACTCTTTTATTTGTCGCCCCTGCCAATTTTTGTGGATGAAAGTTGTTTTACGAGCCGCGATATTCCGATGCTCAGCGATCGCGTCCATGGCATTAATATTAAGCTGATGAAATCGGGCGGGTTGTCAGAAGCGTTGCGGATGATTCATGTAGCGAAAGCGTACGATTTAAAGATAATGTTTGGTTGTTATTCCGATAGCACATTGTTAAACACAGCGTTGGCTCATCTATCATCATTAGCAGATCATTTAGATTTAGATAGCCATTTGAATTTGTTGAATGATCCGTTCATCGGGGCGTCGTTTGAAAATGGCAGAGTTGTTCCCAATGATCAGTCAGGACTAGGAGTTCGGTTGAGATGATTGTGTTGTCTTTGGCATTAGGAAGCGTGATCAAACTGTGAATGCTTGCGATCGTTAACTGAGTTCCTGAGCGAGCGGACGACGAAGCTGATGTTTCTCTTTTGCCGTTGCCTTTGCAAATAACTTTCCGGCTTCCTTAAGGTCTACGTTGCCGCCGCTAAGGATGACGCCGATCTTGGCGTTGGGCACCGAGACAATGCCTTCAAGCAGCGCCGTGGCGGCTAAAGCTCCTGTCGGCTCGACTACGATTTTTAGGCGCTCCCATAAAAAGAACATCGATCGCAAGATGGCTGCATCCGAAACCGTCACCATGTCATCGACGTATTCCAAAATTAACGGAAACGTCAGTTGTCCGAGTGAATGAGACCTTGCACCATCGGCGATCGTAGTCGGATGCTCCACTCGTTGCAGCGTTCTGGTGTTAAACGATCGCGTGGCATCGTCTGCCCGCTTGGGTTCTACGCCGATGACTTGGCAATTGGGAGAGAGGGATTTAGCTGCGATCGCGCTTCCCGAAATTAATCCGCCCCCACCCACACAGACGAGTAAGATATCCAACTTACCCACTTCTTCAATCAATTCTTTAGCAGCCGTTCCTTGCCCGGCAATCACAGGCGCATAGTCAAACGGTGGAATCAGAGTAAATTGATGCTTTATTGCAATCTCATTCGCCACTTCCTCGCGTTTTTGCAGAGCGCGATTGGCTCCGCCAAGCTCCAAAGGATCGTAAAACACAATCGTTGCACCATACTCTTTTGTCGCGGCTTGCTTTACCGCAGGCGCATCACTCGGCATCACAATCGTGACCGGCACCTCCCAAATCTGACCTGCCAACGCCAACGCTTGAGCATGATTTCCCGATGAATAGGCTAAAACGCCTTGCTTTCGCTGATCGTCTGACAATTGAGCGATCGCATTGTACGCCCCGCGAAACTTGAACGATCCGGCTCTTTGGAAGTTTTCGCACTTGAAAAACACCTGCGATCGCGTGCGCTGATTCACAGTAGTTGACGTTAAAACCGGAGTGCGATGCGCCACCCCAAAAAGGCGATCGGCAGCAGCAGCAATATCTGTGAACGAGATAGACATAAATTTACTAGCGCGAACTGCTTATCTAGTCTAATCCTGGGTCAAACAGAATGATGTAAGTCGTGCTGGGCAACATTCGTCTGAGAATCTTCAAATGCTCTTCAGCATTGCCACGTCGCCGAAACCGAGCAACGATCGCGCGCTCCATATTCGGCAATAATTGCACAACACACCAAGGATGCAATCGTTCTCGGTAACACATCACAAACTCCTGAATCGATGAGATCTGAAAAAAGGGCACACGAAGCTCGAAGCAGGCTATTATCAGCTTGCTCAACCTCATATTTAATTTAATCAACTTGATTAATCAGATTAATCACATCAAGTTGATTAGTCAAGTCTCTATGGCAAAAAAAAACAATCTAAGCTCAAAGGAGATTGAATCACCCCTCAAAAGGCTGCGGGAAGACGCCGGACTGTCACAGCAAGAGTTTGCTAGTCGCATTGGTGTCGGAATTGCCACGATTAGCCGTTGGGAACGGGGTGCTTCGATCGCGATGCTGACGGTTCCGCAGATGAAAGCGCTCTGTCGAATTTTAGGAAAAGCGATCGAAGAACTTCCCGATGAATTTGGACCATCAAAAGAGTGAGATTGCCATCAGATTTGAAAACTGATCAACTTAGCAGGAATTCGTTTTACGGGATTATCAGGCGACTTGATTTTGACATCTGCGATCGTTAAATTAGATGTCTCAGCAGTTTCAAGCCAACGTCTATCTTCAAATGGAAATGACAAATATTTTTCTTCCCGCATTAATGCAAATACTTTTAAAGCGGCATTGCGTTGGTCAGGAATATTGAGATATTGATACACTTTTCGAGGATGATCAATCTGCCACATTCCTCTAATTCTCAAATTAGTAATTCCTAACGGATCAACTTTATTGACTCGTCCTAGCTCCTTAGTAGCACTGAATTCAACACCTTGAATCTCTGATACTCCCTTCGCGATTTTCTGCTTAATCTTCTCGTAAACTTCTCGACTCGCTGCATAGCAATCACCATAGACAAGCCAAAGCGAACTTAATTTCTCTTGATTCACACTGCCGATCGCATAGATCAAATCTCGTTCACTCCAAACCTCGCAAATTCGACATGTTTTTGTAATCATCAGGCTATCTGAAAATAGCTTTGCTGACGGATAGGAGCTATTCAACGCGATCGAGGCAGAGTCTGAAATCAGTTTCTTGACCTCGATCGCATCTCCACCAATAATCATCAAATCTGGAGGATTACTCGCATTACCGAAGTATGAATAGACTCTCTCATACGTTGCTAACTTTTCGTCTTCATTTTGATTGTCTAATATTCCAGCAAAAATATCTTTTACAAAGAGTTCTAAAGCATCACCTGCTGCATTAATCTTATTGTTGCTTCTGTAGTAGTTGACTACATCAAAGACAGGATTTTCAACAAGGTGTTTAATTGCTTTCAGAACATTCGTGCTTCCCACAAAAGATCTAGCTTCTTGGCTCATATGCTTCAAATGCTTAGATGTTTAAACTCAGTTGAAATACCTTATTTGATAAAACTCTAATATCACTGTCTTGCTCTTTCCGTTCAAACAAATCATCATTTATTGCCTGAGCTAATGCATAGCCAAATTTAACAGGGACAGCATTTCCGATCATTTTGTAAGCGTCAGCTAAATCGTTGTAATAGAAAATAATATCATCAGGAAAGGTTTGAATTCTAGCGCATTCTCTAATCGATAATCGTCGATAGGGATGCAATGAATCGGGATCAAACATAAATTTGTCCCGCTCAACATAAATCATTTTGTTTGCCTGCGGATGCATCGGTGCATGGCGTCCACCTGCTTGAATTGTAAAAGAAGGCTCATCCCAAGAACGAACTCGATTACGCGATAGGTAGTGACTAGAGAAACCTCCAATCATATATTCATGATTTGGAACCTGACACAATTCGCCATTAGTCTTGTTTTTTTCTTTTGCAGAAATAGCCAAATCGCGCAAATCCCAAATTGCGTCATACAAACTACAAGCTCTGTAAGAATACGTTTCCAACACATCAAAATTGAAATGCCTACCGAGAGAGCGATGATAGCCCACAAAAATAACGCGCGCTCTATCCTGTGGTACGCCATATTTCACAGTATTTAACAGTTTGTGAGAAACGATATAATTTGCATCTTCAAAGCTCCTAATAATTGAACCTAGTGCCGCAATGTGTTTTTTATGGAGCATTCCAGAAACATTTTCAGCCAAGAAGAAAAGAGGTTGTTTATCTTTCAAGATGCGAACATATTCTAAAAAAAGCTGGCCTCTTGCATCATTCATGCCTTTCTGCGTTCCAGCTTCGCTCCAACTTTGGCAAGGAGGTCCGCCAATAATGCCAACGCACTCAGGAATCTCGCTGGAGCGTATGTTCCTAACATCGCGCTTATCTAAAAAAATGTTTGGATAATTCTTCTCATGAGTGATCCAGATGCGCTTATCGTACTCATTTGCCCAGACAACCTTGAAACCAGCTTGACTGAATCCTAGATCCAACCCTCCACATCCTGAGAAAAGAGAAACAATTTCTTTCACCATTGACAAACCAGCACCATCAAGACAACGTTGGGTTACAGGAATCTGAGACTGCTCATTATTCTACTGCTCACAATCAGGTAATGCAGACCGTGAGTTCACAAGACATACCAAATCCGAAAAGTTTTTGGGCATCAGCAAGGCATGATACACCAATCTACTAGAATGACTGTTTGGGGAAAGTCTTGAACAGACGCTGGCGGCAACGCTAACGCAAGGAGTGAGTCTCAACTTCCCCGTCGCTCTGCCCCTTAATTTCCGCCCATCTAACAGTAGTAGTTATGCCCAAGGTTCTTGTTTCCGATCCCATCGATCAAGTGGGAATTGATATTCTTTCCCAAGTTGCCCAGGTCGATATCAAAACTGGGTTGCCGCCGGAGCAACTGGTGCAAATTATTCCAGAATACGATGCATTGATGATTCGCTCTGGAACTCGTGTCACGGCTGATGTGATCGATGCAGGCAAGAATCTCAAAATTATCGGACGGGCAGGCGTTGGCGTGGATAACGTCGATGTCACCGCAGCGACGCGGCGCGGGATCGTTGTTGTCAATTCTCCGGAAGGCAATACGATCGCAGCGGCAGAACATACCCTAGCGATGATGATGTCGCTGTCTCGGTACATTCCGGATGCAAACCAATCTACCAAAAGTGGCAAGTGGGATCGCAAAAGTTATACCGGAAATGAGGTCTATAACAAGACCCTAGGCGTCGTAGGATTGGGCAAAATTGGCGCTCATGTTGCCACTGTTGCCCGGGCGATGGGGATGAAACTGCTGGCGTACGATCCGTTTGTGTCGGTCGAGCGGGCAGAACAGCTAAATTGCCGACTGGTCGAACTCGATATGCTGTTCCAAGAATCGGATTACATCACGCTGCATATTCCCAAAACGCCAGAGACTGCAAACTTGATTAATGCCGCTGCGATCGCACGGATGAAACCCACCACTCGCATCATCAACTGTGCGCGAGGTGGCATCATCGACGAAGCCGCCCTCGCCGCCGCTCTGCAAGAAGGCAAAATTGCCGGAGCCGCCCTAGATGTATTTGGCTCCGAGCCATTGGGAGAATCTCCGCTCACGGCATTGGGCAAAGAGATTGTTCTCACACCGCACTTAGGAGCCTCTACCGAAGAAGCTCAGGTTAATGTCGCGGTGGATGTGGCTGAGCAAATTCGCGATGTGCTGCTTGGGTTACCTGCGCGATCAGCGGTCAACATTCCCGGCTTGCGCCCTGATCTGCTAGAGCAACTCAAGCCTTATCTGCAACTGGCAGAGACCCTAGGAAACCTGGTTGGGCAGCTTGCAGGCGGTCGCATCGAGTCGCTTAACATCGGCTTGCAAGGAGAACTTGCAACCAATCAAAGTCAGCCGATCGTGATTGCTGCCCTAAAGGGGCTGTTGTCCCATGCGTTGCAGGAACGAGTGAATTACGTCAACGCCAGCATCGAAGCGAAAGAACGCGGAATTCGGGTGATCGAAACGCGGGATGCATCGGTCAGAGACTATGCAGGCTCCTTGCAACTCACGGCTAAAGGATCGCTCGGCGAGCATTCTGTAACCGGGGCGCTGTTAGGAGATAACGAAATCCGCATCACCAGCCTCAACGACTTCCCGATCAACGTTCCGCCCAATCGCCACATGCTGTTTACGCTGCACCGCGATATGCCCGGCATCATTGGTAGCATTGGCTCGTTGCTGGGTGGGTTCAATGTCAATATTGCCAGTATGCAAGTTGGGCGCAAAATCGTTCGAGGGGATGCGGTGATGGTTCTCAGTATTGATGATCCCCTGCCTGACAATATTTTAGAGGAGGTGAAGAAGGTCTCAGGCATTCGAGATGCCTACACGGTGACGCTGTAAATCAGGGATGCTTTACCCAAGCCTAAGCGCGATCGCATCACTGCCCTCTCTCCCTCCCACAGGAGCGAAGACAAACGGCTGGCACGGCATGAGTGAAATCTTTGGTTCTCTACGGGAGAGGGCAATCCGGATCTACCCCCTTCGACTCTTCAGTTCAATGTTCTTCGTTCCTCATCCCTTCTTAATTCATGGCAAACAGTTGGTGGGAAATCCAAGTCCTTGGCGACGCGGCACTAGACGAGATGATCTATTGGCGGCTTGATAAATTTGGCTGCCGAGGAACGTCGAGCCAACTGAAGGGATCATCGTGTTTGGTGTCGGCTTATTTGCCTCAGCAAAAAGCGCAGCTATTAGACTTATCTGCCCTGTCGCTGTGGCTCCGTCAAGATGCGCTTTGCGTTGGCTTGCCTGCACCCGTCGTGCAATGGGGATTGATTGATGAGGAAGATTGGGCGAGCAGTTGGAAGGTGCATTGGCAACCGCAGCCCATCGGCGATCGCTTCTTGATTAATCCGGCGTGGCTCCCCAAACCAGAAGCGTGCGATCGCATTATTCTGCAATTAGAACCAGGGGTGGCGTTTGGCACAGGGGATCATGCCACAACTCAGCTTTGTCTAGAAGCGCTGGAAATGCGCCTTGGCGAAAATCCTCAAGATGTAGTGTTGGCGGATGTTGGCTGTGGTTCAGGAATTTTATCAGTCGGGGCTTTGCTGCTGGGTGCCAAGAAAGCCTACGCCGTTGATATTGACCCATTAGCCGTAAAGGCAACCCATGAAAACGTCGTCTTAAACCAACTTGACCCGCACCGATTGGTGGTGAAAGAAGGCAGCGTTCAGCAGTTAGAAACCATGCTGGTTGAACCCGTAGATGGGTTAGTGTGCAACATTTTAGCGGAAGTAATTATTGACTTGATTCCTCAGTGGAATTCTATCGTGAAGCCCTCAACCTGGGGAATTTTAAGCGGCATTTTACTAGAGCAAGCCAAACCTGTAGCGGATACGTTAGAAGCGAATGGGTGGATTGTGGCAGCCCTCTGGAAACGAGGAGATTGGTGTTGTTTGAATGTGCGCCGATCGTGAGGTGCGATCGCTAAAAATCTCGTCAAACGACGATCAAGGCGTTAGAAGGGGAATCACCCGCGATCGCACCCTTCTAAAATGCTGGGATCAGGCAATCTCTTCAGAGTTGCGGGGTGTGCTAAGGGCAAGTTCTGTGCCGTATAGCTTGCGCCCAACCGCTTCTGCGATCGGCTTTAAACTGCGAACCAACGCGACCATATCAGCGAGGCAAAGCGCTTGACGGGCATCGGAAACCGACTGTTCAGGATCGGGATGGCATTCAACGATCAGCCCATCGGCTCCGCACGCGATCGCGGCTCTTGATAAGTCGGCAATCAGTTCTCGCTTGCCCGCCGCATGACTTGGATCAACCAAAATCGGCAAGTGAGTAATCTGCCGCAATGCCGCGACTGCGCCCAAATCCAACACATTTCTCGTGTAGGCATCGAAGCTGCGGATGCCCCGCTCACAAAGAACAACTTGTGAATTGCCATGGCTGACAATGTATTCTGCCGCCATCACAAATTCTTCGATCGTCGCGGCAAGCCCCCGTTTAAGCAGAATTGGCTTCTTTGCCTGCCCCAACGCCTTCAGCAAATCGAAATTCTGCATGTTACGGCTGCCGACTTGCAACATATCCGCAGCGGCGGCAATCTCCTCAATTTGGGAAATTGCCATCACTTCGGTCACAACCGGCAAGTCATAGCGTTGCCGCACCGATGCCAAAATTTCTAGTCCCTCGCTGCCCATTCCCTGGAAGGCGTAAGGTGAGGTGCGCGGCTTGTAGACGCCTCCTCGGAGGGCTTGAATCGGAGCCGACTTGAGAGTACGAGCGACGGTTTCCATCTGGCTCAAGCTTTCAACGGTGCAGGGTCCGCCGATGATCACGATCTCTGCACCGCCGATAGAGACGAGATCAGAGAGCGGCACGATTGTCTTGTGGTCAGAGGTGAGCTTTGTAACTAGGGTTGCGCCTTGCATTGCGATGACTCCTTAAGAACGAATTCCTGAACAACTAATTTCTGAACAGCAGATGATTGACCAACAAAAAAGCCCAGAACCGTTTGAGTTCCGGGCTGAAGAATTCCATGAAGAACTTTCACCCAGAACGGAGTGGGAGCCAAAAATAGAAGCCGAAAAACCAAAGGGTGAGGGAAGGCATAGGAGGGATAAGGTAGAACTCGATGAAAACAGAAACCCATTAAAAAACCGCAGATGTTACTCTGCGGTTCACCAGGCGAAGACAAGCTTCATTCACGCCGGATGAACCGCCTCTCGCCAAAAAAAGTAAAAGTAGGATGGGATGTAGTGCATCACTAAAAACAATGATTCGGAAGAATGTTGATTACTCTAGACCGTAACAAAGGGATCTTCAGAAGTCAAGTCCCCGGTTGGGGGAGGAGAGCGATTAGCGCAGAGCGCAACTCCGTAGGAACCGCTTCAATTTACCCTGCTTCAAGTTACCCGCAGGGGACGCATCAAAAATTGAGTACATTCATCAACGCACGGGTAATGCAAGCGCGATCGCGGAACGTTTCTGCTTACCTCACTGAAGCAGCGTATTATAGGAACGTTTCTGACGATCCCAGCTACTTATCAACGAACAATGAAATCTACAGTAGAACAAATCCGCCAACGCTTTGACAGCGATGTTGAACGCTTTTCCAATTTGGAGACAGGACAATCTGCAACGATTGATGCACCCGTTTCGTTGGAATTAGTCGTTCAGGCTGCCTCTGCCACTAAACCTGATGCAACGCACGTTTTAGACATTGGTTGTGGCGCGGGAAATTATTCACTCAAGTTGCTCGAAGTTCTACCGCATCTAAACGTTACGCTGATTGATTTGAGTCAGCCTATGCTCGATCGTGCAGTGCAACGGGTTGGTTCGGCGACTTCCGGCAATGTTACCGCTATTCAAGCAGATGTACGAGATTTAGAATTGGGGCAGTCCCAGTTTGATGTCATCTTAGCCGCCGCCGTTTTTCATCATTTGCGCGATGATCAGGACTGGAAACAGGTGTTCACAAAATGCTATCAGGCACTCAAACCCAGTGGCTCGTTGTGGATTGTTGATCTTGTCACCCATTCTACGTCTCAAGTTCACGAGATGATGTGGCAGCGTTACGCAGGCTACTTAACGCAACTCAAAGATGAAGAGTATCGTGATGAGGTGTTTGCTTACATCGAGCAAGAGGATACGCCGCGACCCCTGATGTACCAACTAAATTTATTACGTGAAGTTGGTTTTAATCAAGTTGAAGTGCTTCACAAAAATAGTTGTTTTGCAGCCTTTGGAGGTATCAAGTCAGGGACATGATGGATCAATAGTTTTATAGAACTGTCAGGCAAAATGTTCGTTAAAACAGGTGTCAATTTTGCAATGACTGCACTTCTGCCCTGTAGGATAGCGAAGCATCAATTTTTTAGCATCGCCCCTAGACTATGTTGAACGTGCTTAACTCGAAATCTCTTTTCCCTCTGATCGCAATGTTGATAGACTTACGCCGTGCGCCGATCGCGACGCCTTGGGCAGTCGTTGCCCTTTTGGGAGGAATTGCAGGACTGGTTGCCCCCCTTGCCTCGGCTCAACCGACGCTGGCTCAAACGGCGGCAACCACAACGTGTAGTTTCAATTCCAATGCTGGAACCCCCAACCCTTTGGGAATGCGAACATTTCTCACCATTGAGGAAACGGACGGCAACACGACATTTAAGTATGAACAGTTTCCATCACCCGTCGGCGGAACCCCGGCAGCTACGATCGCATCAACGCGGCAACTGATTGTGTATAAAACTAATCTTGCAGCAGCCCGGCAATTGTTTCTGAACGATCCCAAGTACTACAACGAGCTACGGGGCTTTAGCGAGGGCGACAGCTTCAAAGTAGTTAATGATACGCTGACCTGTCGATCAACTCCGGGATCAAC
Source organism: Myxacorys almedinensis A (assembly GCF_010091945.1). Lineage (GTDB taxonomy): Bacteria > Cyanobacteriota > Cyanobacteriia > Leptolyngbyales > Leptolyngbyaceae > Myxacorys > Myxacorys almedinensis. Next base: position 96,307 of record NZ_WVIE01000010.1, read on the forward strand.
ACCGCCCCCCACCAGTTCTAGTAGGGTTTCTGATCTGCCAGATGGCAACTACCGCTTTTGGAATGGTAAAGCGTCAGGAATTCTCAGTGATAATGAACTCCTCAAACGGGGTGGCGTATTATTTCTGTTTCGGAAGCAGGGAAACCAGATCGTGGGATCATTTGGGCAGATCGATAATGTGGGCAGTTGTGTGAAAGGAACCGTGAGCGGCAACACCCTGACTGGAATTGCGATTCCCTACGAACCGTCGCCTAATCCTGCTAGCCGAGCCAATACCTCGTTTGATCCGGGTGGATTTCTGAAACTAGGTCGCTGGCAGAGAGTTGGAAATCGCCATCAGTACGAAAATTCCACGCTAAACCTCGCGAATTTGAATCGCATCAACGTAGGACCGCGTATGCCGATGAGCAGTTGCCCATAGCGATAACCGTTGGATACGGACGTTGATAAAAAAGCCGCCGATCGCAATACTCGATCGACGGCTTTCTAGGGATTTGATATAAGCGAAGTGGTGGACTACATCATGCCCATGCCACCCATACCGCCCATGCCACCCATACCGCCCATGCCACCCATACCGCCCATCGGGTCCATACCCGGAGCGCCAGCCGCTGCTTTGGGTTCAGGCTTTTCAACTACGAGCGCTTCGGTGGTCAAGACCATGCCTGCGATCGAAGCGGCATCTTGCAACGCCGAGCGGACGACTTTGGCAGGATCAACAATTCCAGAGGCGATCAAGTCTTCGTAGTTGCCAGTTAGCGCGTTGTAACCGAAGTTAAAGTCCATTTCGCGAACTTTCTCAACGATCACAAAGCCTTCTGCCCCTGAATTATCGGCAATCTGACGCAGAGGAGCATCGAGCGATCGCACCACAATCTCAGCCCCGATCTTCTCTTCGCTGCTAAGATTTTCTGCCATCGCTGTTACCTTCGCTGCCAAGTGAATCAGCGAAACACCCCCACCGGGAACGATGCCTTCTTCTACTGCCGCTTTCGTGGCGTTGAGGGCGTCTTCGATGCGGAGTTTACGATTCTTCAGTTCGGTTTCGGTGGCGGCTCCGACCTTGATCACAGCAACCCCGCCTGCCAGTTTGGCGATCCGCTCTGAAATCTTTTCTTTGTCGTAGTCAGAATCGCTGCGATCGAGTTCTTGGCGCAGTTGTTCGACGCGCTTCTTCACGTTTTCGCTGTTGTCGTTGTCTGACACGATCGTGGTAGTGTCTTTGGTAATGGTGACTTTACGAGCCGTTCCCAACATCTCAAGGGTGGCTGTGTCGAGACTCATGCCGATCTCTTCAGAAATCACCTGACCGTCGGTGAGTACGGCGATGTCTTCGAGCATTTGCTTTCTGCGATCGCCAAATCCCGGTGCTTTGATGGCGGCTGCATTCAACACGCCGCGCAGACGGTTTACCACCAGCGTTGCCAACGCTTCACCTTCAATATCTTCGGCAATGATCAGCAACGGCTGACCCGCACGGGCAATCTTTTCAAGGACTGGAACCAGGTCTTGAATCGAGCTAATTTTCTTATCGCAAAGCAAGATAGCGGCGTTTTCGTATTCCACGATCAGCCGCTCAACATCGGTGACGAAGTAGGGTGAAAGGTAGCCGCGATCGATCTGCATCCCTTCCACAATTTCCATCTCTGTGGCAAGAGATTTCGATTCTTCAACCGTGATCACACCATCTTTGCCGACTCGATCCATTGCCTTAGCAATCATCGCGCCGACTTCTTCATCGCCCCCCGATGATACGGTAGCAACCTGTGCGATCGCATTGCCTTCGACAGGCTTAGCAACGGCTTGAATTTCGGTGACAAGGGTTGCGATCGCTTTTTCGATCCCGCGCCGCAAACTGATGGGGTTCGATCCGGCTGCCACGTTTTTCATGCCTTCGCGAATCATGGCTTGGGCAAGAACCGTTGCCGTCGTTGTGCCATCACCCGCCAAATCTTTCGTTTTGGATGCGACTTCGCGAATCAGCGCCGCACCTGTATTTTCTAACGGATCTTCAAGTTCAATGTCTTTGGCGATCGTTACCCCATCATTCACAATCTGAGGTGCGCCATACTTCTTCTCTAACAAGACGTTCCGTCCCCGTGGACCTAAGGTCACCCGCACTGCATCAGCTAGGGCATTTACACCCCGCTCAAGCGCCTGCCGGGACTCGTCATTAAAAACAACAATCTTTGCCATAGGTTTAGTTTCATCTCGCAGTTCTCCAATTAGATAATTTAGCACTCACAGCCTCTGAGTGCTAATGCCTTTTGGATCGGAAAACCGTAAGTTGCCTGATTTATCCCGTTTACTATCAAGAAATAGGATGGATAAATCAACGTCGATTGATCGATCAATCGTGCAAAACGGGGGTGGTTCAATGTATGCGATCGTATCTCCTGAGAAAATCAATTTGCCTCCTGGAACCGTCATCCGCCTGCTCGGAAACTGGCAAGACTATCTTGCGCTGACTAGGCAGCGAAGCGACGACAAATCGATTTCCCGCATCAAATACCGACCGGGAGAAATTTTGCTGATGGCTCCTCTACCCGCCCATGGGTTCGACGCCCATATATTGGCAACCATTGTGACCGTACTACTCGACCATTCAGAAGAAGAGTATCAATCCTACACACCCATCACAATGAAACTGCCAGAGAGGAGCGGATTCGAGCCAGCATTTTATCTTTAATGCCTTCCTTTTCTGGGACGATCGCACATCCTAATTTTGGCTCAGCAATTGCTTGATCCCCTCACTCTCTTACGCATCCGTCCGCGAAGTTTGACTCGCCAAATACTGCTTTAAGCTCAACAGGCTGATGGTCTGACCCAAATTGATTGGCAATAGCGAGATCCCTTCAATTCTCGATTGCACCCAGCCGTCTCCCCATGCCCACTCGTGGAAGCCATCAATGCCTTGGCTGAGTAAGAATCGAATCCGATTGGGTTCAGCCAGTTCGACCTGGTGCTGGATTGCGATCGCGCCAATCTGTCCCGTAAATTTCACTCCAGGCTGCAAGGTATCGGGCAACCCGGCAGACAAGCGCTCAAACCACAGCCATTTTTGCAACTCACGGGGATGGGTCAATCCATTCCGCAAGGTCTCTTGAGAAGCCTCAACTTCAATGCGGAGGCTACTTTGCTGAAATGTACCAAACATAAGCAAATCAGGGCAAAACGTTCTCTTCTCCAGTATGGCAGAAGGTCAACCGCCTGTAGTTCCAATTCCTCAGCCCAACGGCATAGATGACAGTTTAGTAGCCTTCTTCCTCGTATTCAGGCTCTTTCTGCTTTTCGGGCAGCTTAAGTTCTTGGGGCTGATAGTCATCTTCTGTTTTCTCTGCCCACGGGTCTTCAGGTGGCTCAGGAAGCTGAAGCTGAGTTGGCGTGGCGGGTTCTTCGATCTCTACAAAGTCAACTTCAATGTCTTCGACATCTTCATCGACAAAATCTTCGTCATATTCAGGCTCATCCTCATAGCGATCGCGGCTCGGTTCCCCATTCGGGTAATCCGCTTGAGGAAGGTAGGCATCGCGGTTACTTGCCGTAGTCCAGTTATCTGCTTCGTCCTCGTCGTAGACAGGTTCACTGTAGGTCGGTTCACTGTACGCAGGTTCGCTATAGGTCGGTTCCCTGTAGACAGGCTCATCGTAGACAGGAGGATACAGTTCTGCCTGCCGCATCTCAGGCTCTGGTTGGCGTCTCTGGATCGGTTCAGGTTCCCAAGTGTCTTCGTCCCAGGTTTCTTCAACCACTGGGGCACGGCGCGGCGGTGCTTCCATCGGCACTTGCTGACCCGACGGTAGCTGATTTTCAGTGCGGATCGGCGCGAGATACTGACCTTCTTCTTCCCGTTCCCATGGCGCTTTGCCGAGACCCAACCGCTCTAACACGCCAACGGTAATTTGGGTCATCCGGTCTTCTGAGCCTTCATACACAATCAAGCGATCGGGACCACTACTGACCACTTCATCAATCGGCAGTTCGTAAGTGCTAACGATCTGATCGGGGATGAGGGGTAGCCCGATCGAGGCAATCACCAGCGTATCGACTTTGCCGCTATCAATGTCGAATCGGAAACCGCGCACTTTACCCAGCAACTCCCCTGTTTCGGTGATGACTTCGCAGCCAACTAAGTTGCTATAAGCCTCAAGATCAACATCTTCGATCACGTTGTCATCATCCACCAAAATCACATCTCCAATCTGGCGAATGCTGGAGAGCATCATCGGTTGGGGGGTGCCGTAGAACAGATTCGGGCGGAGACTGAGAGCTACCACTTCCTGACGATCAATATCAACCCAAAGCTGACTCACCACGCCTAGTCGCTTTCCGGCGGTGCGGGTGATGACCTGAGTTCCAAGAATGTCGGAGCGTTGGCGAAATTCTTCTGTCATTGTGTCCCGAATCCTGCGTTACAAACCTTGTCTACTAATAAAATCATAGTTCCGAATCTCATCATCATATACCTACGGGTATGCGATCCGGGTGTAGCGGTAATCCCTACCGGAAAGATTCGGTAAGCGTGAGCTATACAGAAGCGCTTTGTGGCAGTTTGATTCCCAAAACTTGAGTGTAGGCTCCCCGCGCTTGAGTCACGCCAATCGTCCGTTGAGCCGATTCGATCATCGGACGGCGCAGACTCACGACAATAAACTGTGCTTGCTGTGCCTCTTGTTTGATCATTCTAGACAATCGCTCTACATTTGCGCCGTCTAGAAACATGTCTACTTCATCAAAGGCGTAAAAGGGCGAAGGGCGGTAGCGCTGCAAGGCAAAGATAAAACTTAGGGCAGTGAGAGACTTTTCGCCCCCAGACATAGAAGCAAGGCGCTGAACGGGTTTTCCTTTGGGGTGGGCGATGAGATTAAGCCCGCCGTTGAAGGGATCGTCGGGGTCTTCTAACTGCAACCGTCCATCCCCTTCTGAAAGCGTTGCAAAAATCGCCTGAAAGTTTTTGTCTACGGCTTCGTAAGCTTCCATAAAGGCGCGGCAGCGCAGGGTAGTAAAGGTTTCGATTCTGAGCAATAGTTCGGTGCGTTCATCTTCGAGGGTTTTGAGCTTGTCGGTCAGTTCTTCGAGGCGGGTTTGGGTGCGATCGTACTCTTCTAGCGCCAGCATATTCACCGGTTCCATTGCCTGAAGCCGTTTCTGCATCGAGCGAATGTCGTGCTGGAGTTGACCTAGATTGCGATCGGCATCGACTGGAATATCCGGCAGGGGATCGGGCAAGTCAGCGCGTTGAGATTCGAGTTGCGCTTGCATCTCGATCAGTTGGGCGCGGCGAGCTTGCTGAGTTTCGTGGACTTTATCACGCTGCCAGTTAAGCTGCTGCTGCTGGGTTTGCTGATCGCGGAGTTGGCGATCGACGATATCTCGTTTGCGCCGCTCTTCGCCTAGTTTTTGGTCGAGGGCAGCCATTGCCGTGGTCAGTTCGGCAATGTGTTGACGAACAGTGACTTGCTGACTTGAGTTTTCGGCGTGCTGCTGAAGCTGAACTGTTTGCTGCGATCGCTGCTCGGCGATCCGAATTTGCCCTTGTTCGATCTTCTCTTGCAATCGCTGACGCTGGGTTTCGAGGGTTTGAATGCGTTGTTCAATCGTGCGGAGGCAGAGGTCTTTGTCGTTGAGGTCGGCTTCGAGCGATCTCAAGGCGGCTTGAATCTGCTGCCATTCGCTGTGGGTTTGCGATTGCTCTAGGGTTGCCACCGCCTGACGAAGGTGATCAAGCTGCTGTTCTTGGATCGGTACGCCAGTATCCAACGCTTGCAGACGATGCTGAGCCACGGCGAGGGCTTGGCGATGGGTTTCAAGCTGGGGCGCAAGCTGGTCGCGCTGCTTTTCTAAGCGATCCACCTCTTTTTGCGCTTGCTCGGTGTTGAGTTGCAGTTCACGCAGGTGTTGCCGTGCCTCGATCAGCCATTGAGTCCGTTCTTTTTGGCGATCGCTGGCGCTCAAGATGGCGCGATCGCAGTGCGCCAAGATCCGATCGATTTCGGTGAGCCGGTTTCGCAGGGCAATCACGTCTGGTGATTCGGCGGCAGTGCCTTTGCCAAATTTCAGCGACGATCGATGCCCTGCGCTTCCTCCGGTCATGGCACCACTGGTTTCGAGCAGTTCTCCGCCCAAGGTCACGATGCGATGCTGCCCCAAGTGGCGACGGGCATCCTCTAGGGTTTCAAAAATCAAGGTTGTGCCAAAAACATACGCAAAAATGTCGTAATATTTGTCTTCAAACTCAATCAGATTGACGGCATAATCGAGGCAACCGCGCATTGCCCGTTGGGTCGAGAGATGGGGAATGTGGGGCGCTCTGATCTTATTGAGCGGCAGAAAGGTGGCTCGTCCGGCGCGTCTTTGCTTGAGAAGTTCAATCGCGGCGGCAGCGATCGCATCATCCTCAACCACAATGCTTGCCAGTCTTCCGCCTGCCGCCGTTTCCAAAGCAAGCTGGTAGCGCGGTTCCACCTGCCCCAGTTGCGCCACCAAGCCACACACCCCCGACAATCCCATTTGCAAAATCACCTGTGAGGCTTGGGTTCCTTGGGCTTCCTGAGTGGCTTGCACCTGCGCTTCTAATTTATCTAACTTGCGTTGTTTTTCCCGTTGTTCGTTTAGCAGGCGTGTTTGGGTTTCCTGCTGAATTTTTAGCTCGGTTTCAGCTTCAGACACCGCTTGTGTAGAAGATTGCACTTCCTGAGTTCGTGTTGCTAATTGAGAGTTGAGATTTGCGTGTTCGGTTTGGGTTGCGTGAAGCTGCTGTTCGATCGTTTGCAGCAGGTCGGCTTGCTCTTGAACTTGCCGTTCGAGTTGCTCGGTTTTCTCCCGCAGACGGGCCTGCTCGGTGCGCTGAGGCTCCAAGGTTTTGGTTAATGTTTCGATCTGATGGTGCAATTGGGTTTGCTCTTGCACCCATGCTTCTGCACTCGCCGCAGAATTGCTCGCGTCTTCCCGGCGTTCTTCGAGGTTGCGCCGCGCCGCATCTCGCTGTTGAGTTGCGATCGCAAGTTCTCTCGATCCGACGGTTTGCTGCTCTTGGGTCAGCGATTCTAAGGTTTGCAAATGGTCGCTCAGGTCTTGCTGCGATCGCGTCAAGCTCTTGGTCATCTCGCCACGGGCAACAGTGAGATCGTCGGCTTGGCGCTGAAGTTGGCGCAGTTCTGCTTCGCGGGTTGCCAAGGTCGATTGCACGGCAAGCTGCTCTTCTTCGCCTAGCGATCGCACATGGGCATTCAGCTTTTCTAACTCGATAGACGTTTTCTCAAGCTCGGTTTGCAGCGCGGTTAACTGCTCAGTGAGGTCAACCGTTTGTTTCGCGTCAGATTGAATTTGCTCCTGGACGTTTCGGATATTTTTTTCTGCCTCTTGAAACCGGATGATAACTTCCCATAGCGCTTTTGCCTGAACTTCAGCCCGGAGTTTCTTATATTTCTCAGCCTTCAGCCGATCTTGTGCCAAGCGATCGCGCTGAGCAATTAGCTCGGTCTCGACGATCCGAAACTTATCTTCTTGCTCTTTGACTGCATTCAGTTTGTCTTTGGCTTGGTTAATCTTGCGATCGAAGGATGCTACGCCTGCTAATTCATCAATAATTTCGCGCCGTTCTCGCCCATTCATCGAAATGATTCGCGTTACGTCTCCTTGAAGGACAATATTATATCCTTCGGGGTATATACGCAGACGATTCAATTGTTCATGTAACTCAGTTAACGTGCACGGTTCACTATTGATAAAATAGTTTGAGGTATACGTTCCTTGTTGTGTCACTCGAAGCTTTCTCGTGACGCTCCACTCAGCATTGGCGTTGGCATTTCCATTACTGCCATTCCCCTTATTTTCCCTGTGCCCATTAGACTTATCGCGATTTAATTCAGAGGTGCTTCTATGGGAGCTATCACCGTTGGTAGCCTCATGATCATTAGAATTGAGCGAAACTTCTGCATTCTCTTCATTCGGATTGTTTAGCGCGTTCAGAACCTCTATTTCATCTGACAGATCAAACGTCGCTGTGACGATCGCTTCAACGCTCGATCGCCCTTTGCTGCTCTGCGTTTGGTTCACCAAATCGGGCAACCGCTCTGCTCGCATGCCCTTAGACCCTGCCAACCCCAAGCAAAACAGTAGCGCATCTAGCAAGTTCGACTTTCCGGAACCGTTGGGACCCGAAATCACAGTAAACCCCGGCAGCAACGGAATTGGCGTCGTGCCCCCAAACGATTTAAAGTTAGTTAGTTCAACACGCTTGACGTACACAGGCGGTAGTTAAAACAGGTAAAAATGAAAAATTAGTGTTCAGTTTAGCCTCAAACTAATGTCACGAACCAAAAACTGGCGATTTTTATCATTGATAACACACTTAGAACGGATGATCTATACGAATTGAGAGTCTGCAATGCAATTTTGGTAGAAATTGGTGGTACAAGTTGGTGCAATTCTACAGGGAAACGTACTTTTCGCAACCCTTTCCTTTGTAGACTAAAGCATCACCCAGTTCCTAGTTTCCATAAAACTGTTTTTACTGTTGAGTGAGAATTCTGTAAATGTCATACACAGCAATGGTGATGCTCCCAACGGCTGCTTTGGTTTCCCTTGAACAAGTTGAGGCAAAACTGCGCTCAGCCCTAAATTCTACTGTGGCAGGACAGAGCGGCGCGATCGAGGTCTTTCGAGAAGAGACTCAACTAACGCTGTTTATCAACGACTGGTCGCTTTACATTTGGGCAGATGCGTCTCCGACGGTGCTCGAAGAAACCCAAAGTATTGTGGAGCTATTTGGCTGCGATCGCACAGATCAAGCCGAATTGGCAACCTACGGATTCCGATTTGATATTAGTTGCGATGCCGATCCAGATTTGGAATATTTTGATGACTATGTGCGGGTTCTCAAAGCCATGAAAGAGTTTCCGCAAGCGGTTGTCTTTGATCCAGAAGCAGAAAGCTTTATTTAACGCCTTAGCCCTTTGATCTGTTCGCTCTGCTTTTCTTAGGCTAGCCCAACTCCCAGCGCTAGATCAAGTCACGGCTGATAGGGAAACGCCAAGCCAACCCTCAAAATTTTGCTGTTGAACAGTGGACGGATGCGCGATCGCTTTGAGGTGATGCTGAGTTATGCGAGGGGGGGCAAGGGTTAACGATCGCAGCTTCAACTCATCGCCGTGAAACACCGTCACTTCAATAGTGTCGCCAGATTGGTAGTCTTTCAATCGCTCGTTCAACTGCCCTGCCCCCACGCGCAATCCATCGATTGCCACCAGTTCATCTCCTGGATCGATCGCGGCGCGTTGGGCGGGTAAATTTGCTTCGACAAACTTCACCATTTCGCGCCCGCCTTCCGTTTTTACGGTCATCCCAATAGTGGGTATGCCAGTTTCATCTTGGGAGACCAGACGCAAGCCGAAGCCAGAGAGATACTCGTCAAACGGCAGTTCTTCCGTGCTGTCAATATAGCGATCGCAAAAGTCTGTCAAATCAAATCCTGCCACCGATTCGAGCACAGACTTCAAGTGTTCTGGTGTAAATCCCACCTCGTCTTTACCAAACTGCTCCCACAAATGGCGCATCACATCGTCTAGCGATCGCTGATTTTGATGCCTGCTCCGAATCGCCAAATCTAGCAACAGCGTCACCATTTCTCCTTTCAAATAATAGGAAATTTGAGAATTCGCGCTATTTGAATCAGGGCGATAAAGCTTAATCCACGCATCAAAGCTCGATTCGCTCAATGGCTGTACCAAGCGTCCTGGCGTGGTCAGATAGCGCGAGATTTCTCGACTCAGCGCATCAAGATAGGTTTTTGCATCATAAATCCCTGCCCGAAACGGAATGAGCAAATCGTAGAAGCTGGTTGTTCCTTCGCTAAACCACAGCGATGGCGTATAGTTCTCACGCTCGTAATCAAACACTTCCAATGCTTTAGGGCGAATTCGTTTGATATTCCACAGATGAAAAAATTCGTGAGCGACAAGCTGCATAAACCGCTCATACCCATCTTTTGCCCGGAACCCCAACCGCGAATAAATCAGCGAACAGCTATTTTTATGCTCCAATCCACCAAAGGCTTGAGCCGTTAAGTGTAGGAAAAAAATGTAGCGATCGTAGGGCAGCCCACCAAATATTGCCGCTTCGACTTCTATGATTTTTTGAGTGTCGTTGATGATGCGATCGACATCCAAATTCCCCCGTCCCCAAATTGCAAACTCATGAGACTTACCCAAAACCTCAAAAGGATAAATTTGGTGCTGACCCACTTCAAACGGGCTATCAACCAGCGCATCAAAGTTTTCTGCTTCAAAAGTATTGTTCTCTCGGTTAGAAGGCAGAGCCGTAGTCACAGCCCATCCAGGTGGTGGCACAATCTTGACGCGAATTGGGACATGCTGAAACCCTGCCACAAAGCAGAACAGCGCCGCACTATTGAAATATCCGTGGGTCGCATCTAAATGGTTTGTCCGAACGGTTAACTCGTTGGCAAATACTCGGTAGCAAACTACTAGTTCTGACCTGCCCTGAGTCTCAATCTGCCAATGATTTTTGCTCATCTTCTGCCACCGAAGTGGAGTTCCTTCAGGTTCAGAAAATGCCGCGAAGTCTTGCAAATGCCGTGAATATTCGCGCACTAGATAAGAGCCTGGTGTCCAAACGGGCATTTTTAAATCAAGAGTCTGTGCCTGCCAATCGTGCACCCGTAACGTCACCTCGAACAGATGAGATTCTGGTTGAGGCATCGCCACTTGATACAATATCGCGCAATCGCTTGAGGGTAGAAGGTCTAATCCTGCTGTTGAGGAAGTGCTGACAAGGGGCGGCTCGCGAAGCGAACCTCCGGTAGATTGAGTCAGTTCAAAATCCTCACGGTCCATAGACTTACCTCGCAATAATCAATGAAGAGCGATCGAGAGTGTTATCCCTTATCATGCCTCATTTGTCTGCCTCGCCGCTTACCGCTTTCCCCCCAACTGATTCAACTGTTGAAGATTCATCAGAGAAATGACTTGCCGCTCAGCGTTGACCTTGAGCCAGCCTTTGTCACTCAGCTTTTCTAGAATCTTTGCGGTTTCCTCAACGGTGATATCGGTTACATCTGCTAAATCTCTAGCTGGAATGTTAAAGATTTCGGCTCCTGCGCCTACTTTATCGCCATAATTTTCGCCCAGCAAAGACAAGGTGTTGACCAGCTTGATAGCAGGCGGTTGATGGCGAAGCTGAAAGCGAATATTTGTTTGTCGCAGTCGTCTTACCATGAGTTGCAGCATCCGATGATGAAGCTGCGGATCTTTAAAGAGAGTTTGGATGAATCGTTGAGCAGAAATGCTCAGGAGGCGTACATTGGAGAGGGCAATTACATCAGTCGATCGCGGCGACTCATCGAGAATTGCCATCTCTCCAAAAAAGTCGCCCCGTCCTAAAATCGCCAACGTGGAAACGTCTTCCCCTGTACCAGAGTGCCGTCGAACTTTTACCCAGCCTGAGACGACAAAATAAACCGCATTTCCCCAGGCATCCTCCATCAAAACGGCTCTGCCAGTGGGGTACTCATGCTCAGTTGCAACGGACAGAAGCCAATCCAGCGTTTCTGGATTTGCCGCGGCCAACAATGGAAATAACTCACTGAAAACTTCAGTCTGCATGACAGATCTTCAGGGATAAGCGTGTGTGGTAGAAGGTCACTCAACAACTATGTCTAACAGAGACGCGCTGTTTTCTACAGGTCAGAGAGTTAATGACTTGCTCGGCAGCAAACGCTCAGCAGCAAGTGTCAAACGATCTGATGGTCTGCAAATGAGACGAGTTTGCCGAACTGCTTAGATAGACTGGAGAACACAAGCTATTAGGCGGCAGCCGACAGCATCGCACTCCTCATGCGAGGAAGTAGTGACTCTACATAAGATGCCCATCCAATCACGATGGATTGCTGATGCGCTAAAGTTTCTAAATTAATGTGGTCGCCCGCATAGCTAATTGGCTCACCTTCTAGATCGCAACAGACCAAGCCGGCGGTTTGAGCGATCGCAATTGAGGCAACCGTATCCCATATCTTCACCCGTTTGTTGAAGTAGACATACATTGCCGCTTCTCCTAAGGCTGCATTCACGACCTTCAAGCCAAAACTGCCAGGAGAGCGAACAAATTCCAAATCTGGAATTGCTTCACTCAAGAGGGTGCCAAAGTTGGCGAAATCAGCTTCGCCAATCATCACTTTAGGACGAGCAGCGCGGGAAGGCTCGACGGGGTGCAACACTTCAGGAGCAGCATCTCCTTGAGTTCTCCAGATGCCAGAAGTTGAAGTGCTGTGATACATCAGGTCAAACTCTGGAGCGTAGATCCATCCGGCGCTCGGTTCTATCACGGTTTTGTGACCCGCGCCCTTTTTCTCTAACACGCCTACTAAAACCGAATAGTTGCGATCGCCTTGAATGAAATCGTTTGTCCCATCTAGCGGATCAATACACCACAGCCGATGATTTGCTTGAAAATAGTGTCTAGAACCAGCGTTTTCTTCTGAGATGATGCGATCGCCAGGAAAGAGGGCTGTAAATTGCTCGGTCAAGGCGCGATCCAAGGCTTGATCCACACTCGTCACAAAATCATTAGGACCCTTCTGAGATACCTCAAACGCTTGAGATGCCAGATATTTTGCTTGTTGCCCACACGATCGAATAATCTGGCGAATTTCAGCGTCTAATACTAGGTCGGTCATAGCGAATCCTCACAGCAGTGCCATTTTGACACAAAAAACGGGCTAACCCTAAGTTAACCCGCCAGCTTGGGAACGCGCAGAGAAACTACTTTTGAACAACCAACTTAACGTTGGCATTTTGCAATCCAGGGCGCTTGACTTCAGCCAAAGTTCTGTTCACAGCGTACTTCTGGTTGATCGAGTTGATCAGTTCAGTCTGGTTGTGCTTCTTAGCAACACCCCAGAGGTCAGCGATCAAGTCGAAAGAACCATCTGCGTTGCGAGACCAGCCCAAATCGTATTCACCCTCAAGAACAGCAACGATGTCAGCACGAACACGCTGTCCGTTATAACCGCGAACATCAGCCTCGGTCTTGGTGGCAATGCCCAAGTCACGAAGAGAAGAGGTAAGGATTTCAGCTTCAGTGATTTTGGTACGTAGGGTGCTAAAGTGAGACATTGGGGTTTCCTCCGTGGAAAGTTGAATACAACGACAACGTTTTTTTGTTGAGAATCGCAATCAGCGCTCAGTGGAAACCTGAAGCCTAATTGCTGTTTGGCTGCTGGCATCAAGCCAGCCTTTCCTCCTGTTGGGAGCAGGAGAAAGCTTTAGAACTCAAGTCGCTGATACTCAGCAACTGAGGACGCCGCAGGTCGCGCTCGCTGCCTAGCCCAGTCCCGTAGGGCTGTTACCTGCTCGGTCATTGTCTTAGATAGCGGCATCGTAGCTCGGCACGCCGCAATAATATCTAGTTGAGTAAACTCTCGGTCTTGAGCAAAAGCGTCATACATTGCAGCGACTAGCGCTTGCTCAATTTCTGCTCCTGAAAAGCCATCGCACACATTGGCTAGCTGATCGAGATCAAAGCGAGTAATGTCGCGGCGACGCTTGATAAGGTGAATGTCAAAGATCTCTTTGCGCTCTTCGGCATTGGGCAAATCGACAAAGAAGATCTCATCAAAACGCCCTTTCCGTAGAAATTCTCCAGGGAGCCGCTCGACTCGGTTGGCGGTTGCCATCACAAAGACCGGAGAGGTTTTCTCTTGCATCCAGGTTAAGAACGAACCAAAGATACGGCTAGAAGTGCCACCATCTGAATCGGATGACCCAGTACTGCCTGCGAATGCCTTGTCCATCTCATCAATGAACAGGATAGCAGGAGAAATTGATTCGGCAGTCTTCAAAGCATTTCGCAAATTCGCTTCCGATCGCCCGACCATTGAGCCGTCGTAGACACGACCCATATCGAGCCGAATCAAAGGCAACCCCCACAAACGGGAAGTGGTTTTTGCAATCAACGACTTGCCACATCCTGGAACACCCAAAATCAGCATGCCTTTCGGCTGAGGCAACCCATACTCTCGTGCTCGCTCCGTAAAGGCATTAGAACGCTGTTTCAGCCAACGCTTTAGCTCCTCTAGACCGCCAACAGACTCGATCGTTTCATCCTCTTCCATAAACTCTAGGATGCCATTACGACGAATCAGTTGCTTCTTCTCTGAAAGAACAATATCAACTTCTTCTTCGGTCAGGCGACCTGTAGTAACATATGCCTTTCGATAGACTTTCTCAGCTTCGTCGCGAGTCAATCCCAGCGCTGCTTTCAAAAGCTTTTCACGAGTTTCCGTCGTGATACGACGGGTACGAATTTGGTCAAGCTGGCTTGTCAGGACCTGATCGAGTTCTGTCATGCTTGGCATTGCGAAATCAATCACGACCACTTCCTTCTCAAGCTCGATCGGCACCTCTTGAACCGGAGACATGAGCAGAATTGATTTTTGCGTGCCTTTAAAGCTTGCGATCGCATCCCGCAACCATCGCTTTACGGCTGGAGAATCAATGAACGGATGCAAGTCCTTGAACACAAAAAGCCCAGGTTCTTTCTGTCGCATTACCCACTCAATCGCAGCTTCAGGGGAAACTGTATTGTGCTGAGTCACGTTGCGGGGCTGACCATATTCAACAATACCGTGCGTCACAGTCCACAAAAACACGCGACGCTGAGGTTTGGCTTGGGCGATCGCGGCGATCGTTTGCTCTGCCCGCTCCTCTTCGGAAGTCACTAGATAAATTAGGGGATATTGAGCCTGTACGAGAATATTTAGCTCTTCTTGCATAACCACTGACCTACCCGAAACGGTGCAGAAACAATAACCAGCTTCTCAATCAAACTCTCAATCCAACATTGCGAAATCTTTGTTCAGCCAACGTTAGCAACTTTAGCAAGGAACTAACGTCTCCTGATTGGAGGATTCGCTTGCTGCACCAACCTGAATCTTTTCACCAGCAGGAAGACCTTCCTCAAGTAGAATTTCATCAGATTGTTGACCGAGCGGGGCTAACTCACCATCCCGTAAGACAACAGGGGTTGTACATCCGGGGCAGTTATAAACTCGATGTGCTTGTCCATGAGCCGCTTCCACTTGCTCTACTACTTCAGGATGAGTGAGGTAGAAAACGAGCGCTTTCTCAGCGAGGGTTGACATCGCCTCGGAAGCCACTGCCGCTCTAATTTTTAGTTGGCGATGCAGTTCGGGTGGAAGATACAACGTAACTTTCTGCTTGTCTTGCATATCTCTTTCAGTCGTTTTACCCGGGTATGTATAGAACAATATCCAGGGAATTGTAGACTGTCAAGACGGTAAACCAGCATGACGGCAATATTGTTACAATGCTTAATAATATGAAGGACATTCATCGATATCCATGCTCGCAACGTACCTTAGGGCAGATGCTAAAACTCGTGCCGTGGGGAATCTGTTTCGCGATCGCGCTCGTTGGCTGCCGCTCAACTGAGTTTGGGTTGCCCGATCGATGGGAAACCTATCGGAATCCTCGCTATTCATTTGAGTTTCCGTACCCAGCAGGGTGGCAGCCTGCCGATTTGCCGGACAATCGAGATGGGATTGCTTTTCGAGATCCACAAAATCCGCAGGTTGAGCTTCGGGGCTGGGCAAGCTTTTTGCGGATTTCTAGCCCGTCTGGAACCGGAACGTCGCCCAAATTACCTGCTTCCTCAGCCCCGACGAACGTGCGTCAAGCCAAGCCCCTTCCTGCCCCTCCTCGCCCAACACGGGTTCCCTCACCCCGTCCTAGCCTGTCGCCCCCAAACTTTACGACTGAGCAAGGTATCCAAGGGACGCTGCAAGCCCAACTTGGTCCTCAAACTAGCTCTCTAACGTTAGTCCTCAATCATACGAATGTTCAATACTATTTGAGAGGAAGCGCTCCGAGTCAGCAATTTGATGCATACTACCGATTTTTCAACTACGTGGCACGTCGGTATCGAGTTCCTATAAATTAATCTCCACCATTGACCTAGTAGATTGTCAACGGTGAGTTGAGGAGAAGAGGCGTGAGAGGGGTTGAGTTGAAGCGAAGAGGCGTGAGAGGGAGATGGGGCTGGGTGAGAGATGGCACCCTTATGCCTCCATCCTGCTTTAGCTGATGAAAAGCTACCTAATTTGCTGGAGTTTGCCAGATAGCAATTGAGCATAACTTTGGCTGCCAAACTGTCGAGCGAGTTCGACTGCTTTTTGCAAATCAGACCGAGCGGCTTGGCGATCGCCGATTTCCTCGTAGGCACGGGCACGGTATTCGTACGACTTAACTGACTGAGAATTTCGCTGAATCGAGGTCGAAAAGTCTTGAATTGCAGCGCGGTAATCTCGTAACCAAAAATAAGCAACGCCGCGATCGAGATAAGGGCGACCTTCGCTCTGAGGCGCAACTCTGGTCGCTTGAGTAAAGATATCTACCGCACCGGTATAATCTTTAGCCGCAATTTTCTGATATCCTCTCTCAATCAACTGCCAAACGGTTTCCTGCGCTCCTTGTGCTCCTCTGACTTGATTTAACTCTAAAAGATTGAGTTCTCCTTGATAGATGTGCCGAGCCGTCTGAAGAACTTGCAGAGACGTACTCTTTTGAGAATCGCTTAGCGACTGCTGAAAATCACCCAATCGCTGGCGCACTAATGCCAACCCAGAGTAGGCGCTAGCAGCGTTTGGATCAACTTGCAAAATTTGCTTGTAGCTTGCGATCGCGTTGTGCAAATCTCCTAACTGAATATATGCAAACCCCTTGCCGCTATGGGCTTCTTTAAACTTTGGATCGATGCTCAGGGCGCGATTAAATTCCTCGATTGCACTTTTGTAAAATCTGGCTCTGAGTTTTTGCAATCCTCGCTCAAAAAAAACATGGCTGCTCTGAGCTTGTTCTTGAACTAAAATAGGCTGACTGGCGCGCGCCACAGAATGGGTAAAAATGACCTCGAAACTAAGCAGCACAAGCATGATGCTACGCCAAGCAAAACGGGATGCAGAGAGAGAAACTTTTCTGCACGAAGATCTATTCATAGGTCTAATCTGAGTACAAAAGGCGACTACTAATCGAAAGCGCACCCGCTCGCTCTTCTCAGCCAGCAACTTTCAGAGCGCTTCAATCGTTGAAAGGCAGACCTTGTGAAGAGCGGAGTGATTTAGTAGTGCCCAGTTGTGCGCCCTACGATCGCAGTAAAATCCTCAGTATTTTCACAACTAAAAAAATGTGCTGCTAAAGCATGATTTCTTCGTCGCATCATCTTAAAAATAAACTCTTAGAAATTAAAGTCTTCTATCTCGGTTTAGGAATTCACAGATAAATAGGGCGTGAAAAATGGCGGTGAACATTAGCTTCTGCATCATTGTCAAAGACGAAGAAGAACGGCTGCTGCGGTGTTTAGAGAGTGTACGGGGCGTTGTAAATGAAACGATCGTAGTGGATACGGGATCATGCGATCGCACGATCGACATCGCAAGAAGCTATGGTGCGTCGGTCTATTCTTTTGAGTGGTGTAACGATTTTTCGGCAGCGCGAAATGCATCCCTTCACTACGCTCAAGGCGATTGGGTTTTGGTGCTAGATGCCGATGAAGTGTTGGTTCCTGACATTGTTCCAGCACTTAAGCAAGTCGTTGAGAGCGAACAGTACTTAGTAATTAACCTGTTACGTCATGAGGTCGGCGCGTCTCAATCTCCTTACTCTATGCTGTCTCGGTTGTTTCGGCGGCATCCTGACATCGCGTTTACTCGTCCCTATCATGCCATGATCGACGATCGCGTTGCAGAACTGTTACAACGCGAACCTAATTGGCGCGTGGGACACTTACCTGAGGTCGCAATTTTACACGAAGGATATCGTTCTGATGTCATTGCAGCGAGAGATAAATTCAACAAGGCGCGTATCACAATGGAAGGGTTTCTTGAAACGCATCCCCACGATCCTTATGTGTGCAGTAAGCTAGGCGCGTTGTATGTGCAGATAGGACAAGTAGAAACAGGATTAGAGTTGTTAAGAAGAGGGCTTCGAGCGATTCATAGCAATGCGAACGAATATCCTTTAAGCAACGCTTTACACGATGCTTCAACGCTTTACGAACTTCATTATCATTTAGGCAGTGTTTATGCCGAATTACATCACTTTAACCAGGCTGAGCAACACTATCAGGCGGCAATGCAGCAGCCGATTCCGGCTCGGTTAAAGCTAGGCGCAATCAACAATTTAGGGAACATTCTTAAAGATAAAGGGGACTTGCAGAACGCTGTAGCTCTCTATCAGCAAGCATTGCAAATCGATCCAACTTTCTCGGTTGGTTACTACAACTTGGGCATGACGCTCAAGGCAATGGGGAGATTGACGGATGCGATCGCGCAATACAAACGCGCGATCGCACTTAACCCAAATTATGCCGAGGCTCACCAAAACCTCGGCGTTGCACTGCTTAAAGCCGGACAGGTCGCTGAAAGTTTGGAGGCGTTTCAATCTGCGATCGCACGCTATCAGCAGCAGGGTTTGCCAGCAGGTGAACAGTTAAAACAGAGTTTGCAAGACATGGGCTTTCGCGTGTAAAACAGCAGACGCCCTACGCCGTAAGTTGAATATTCTGATTGTCCGCAGAATCGGCTTCACTCTGTGCCGCGATCGCTAACTTTTCTGCCTGAATTTCTTTCTCTTGCACGAGCAAGCCACCGAGATGCACAACCGCTAGCCCTAACGCACCGATCGAGATCAGGTAGCTATGCAGCGTGTAAAGATGCTCAACGGTGATCGTGCTGACGGTACCGCCCGTAAGGGCATCGCGCAGTTGAGAACCAATGAGAGGCAGAGCTTCGATCGTGCCAAGCTCAATCTTAAACCGCCAAAACCCAAGCTGATCCCAGCTTAAAATCATCGCTGTCCAGCTTAGACCGATCGCTGAAAGGGTGAAGAAAATGCCGCTAACCCAGGAGACAAGCCAACTGCGGCGAAATCGTTCGCCAAAAAACATGACGACAAGTTGAACCAGGGCAAGCCCAATCACAAGATTGCCAGAGATAGTGTGCATGGCGTGGACGAGCCAACCGTAAGAAATGGTTTGGTCGATGTTTCTGAGAGAAGTGTAAGCCCCGCCTGCACTGGGCTGATAGTAAAATGCTAGTAAAATTCCGGAGGTAACGCCGATCAAGGTCAGAGTTACGATCGCAACTGCGAGAATGGTGGATAGCCGTCTGAAAATAAAGGCAATGTTGCTCATAATTTGTACACTCTTTTTGTAGGTGAGGTGTGTACCGTTTTGACAGTAGTTCGACGGAGCCAACAAAGGTCTTCGACCCGCGTTGCCAGGAGGGCAAATCATCCTTGCCAAGACGCTTTCCTAAACCCGCACTATGAAGAAGGAGGATAAGGACAGCCGAACTTACGTCTTACTGCCTCTAATCTTAACTTAATGTAAAGATTTATAGAACTTTCTTCATGATTCTCTGATGGGTTATCGATCCCTGCGAGCCAATCGCGGCGAGTCCATTCTTTGAATTGATTACGTTGAATGGGTTACGAATTAATCAACGGTTTTGCCCATTGATGGACGACTTCAGGCGTTCCGTACCAGCGCCCCGGAGAGCGGGGAGAATGCCAAACATGATCTAATGTGATATTTTCTGCGCCCTCTAGATGAGCCGCCGCGATCGGGGTAATGCCATCGCCCCAACAGTCGCCCCTGCCTCCTGTCAACTGATAGCTACTATATGCCAGCCAGCTTCCCCGTTGTCGTGCCCCAAACACCGCTTTCCCCGCCACACATAAATAATGGACATCGGCATAAAATGCACCCGGATAGCTGAGGTTCACAAAGTTTAAGTTTTTCAGTGTCCACCGTTCATAACTAGTCTGGGGCGTCCCCAGGGTGACAAGATGAGCAACGTAGTGATGGGCGTTCCAGGCATAGACCTGCTTAGCGCCGGGCACACCTTTAGAGGAGCCATCTATCATGCCATGCACGTCATACAAGTTTTCACCCAGATAA
Source organism: Myxacorys almedinensis A (assembly GCF_010091945.1). Taxonomy (GTDB): domain Bacteria; phylum Cyanobacteriota; class Cyanobacteriia; order Leptolyngbyales; family Leptolyngbyaceae; genus Myxacorys; species Myxacorys almedinensis. Next base: position 116,302 of record NZ_WVIE01000010.1, read on the forward strand.
ATTCGCGCAATCCAGCCACCTGCCGAGTGCCCGACTAGATTAATCTGCTCTGTGCCATGCTGCTGCCGAACTTGCTGCACGGTTTGATCCAACCGTTCCAAAATTGGTAGCACCGATCGCCCTCCCAAGGTGGGAAACCAATCTCGCTTTCGCAGGGGCACAGTCACCGTTGGAACTCCCATTTCAGCCAGGGTGTGCTGCATTTGTTGGTAATCGATCGCGCCTGCAAGATAGCCCGGAAGAATCACAGTCGGCAACGGCATAACGATAAAAATTTAAAAGATGCTTATAGAATCTTAAAGCACTGTTTCTAAATTTCTGATGGCTGAGCGAATCGGGACGTTGTACGGAGTTGGGGTGGGCACGAGCGATCCGGAGTTAATTACCTTAAAGGGGTTACGGGTGTTGCAGCGATCGCAGGTTGTGGCATTTCCGGCAGGCACAGGAGAGCGGCGCGGCATGGCAGAAACAATCGTTGCTTCGCATCTCCGGCAAGAGCAGATCCGACTTGCGATCGCGTTTCCCTACACTCAAGATGAAGCCGTACTTACTCAGGCATGGCATGCCGGAGCCGAGCAGGTTTGGCACTATCTCAACCAGGGACAAGACGTCGTGTTTGTCTCAGAAGGCGATGTCAGTCTCTACAGCACGTTTACTTATCTGGCTCAGGCGCTCCAGAGCCACCATCCAACCGTGCAGGTAGAAACGATTCCGGGAATTTGTTCTCCGTTGGCGTCGGCGGCAGTGCTGGGCATTCCGCTCACGGTTCGTCGGCAAAAACTGGCGATTCTGCCTGCGCTCTACACCGTATCAGAATTAGAAACAACGCTTGAGTGGGCAGATGTTGTTGTTTTAATGAAAGTAAGCTCTGTCTACCCGCAAGTGTGGAGTGTTTTAGAGCGCTATCATTTGTTAGAGCGAAGTTACGTAGTCGAACGCGCCACCTCAGAACATCAGAAAATTTATTCCAACTTAACGAACCGCCCTACGCTAGAATTGCCTTACTTTTCCCTGCTTATTGTCAAAGTCAACGAAGCCTAACTTCACCCCCTACCTTCACCTTTGACCGACGAATCACGCATTAGTAAATTGCTATGTCTTCTGCCCTCTCTGCTTTCTTCCGCAACTTACCAGAGAATATTCAGCAGCCTGCCTCGATCGCGTTTCTAGGATCGATCGCGGCTCATGCCTTCTTTTTTGCGTCGTTGCCTGCGTTTACCTCTTCTCAGGAAAATCAAAGCGATCCGTTGCGGCGAGTCGGCGTAGTGGATCTATCACCAGAAGAGCAAAGCCGCTTGCCAAGGCTCGGATCGTCTGTGGTGTTGCCGCCGCTTCAACAGTCGCCCAACGCGGCTTTACCCCTGCCGCCGCCGTCGGACACTGTTCCGGTGCCAAACAATCCTCTGCTCTACAATATTCCCGGACTCAGCACCCCTGTTTTTCCCGATGTGCAGTCTCAACCTTCTAACAACGAACTGCTAAAGAAATATTTGGCTGAGCAAGACATTGCGATCGCGCGTCGTCGCCAACAGTTGAGAAATCTCACGCCTGAGCGATCGCAACAATCCGCAACCCCAGAACCATCTCAGACTACCGATCCGCAGTCAGAAGCGATCGCTAGTGCCATTAACCGAGCGGGAAATGGGCAGATTCCCACTCTCGATCCTCTCGATCCAAATCTGACCTTTGGCTTGCCAGGGCAGCCCTCCCAACCCCAGCAAAGCCCCAGCCCAGCGCCCGAAGGGGAACCGACAACTCCACCACCGCCGGGGGGGGAAACGGCTGCATCTCCCGCTCCAGAGGCAACCCTTCCGGTGACGCCATCTCCGACGCCAACCCAAACCCTTAGCCCCGAAGTTTTGGCGGAAATTCGGCAACGGCGCGAGGTGTATGCTTACAACCAAGCCGATACAGATGCTGATCCACGCTTTGCAAATTCTGGAGTGAAAGCGCCCGATCAAAACTGGGTGACGTGGAAGACGGAAAATATTCAGCCAGCCCTCGATCGTGGTGAACTAGAGCTAGTTGAACATCCCACCAAGGAAGAAGAGCTAGAAACAGGTATCCCAGCATTGCCATATCCGTTTCCCTTTGCGATTCCCAGGTTTCAGCAAAATACGATCGTGATTGCAGCAACGGTAGGGACGGATGGCAAGCTTGTGGGCGAACCGGTCTTGCTCGGTAAATCAGGCTATGCGGCGTTGGACAAAGAAGCGATCGCGCATGTGACGCAAGAAGTCAGCAAATATCCTGCCCCTGAAAAACCAACGGTTCACCGATTTGTGTTTAAGTATGCAGCGCCGAGCGGTCAAGCGGTGAGCTAAGGGCTAAGGAGGTTGCTGAGGGGTGCTGTTGCCTTGGGCAGTGCGATCGCAGGTGTGGCGATCTCTCAGAGCTTGGCAAAGCCGATTGCCCATTCGCGTTACACTAAATCCTGTGGTCAATCGTAGGATAATTATGCAGGTTCGAGCCTTGGTGGTGGTGGCGGTTTCGGCACTGATGTGGGTGCTAACAGCACTGTTTCCGCCCGATGCGTTGGCATTAACGCAAATCAGTTTAACTGATCTGTCGTATCACGAGTGCCCCGCCGATGTTGGAGCAGGAACGGTAACGAGTGGCACATCCCAGGCAGCCAATTGCTTTATCGTGACCGGAACGGCAAACAATCCGACCAATAAAATGGTTGTGAATGCCGATATTTTTGGGCGTATTTTTGATGCTAACAATGATTCGGTGATGCAAAATCGCACCCGTTTAGGCTCGATCGAAGAAGTTCCCCCCGGTGCAAGCCCCTTTGAGTTGAGAATTAGCGTTTCAGCCAATCAACCGACACCGCTACAGTTGAAACAGTTTAAAGCCGCAGGGTTTACGGGAACGGTCAGACGTTGATTAGGGTTACCCTGTAACTCACGTTAATTGAACGATTGTAACCGCCTAAACTCCTACCGACCCAAGCCCTACGATCGCTGCCAACCTCGATTTAGCCCAAGCGCGATCGCGCTGCTAACAAGCAACGCAGGCGTCAACCAATCTCCCCGCAAAACATACAGTGTTTGGCTTTGACGCGGATAAATGGTGCCTACATGGATTTGGTATTGGTAAGGCTGCGATCGCCACTGAATTTGCCCGTGGGGGTCAACAATGCCAGAGTAGCCTGTGTTGGTAGCGCGAACCATCCAACGATCGGTTTCGATTGCCCGCATCACGTCGTGGGCTTGATGTTGCGCCATCAAAACCGGGCTGTAGGGATCGAGATTTGAGGCGGTGATTAAGAACTTTGCTCCGGCAGCAACTTGCGATCGAAACAATTCGGGAAAGGCAGATTCATAGCAAATGCCAACTGCCCCACGACCCAACGAGGTCTCAAACTGTTGGTCAAACCTGCCCGGCAGCATTGAAGATTTGACTGGAGACAGCCGCCCAATAAATTGCCCAATCGTCGATTCAAACGGGATGTATTCTCCAAGAGGAACGAGTTTTACTTTATTAAATTGCCCGATCGCTTCGCCGTTGGGTGTAAGGGCGATTAAGCTTTGCGTATAATAAGTTCCGGCTGGCATAAAGGTGCCGATCCATGCCGGAATGCGCTTTTCTAAAATGGCTTCATAGACCGGATTTTGCCGTTTTACACCGCGCCAAAGAAATGGTAATGCTCCTTCTGGTGTGAGGACAACATCAACGCCTTGATCAACCAAATTTCGATATCCGGTTGAATAACCATCTAACGCTTTTTTCAATCCATCTTTGAATAGTTTAATTCTCGTTGGCACATTACCTTGAACAATGCCAATCTTGATGGCTGATGAGTTGCTTAACGCCTGACTATAAATCGTAAACCCTGCTACATGCAACACTAAAAACAACGCGATCGCACTTATAAACAACGCTTTTGCTGTTCCGTCTCGGCGAAGCCAAGCTTCTGCCAGTAGCCCATTTACTGCTACGATCGCGGCTGTCACCGTCATCGCTCCAGAAATCTGACCGAGGTGAAGAATCGCTAAATTATGGGGACTCTGGGTAAAAGAAAGGGCTGTCCAGTCGAGGGGCGTCCACTGCCGCACCGTTTCTGACCCACACCAAAGCGCTGTGCCAACCAGCACTCTTAGACTGGATGGCACGTTCTGTCTCCCCATCCACCGCATCACCCATGCCCACCCGCAAACGCACGCCGCGCCCCACAGCGTAATAAAGCTCCAGGCGAAGGCAACAACTGCAACACTCGCCACCCACGGAACGCCCATCCAGGTGAGCGGATGCAAGCCAGTGAGCCAAAACAGAGTCGAACCGTGATAGGCAATGCCCCACGTAAGTGGCAAAAGCACTGGGGCAGCAAAGGCAGGGCGCAGCTTGGGCGCAGTCTGCCGCACCGACATCACCCACAGGGGCGCGATCGCAACCCATGCCAACCCCCACAGGCTAAACGGGGCGGCGGCAAAACTCATCAGCACTCCGCTTAAGAGCGCGAAGAGCACAGGGCGCACCTCTACAGGCGCGATCGCGTTCCAAAGCTTGTCTTTCAAGGTCAATCAACTCTTCCAAATCAGCATACTGACTACTCTAGCGAAGTTAAGTCTACCAACGTAAGATGATGGCATCGCTGAAGAGATGACGTGTTCTCTTACCACAATCGCTTCAGTTCGTATTTTACTCATCAATTAGCGACCATGTAATATTTAAGAGAAACGGCTGAATTCAGACCATGAATCGTTCTTATGCTGATTCTGAAGCACTTCGTACACGCCTGATTGAAACCTATCAGAAAGCATCGTTCATAGAAAAGCAGATGCTTCACCTGTTCTCGGTGATCTACGAGCCAGTCAATAGAACTGCATTTCTAGAGTGTTTTGCCCACACTGGGGCGCGCGATGAGCACGGCAAGCCTCTAGGAGTCAGCGTTCTAAGAAGCCGAATTGAGCGGCTGCTAAATGCCCAGTTGCTGATTCAAGAGCGGGGGCAAGGTCCGCAGTGTCATCCATTGTTGGTGGAAATCGTGACTCGTGATGCGATCTCAACTGGCACGTTTGAACCCCTGGTTGCGAGGGTGCAAAAGCAGTTTCCGGTACGCACAAGTTGGAAAGGCGGACCGCGATCGTTTAGCAGCCGGGGTCAGCTTGTGCGAGAAGTGCGGATTGGCATTTACCGAGGCGATGTTGACTATATCGAACGGCAGTTTGAAGACTATCACAACTACACCTACCGATCAGACGAAATCTCCATGGACGAGATTTTTCAGCAGGTGTGCAACAATCCCTTCGATGCCGACTGGTTTAAAGCCTTGCCGCCGCAACTCTACGGCAGCGGTATTTCTAGCATTCTGGCGATGTCTGCCCTTTACTGCGTTCCCGCAGAAGAGCCGTTTTCTCTGCTGCAAAAAACCTGTGCGATCGGCGAGGGAGAAACTTCAGATTTCTTGCGGCTGCTGCTGACCGAGCAGTTTTTGCTGCGGGGTCGTGTTGACGATGCCCAGCACACGCTAGAGCAGCTTTCTGAGGGCTATCGAGAAAACGGCGGCATGTTTTGGGGCTGGCTTAGCTTTGTTCAAGGGGAGAACGACAGCGCGATCGCGCACTACACCTTGGCGCTGAAAGCCCTCCGCAAAACGACTCGAAAACGCCAGGTTTTTTTCAATGGGCTGAGCGGTCTATTTTTTGTCTTGGCGCTGCTCAAAGATGGGTCGCCCAAGCGGCTTAAGGAGGCAGAAGACTATGCCCATCTGCTCAGTCGGCAGGTTCACCATTGGCTTCAACCCGTCTACGATCGCTTGCACAGCGTTCTTAAATTTTTGCAGGGGGATCTCTCTCAAAAAGAATTTCTCAACCCGTTGGTGCCGTCCCATGAGGAAGAAACCAGCATCGGCACGCTAGTGGGTGCGTTGTGCGTGTATTGGATGGATGCTGGCACGGCTAAAAAGACGTTACCCAACGTTCTTAGCTTTCTCTATCAAGCAGCAAAAACCTCTGGATATACCTGGATTGCCGCCGAAACGGCAGAGTTGCTATTGCGGCTCAGACCGCCTAGCGATACTCAGAACAATGCTAGCGATGATACTCAAAACAATGGCAAAGCCATCACTCTAGATCAAACCGTCGATTTGCATCAAGACCCTGACGTTGCATCGCTTGCCGATGTGGTGCGATCGCAAGAACCCTGGGAACTGTGCCTCAATGCGTTGACCAGTTTGCATAAAGATCCCCAACCCCCAGATCAAGCTGGAAATCAGCGCCTCGTCTGGTTTATGACGTTTTATCCGAGTGGGTGCCTACTCCAGCCCCGCGAACAAAAGCTCAACGCCAATGGCACTTGGGGAAGAGGTCGCCCGATTGCGCTCAAACGGCTGAGCCTCAATGCTAGCGAGTTGGACTATCTCACCCCTCAAGATCTCCGGGTGTGTGCCCAGATCGAGACCTATCACTCGGCTGGATATTACGGCAAAACCGAGTTTAAATTTAGCGATCGCGCCATCATCGCGCTGGTGGGGCATCCCCTCGTGTTTTGGGAAGACACCCCCACAATTCGGGTGGAAATCGTCAAGGCGGAACCCGAACTGCTGGTCAGGAAGGGCAAGGGCGATCGGCTGATTCTAGAATTTTCGCCGCCGCTCAAAGGCAACCAGGATATTCTGCTGATCAAAGAAACGCCAACTCGCATCAAGGTGATCGACATTCAGCCAGAGCATCGCCGCATTGCCGATATTATTGGTAAAAAAAATCGGTTGGAAGTGCCGTCTGCCGCCAAAGAGCGCGTCTTAGCTGCCATCAATGCGGTGTCAGGCATTGTTACCGTGCAGTCTGACATCGGTGGCGGTGTGGAAAATGCTGAAGAGGTTCCGGCAGATTCTCAGCCTCACATTCATTTATTGCCAGCCGGTCAGGGGCTAAAAGTGGCGGTGCTGTGTCGCCCCTTTGCAGACGGCGGGTCGTACTATCGACCGGGGGCAGGAGGCGCGATGGTGGTGGCAGAGATTGACGGCAAGCGGCTGCAAACCACCCGGGATCTAAAGGCAGAAAAAGACCGAGCGAACGCTGCGATCGCGGCTTGCCCAATCTTAAGCGAGCAGCCCGAAGAAGACGGAGAATGGCTGATTGAAGATCCGCAAGCCTGTTTGGAACTGCTAGTCGATCTGCAAGCGATTAGCGCAGGGCACAACGCAGACGGAACTGCCAATAGCGTCGCGATCGAATGGCCAGAAGGCGAAAAGCTGCGCGTCAGCCACCAAGCCGGACTCAACGATTTCCATTTGGCGATTCAACGGCAAAACGATTGGTTTTCAGCCAGTGGCGAACTGAAACTCAGCGATGATCTAGTGCTGGATATGCAACAGTTAATGGAACTTTTAAACCAAAGTTCTAGCCGGTTTATTCCCCTGGGTGATGGTCAGTTTTTAGCGCTCACCCAATCGTTTCGTAAACGCTTAGATGAACTCAGAGCATTCACGGAAAAACACGGGAAAGGCGTCCGGTTTCATCCGCTCGCGGCAATGGCGCTGGAAGACTTTATCGATGAAGTGGGAGATGTAGAGGTCGATCGGCACTGGAAAGCCCACGTCAAGCGGCTAAAAGAAATGGAAACCCTCCAGCCGCAGGTGCCCTCTACCCTCCAAACCGATCTGCGGGATTACCAAATTGAGGGGTTTAACTGGCTGTCTCGGTTGGCTCACTGGGGCGTTGGGGCGTGCCTCGCTGACGATATGGGATTGGGAAAAACTTTGCAGGCGTTGGCGCTGATTTTGACTCGCGCGCCCAACGGAGCCACCTTGATTGTTGCGCCGACATCGGTCTGCCTAAATTGGATGAGCGAAGCCCAACGCTTTGCCCCGACGCTCAACGTCTTGTCCTTGGGGAGCGGAAATCGCCAAGCCCTGCTCGACCAACTCCAGCCGTTTGACATCGTGATTTGTAGCTATGGCTTACTTCAGCAAGACGATGTAGCAGACAAGCTAGCCAGCGTGGAGTGGCAAACCATTGTGTTAGATGAAGCGCAAGCGATTAAAAACAGCACCACCAAACGGTCTCAGGCTGCCATGAAGTTGCAAGGCAAATTCAAATTACTGACCACCGGAACCCCGATCGAGAATCATCTCGGCGAACTGTGGAATCTTTTTCGCTTTATCAATCCTGGCTTGCTCGGTTCTTCAGAACGCTTTAACGAACGATTTGCTTTTCCGATCGAGCGGTTTCAAGACAAGCAAGCTAGTGCTCAATTGAGAAAGCTGATTCAGCCGTTTCTCTTGCGTCGCACCAAAACCCAGGTCTTGGCAGAGTTGCCCTCCCGCACTGAAATTCCGCTCTATGTGGATCTCAGTCAAGAAGAACGGGCGATGTATGAAGCGTTGCGGCGAGATGCGATCGCAACGCTCTCTAACAGCGATGCCCCCCCCGGAACAAAGCATCTGCAAGTCCTCGCCGAGATCATGAAACTCCGCCGCCTGTGCTGCAATCCCGGTCTTGTGATGCCGGATGTACCGCTCGATAGTTCTAAACTGGCGCTGTTTGGTGAAGTGCTAGAAGAATTGTTAGACAATCATCATAAAACCCTGGTGTTTAGTCAGTTTGTCGATCATCTCACCATTATTCGTGCGTATCTAGATGAGCATGCGATCGCGTATCAATATCTAGACGGCAGCACCCCCGCCAAAGAGCGCAAACGCCGAGTGGATGCCTTCCAAGCAGGAGCAGGAGATGTGTTTCTCATCAGCCTTAAAGCGGGGGGGACTGGGCTAAACCTGACGGCTGCTGATTATGTGATTCATATGGACCCGTGGTGGAACCCGGCGGTGGAAGATCAAGCTAGCGATCGCGCCCATCGCATCGGTCAGCAGCGCCCCGTAACCATCTATCGACTGATCACCAAAGACACGATCGAAGAAAAAATTGTGCAGTTGCATCAACAAAAGCGAGACCTCGCCGATAGTCTCCTCGAAGGAACAGAGGCAAGCGGCAAAATTTCTACCGATGACCTCCTAAAATTAATCCAGGTAGGGTAGCGCCCTCGCTTCCCATCGCAAGCTAAGATAAAAACTGGTCTACTTAAGCTAAACTACCTGAGCCAAAAGGGATGCCAATCGTGCTGACTGCCCTGATTGCTGATTTCAAGATTATTTTTGAGCGTGACCCGGCTGCCCGCAATTGGGTAGAGGTGCTGTTCTGCTATCCGGGACTGCAAGCCCTGATGTTTCATCGGTTTGCTCACTGGCTCAGAGCGTTGGGGTTGCCCTTCGTTCCCCGCTTTATTTCCCATCTTGCTCGCTTTTTTACCGGCATAGAGATTCACCCCGGTGCCACGATCGGGCAGGGCGTGTTTATTGATCATGGCATGGGCGTGGTGATTGGCGAGACTGCGATCGTGGGAGACTATGCGCTGATCTATCAAGGCGTCACCCTAGGCGGCACTGGAAAAGAATGCGGCAAACGCCACCCTACCCTGGGCGAAAACGTGGTAGTGGGAGCAGGAGCCAAGGTGTTAGGCAATCTCCAGATCGGTAATAATGTTCGGATTGGCGCGGGGTCTGTGGTGTTGCGCGATGTGCCGGCTGACTGCACCGTAGTTGGCATTCCTGGACGGATTGTGTATCGCGCTGGCGAACGGGTTGAGCCGCTAGAGCATGGGCGGTTGCCAGATTCTGAAGCGCAGGTGATTCGCGCCTTGGTTGATCGCATCGAATCGTTAGAGCAGCAGCTTGAGATGGTGCAATCTCGTCAATCGTTGGCGGCAAGTTATGCCATGGCGGCGGTTGACCCAGTTGCGATCGCGCAGGCTATCACCGCATCGTGCAATGCCACGAAGAGTGTTTCAGATGAGGAACCCAACGGCAAATTGCCGACTAGTTGCAGAATTGCGGATCACATTATTGAAGAATTTTTTGATGGTGCTGGGATCTGAGCCGGGTTTGGCACATCTTGGCAGCGATCACGCGATTGCAGGTGCCGCGATCGCAGATGTACACAGAATGCCTCAGACAGAGGTAAGGTTTACAGATAGTCTGGGTGGTTATGGGTTGATTTGCTGGGTATGCCATTTGCCGTCGTCCCTGCGATCGTAAAGTTCTCGATTTTGTGGATCACCTCTCAATTCCAGATGATCAACTCGAACTGGATCTAACAACAGCAGGCAAAAATTGGGCAACGGTTCTACCTGGCTTGGCAATGGAGGGAAAAACGCCTCTGGTGCTGCTTTTGGCTTGCCGGGATCTGCCCAGGCAAACTGAAGTCTTGACGGGTCAGACAGGGTTTGCCACATGTGCTGACGCGCCTTGCGTAGCCTGTCGTCGGGTTCTGTCTCGCCAATGAGCTTCAGCACTCCGGTGAGCCGAAACTGCTCGCGGGTGTTGGGAAAATACCAGCACACTTCTCCCCAGTGAGAATGCTCAATTTGTTCCGGTTTTTCGCTGCGAGAATCGGTGATAAATTTTAGCTGATTGGTGTTGTCTAAAAAGCCCCGAAATACGATCGTTCGATTGGCGGGCTTGCCATCTGCTCGCACTGTAGCGAGTTGGACGTAGCGGGCATGGGGCAGGGAGCGGTTGCGATGTAAGGCACGAGCGATCGTAGGTCGCCAAGGAGCTAAAGACATAAGCACTCGCAGATGAGAGAACGCGATCCTTCGGAACTTCGCAAAGCGAATCGCTCTTCAGTGTCACACGTTCAAGCCGTTGTAGAACTCGCGCCGTGAGCGACCTTTTTCATCGCCACCGCTCGATTTTGCAGCGCGATCGCATCATCGGGTTTTAGAACCAACCCGCGATCGTAGCTTTCGATTGCTTCTGCAAATCGTCCTAAACTCACCAACGCGCCGCCGCGATTGTTCCAGGCGCGGAAATCCTCTGGTCGTAGGGTTAGCGCTTTGTCGTAACTGGCGATCGCCTCTTCCAACTGTCCCGCCAGTTTGAGCGCGACACCCCGGTTATACCAAGCTTCGTAGTAATCGCTCTGGAGTTCAACGGCGCGATCAAAATGCGCGATCGCGCTGTCCAAATCGCCCAATTTTAGGTAAGAAGCGCCTTGCTGATACCAGCCTCCTGGATGGGTTGGGCTAAATTCTAGGGTTTTTTGATAGGAGTGAATCGCCGCGTCGTGACGATTGAGTTGTTTGAAGGCAAGTCCCCGATAGAGCCACGTTTCCGCCGATTCGGGATCGAGTTCTAACACTTTGTCGTAACTGGCGATCGCGGCTTCATAATCTCCGATGCACAGCAGCGCATGCCCCCGCCCCAGCAGTGCCTCTGGATAATCGGTGCGAAGTGCGATCGCGTAATTGAGGTGGGTCACCGCTCCTTCAAAGCGACGGGTCTGATAGAGCACCATGCCTTGCATATACCAGGCATTGGCAAACTGAGGCGTCGCTTCTAGGGCTTTGCTGAAGTAAGGAATGGCATCTTCATAACTGCCGACCATGTAGAGCGTTAGACCCTGGCTGTAGTGGGCGTTGGGATAGTTGGGCTGAAGCTTAAGGACTTGGTTAAAGCCCCGAATCGAGAGGTGATGATGCCCCGCGACAAACGCTACCCACGCTAGGCTGTAGTGGAAATATGCCGAGGCTGGAAACTGCGCGATCGCGGCTTCAAAACACGCGATCGCGGTTTCGTGCTGTCTTAAACTCACCAGAGCATTTCCCTTCTCGCTCAACGCTTCAAAATGATTGGGCTGAAGCGTGAGCGCTTGATCAAAATAGGCGATCGCCGCCGCATAGTCTCCTACATGGCTAAACCCCAATCCCTTTTGAAACACGCTGTCAGCCGTGCTACGTTCAGTCTGAACCATATCCGTGATGCGTCATGCGTAGTTAGAGAGTGCTAATCATTCTGAAATAGAGGAGTAGGAAAGTTTTCAGCCTATTTATTAGATAAAGTGCCCAACTTTTCAGGGCTGATTACTAGGTTCTGTTGACATTTGAGATTACAGAAGCAGACTAGGAAATCGACATCAATTATGATGACTCTAGAAGATCGCACTTGGCATGATCAACGATAGTTTGATTGTAGTTAAAACATTAGAATCAACGAAAAAATTGCTACAAAAGCCGAATTAGTAAACCAAGTTAAAGCATAGAAGAGTTGCAGAAATCGATCCCATAAAACACGATAACGTAAAATCGTAAAATACTGAAGTGGAAGTTGACGGATCAAGACTTCCCGAAACTGCTTATCCCATTAACATTACACGATCGAGAACGTGAATCACGCCGTTGTCTGCTTCAATATCGGCTGCTAACACTGACGCATTTTTCACTTCAAAGCCATCTGAGGTATCAATCCGGATTGGCGATCCTTCGACGGAAATCACTGAATCAACCTGTTCTAGATCCGCTTTCATCCACTTACCGGGAACAACGTGAAATGTCAGAATTCGACTCAGTTGAGGGACATTTTGCACCAGCGTTTGAATTGTACCAGGGGGTAGTTTGGCAAAGGCGTCATCATTCGGTGCAAAAACCGTAAACGGACCTGAACCTTTTAGGGTCTCGACTAAGTTGGCAACTTGAACAGCCGTTACTAGCGTTTTGAAACCCTCTGCACTCACAGCAATATCAACAATGTCAGCCATTCGATTTGCCTCGTTAGTAAGGATTAGTAGGACGGAGTGATATATTTCAAAATCGAAATTCGACCCTATCGATAGTCTTGTCGCTGAACATCTCGTAAACGAGCTTCTGGGCGCGTGAAGCGATCGAGTTGAGTCTCAAAAAATTGTCGATTTGCCATCAAATGCTTCGGGTTGGGGTCATCTAGGGGATAGAGCAGTGCGGTGCGTAATGCTTGAATTACCGCAGAGGTGACGTTATACATCGATCGCTGAAAGCTAATTCCGAGTTGAATCAGCATGTCATCTTCGCCCCGGCAGTATTGGTTGTAATAGTCCAGCAGGTAAGGCGGCAAGAAGTGCAGCATATCTTGCATCAGGAGCGTGGGCGGAATGCCTGCGGAACCGACGGGAAACACATCGGCGTAAAGAATGCCGTAGTGAAACTCAGTTTGGTCGGTGGGAACCTGCTTTGCCTGAGCGTTGTAGGACTTTGTGCCGCGAAACGGAGAGGTGCGGTAGAACACTGCTTCTACGTAGGGTAGAGCCGCTTCGTAGAGCCACATGAAGCCTTTTGATTTGGGGACGATTTCGTAGCATTCACCCCGGATGTAGACATGATGATAGATGGGACGACCCGCGATCGCAAAAATGCCATTGACCAGAAAATCCATCGCTTCTGGGACGGTCGTAATTTTTCCCTCATCGTATAGGTCGGACATCTCAAAAAAGACGGGAGCCATGACTTCCCAGAACAGCCCAAGATTGGCGTAGTAGGATAATTCACGCACTTGCTCCAGGAACATGTCTGGGAACAGGTTGTACAGTCCCAGCATGAGAGGATTGCCTTGGAAGTAGGCTCGGATGGCGCGATCGGTATTTGCTTTGTACTCGTCGCTATCGAGATACGGATCAAACTGTCCACCCATGCCCCGATGCCAGAACATCGATCGCATACAGGCTTCTGCAAATTCCATGTTGATGCGATCGTGCCACAAATGATGCAACAGCTTGGGTAGTTTCTGGTTTAGCTCTCCTTTTTCGATAAATTCTAGGAGTTCTGGATGGGCTGTAGCTTCTCCTCGCCAAATTCGTAAGTCTGCATCGTCCCCAGCGTAATGATTGTGCAGGTCTAGATACTCTTGCGGCAGGAAGTATTTGAAGGCGGGTAATGGATTGAGAAACACATGCTCAGCAATGTAGAGCAAGTTCCGCCAGTAGAAATCCATTGGCACGGCATACGCCTTGTAAATTCCGATAATCTGCATGAGATTTTCTGGCGTGTCGGGCAGCATGGAGCCGCCTGCTTCTAGGCGCTGAACCACATCAGCAAATTCGTGTGTTGAAGCTGGAATACGGGTTTGGGCATCGGTTGCAGTTGTCATAGCTTTATCACGGGTTGAGGAATCGGGTTTGGATTGTTCGTTTAATCTGAGACTTGAGCAATGGGCGAGTGAGTTACTGTTGGAGTGGCTGCCACCATCTCGATCGCGGTTGATTCACTCCAACGCACTAGCCAGGTTGGTTGAATTCCTAGAAAGAAAATGGTGAGGGCGAGGATCAATGCGGGAACCCGTTCCCGCCACTCGACTTGTGGGAAGTACGCGATCGCATTATCTAATTTGCCAAAGCAGGTGCGGTTCAACAAAATCACGAAATAAACGGCGGTTAACCCCGTTCCGACCACACACAACAGCGTTTGCACCGGAAACACCGAGTAACTGCCCTGAAACACCAGAAATTCAGACACAAAGCCGACTAAACCGGGAATGCCTGCACTTGCCATCCCGCCTAGAACCAGCAGGGCGCTCACCATTGGTAAGCCTCGAATTGGGTTCATCAGTCCGTTGAGAACATCGAGTTCCCGTGTGCCGACTTTTGCTTCTACCACACCCACTAGGTGGAACAAAATTGCCAGAATCAATCCATGCGCCACCATCTGAGTAATGGCTCCTACCAAGCTGAGGGCAGTCAGGGCAGCACCGCCCAACAGGATGTAGCCCATGTGACCGATCGAGCTATATGCCACCATGCGCTTGATGTCTTTTTGCGCGATCGCAACCGTTGCACCATACAGCACACTCACGGTTGCCCAGGTTGCTAATCCTGGAGCCAGGGTTGCCCAAGCGTCGGGGAATAGCCCCAAGCCAAAGCGGAAAATGCCATAGGCTCCTAATTTTGCCAGCACTCCCCCTAACAGGATGGCAACCGGAGTTGATGCCGCCACGTAAGTATCGGGCAACCAGGTGTGCAGAGGGACTAGGGGAATCTTGATGCCAAACCCAACCAGCACAAGGCTTAGAAGCACAATTTGTATCCACAGGGGTAAGGATTGTCCCATCAGCGCTTCGTAGGCAAAGCTATCTGCTCCGCGTAGCCAAACTAAGCCCAGAAACGCCACTAAAATCAAAGCGCCGGACAGAGCGGTGTAGAGCAGAAATTTCATAGCGGCATAATTTCGCTTCTCGCCGCCCCAAATGGAAATCAGTAAATAAAAGGGCACTAACTCCACTTCGTAGAACAAGAAAAACAGCAGCAAATTCTGAGCTAGAAATGCCCCCGCAACCGCGCCACTGACTAGGAGAATTAAGCTGTAGAACAATCGGGGACGTTCCGTTTCTTCTTGACTACTGTAGATGGCAATCCAGGTGAGCAGGCTATTGAGCATCAGCAGGGGCAGGGAAAGACCATCAATTCCCAACTGATAGTTCAACCCCAATGGTTCTAGCCAGGGTAGGTACTCCTGACGCTGAAGTAACGGATTGGTGAAGTCGAACTGATGGGCAATCCAAAGTGTCCATAGCAGGACAAAGCCACTCATTGTTAGGGCAACCAGCTTTGATTGGCGAAGGGGCAGAGCCGCGATCGCGATCGCGCCGAGAACCGGAAACCAGATCAATGTACTTAGCATAGCGGTGTCTACCGAAGATAGGGAGCAGAGAATAAAACTAGGAAACTACTGAATCAGGCTAGGGTGACGGCTCCAGTGTCTAAGTCGTAATAGCCGCCGACAATCTTCAGCTTGTTGTTCTGAATGAGTTGAGCCATCACAGGAGATGCTTTTAACCGCTCAACCTGATGCTGAATGTTGGCTTTACACGTATTTTCCAGACGATCGCCGGGTTGGCTGCTTACGGGTTGAACGGCAGGACGAATGGCATCGAGCAAACTACCAATTTGACCGGGCACCTGCGCTCCTTTCAGCGTGGCAGCGATCGCACCGCATCGCTCATGCCCCAAAACCACGATTACCTTTCGTCTTGAAAAACGCATGTCAATCTCTCCTAATAACACCTACGGAATCAGAACATTAATTGCAAGACAAGTGACCAACTCATGCTGAGAGCGATCGCGGCTAACCCAAGGGTGATCGTGAGCATGTAAAACTGTCCCTGTCCAGAGTTGCTGTACTTGAGGGCTTCGCCGCTAAAGAGCGACACCAACCCGACCAGATTTACCGCTCCATCAATAATCTTGCGATCGAACCAATCGGTCAGGCGAGATGCCCAATCGACGCAGAAGACAATGCTGGAGCGATAGAGTTGGGGCGTGTATAGGTCAAAGGCAAAGAAGGTTTGGAGGCGTTGCCAGGGCAGTTGGATCGGTTTGGGAATGCCTTGCCCAACGTAGACCACTGCTCCAATTCCGCCGCCTATCAGACTTGACCATATCAGCAGCAGCGCCATGTCTTGATTGAGCGTTGCCCAACTCGGTAGCAGCGCCAAACTCTGCAAAATTAAAGGTAAATGCAGTGTCAGCCCCATTAGCACCATCATTGGTAGGGTGACGAGCCAGAAGTTTTCGGGCGATCGCTGGGTCATCGGTTTGGGGGAACCTGCAAAAATTAGCCCAAACTCACGCATCAGGCTGAACGCCGTCAACCCATTCACCAGCAACAGCAGCGCGACTAGCCAGGGTTGCGTTGCCCACAGCCCATCTGCCAGTTTAAGCAGTGCCCAAAATCCGCCGAATGGTGGCAAGCTAATCAGCCCTGCCACACCGACTAGATAGCACAATCCTGAGATCGGGCGGCGGCTCCACAAGCCTCCTAACTGGGTAAGATCCTGGGTAATGCTGTTCAGCACGATCGAGCCGGTACTCATTACAAGTAGTGCTTGAGCCAGGGCATGACTGAGGACGAGCAACAACGCCGCGTCTGTTTGTCCTGTGCCCACGGCAATGAAGACCAAACCCATGTAAGCACTGACCGAGTAAGATAGCGATCGCTTGATATCGATTTGAGCGATCGCGATCAGCGTACCGCCTACGGCTGTCAGTGATCCAATAGTGATTATTGTGGTCAGGACAACCGGGGACAGCGCCAGCAAAGGTTCTAGCTTGATCAACACCCAAGCTCCGGTTGCTACTACTACCGAGTTTCGCAAAATGGTGCTGGGAACTGGTCCTTCCATCGCCTCATCTAGCCACAGATGCAGCGGAAACTGAGCGCATTTGCCCATTGGGCCTGCTAAAAGGGCTAACCCAACTAGGGTAGCGATCTCAGGATTAATAGTAGCGGTTTCAGCCCACTGCGCCAGTTCATCAAAGTTCCAGGTGCCAGCCAGTGGGTAAATTGCCAACACCCCCATGAGCAAGAACAGATCGCCCACTCGCTTGGTCAAAAAGGCATCGCGGGCACCCGTCACCACTAGGGATTGATTAAACCAAGTGCCGACCATCAGGTAGGTTCCCAGCGTCAAAATTTCCAAAATCATGTAACCGAACAATAGGGAATTGCAGAACGCAAGGCTACACATTCCGGCTTCAAACAGTGCCAGAAGCGCGAAAAATCGCGACCAGCCCCAGTCCATTTCCAGATAGCCGATCGCATAAACCTGCGCTAGCAAATTTAAGCCCGTCACGACTAAACTTGCCCCAATCGTCAAGGCAGAAATTTCGAGTGGCAGCGTGAACTCCAACCCTGCCACCTGAAACCAGGAGACAGAAAGCTGTTGAGCCGGATGCTGCCAAGCAAGGGGGAAGGCTGCCAGGCTATGAATAAACGCGAGAAAGGTCATGCCTAAGTTTACGTAGCCCGCCGGACGGGTTCCTGTACGACGAATCAGGGCAGGTGACCAGACGATGGACGCTATTGCACCGACGATCGTGTAGCAAGGAATCAGCCAAATGGTTTGTAGCAGAAATTGAGTCATGCAGTTTACCTGTAGGACTTTAAGAGATATAGAGTTAGCCAGAGGAAGCTAGGCGGGTCATGCTTCTCTGTTTAATTTAGAGAGACTCGTATGGACGGTTGAACTGTCGAAAAGGGTTAAGGGCTTGTTGCAAGCCTGCTATATCAAAAGCATACAATGAATGCTTATAGCTAAAAATCAATCTTTTAGATTAATGCTATAGATTATTGCCTATCTAAATTGGAGCACTAAGAGAACCGTTGGTTCTAGAAGCGAGATTTTGCTGTAGCCGAACTGCATGAGTTTGCCTTGACTAGATTTATCAGCAGGCGGCAACGGTTGGATTGCCTCATTTGCGATCGCAAGCTCTAGTGGTCTGTCAAGATTGAAATGGGGGATTAGGAGGAGAGGGGGAGTAGTAATCGGAACCATCCACCCCTTCCCTCAAAGTTGACAATCTACTAGGTTCTATTAACATTTGCAATCGTAGAAGCAGAATAGGAAACCGACATCAATCATGATGACAAGCTTGCCAGAAATTACTGGAGTTTTCCTAAAAAAATGGCGTGGTGATCACAAAGAGACGGCTTGAAAATCAGACCTTTTCCATCCCTCAAATCGGCTGTCACTGGTCGGCTGTCACGAGTCTGATGGTACGGTGAAAGCCTTTCCCTGAGCAGCACACGCTCTTGCACCTTCCCCACCCTATCTTTGCTATTTCTGCAATCAGTCCTGACACAACGAAATAGCACCAACGAGCAAATTTTCCTCTCCAACGCCGTTTTTCATGCAATTGGGTGATTCCAAAGTTTTCTATTAACGACAAAATTAGCCTGACTCATTTTATGTTCGATGTCATGTAGCATCCGACGTCCTACCCCCGTCGCTGGAGCGCAACGCTATGAACCATACGGAGTTGGCAACTCAAGTTCAAACCCTGCAAGTCCAACTCAGATCTTTCGAGCACGCTCTTAATTCCACGCTTCCAGAGCCATATCCATCTCCTCAGCAGTTGGAAATGCTTCATCAGACGATGGCGAAACTATCAGAGCAACTTCGTGGGGTCGAGCATCTAGCTCTCCACGCCGATCAACCGTGGATGCTGACTTCTCAGATTAATGAAGACCACTGGCAGGCACTGGGCTTCTGTTTACCCGTCGGGCTGTTTACCTGCGATCGCAGCGGCAAATTGACCTATCTCAATCGTCGGGGTGAAGACATTACGGGCTGCACCGTGCAAGAAACCCTGGGGGAGGGCTGGACGCGATTTGTCTATTCTGACGATCGCGATCGCGTCATTGCCGACTGGCTCTCTGACGCCACAGCAGGGTTGCAACACAACACCGAATTCCGCGTTCAGCCTCTCCACGGCACCCTCCGGTGGATTCATATTCGCACTGCTCCCATCCTCAGCGATCGCGGCGAGTTTGTCGGGCACATCGGCACGATTGAAGACATCACCAAACAAAAATGTGCCGAAGACCAGATCAGAGCCTCCCTCAGCGAAAAAGAAGCTCTCCTCAAAGAAATTCATCACCGCGTCAAAAACAATCTGCAAATTATTTCAAGCCTGATTTATCTGCAAGCACAGCGCATTGATGACCCAAAAGCCCGCCAGATTTTTGAAGATAGCCAAAGCCGAATTAGCTCGATGGCGCTCGTTCACGATAGTTTATATCGCTCTCAAAACGTTGCCAGAATTGATCTCTCAGAATACATTCAGACCCTGACAGCGAGCTTATTTCACACGTACCGACTTCAACCAGAATTAGTCCAGTTAGAGGTCAGCATTGAAAAAGGTGTGGTGGTGAGTTTAGATCGAGCCGTCCCCTGTGGCTTGATTCTCAACGAACTGATGACCAACGCCCTAAAACACGGATTTTCTGGCGATCAACAGGGGCAAGTGCGGGTAACTCTGAGTTGCGAGGCTCTAGAAGGGGACAGAGAAACCGCTTTAGCGTTTGACACCCGCGATCGGTGCATCTGCCTCATCGTCGAAAACGACGGCAACCAACTCCCTGACACCTTCGAGCTTCAAAAAATCCAATCGATGGGGTTGCGCCTGGTCAAGGCATTGGTTCATCAGATTCAAGGTGAGGTTAAAGTCGAAAAAACCGCCAAAACACGCTTTAAAATTACGTTTAACGGCGCATGAATATTCCAAACTCGCCCTACAATGCTGGAAGCGTCTGTTTCGGGGTCGGTTAAACGTTGAAAGCTGCAAAAATTTTAATCGTGGAAGACGAAAGTGTCGTCGCCTGGCATGTGCAAGAAGCCTTGTGCAAGCTGGGTCATCATGTGATTGGCATTGCGACTACGGCAAAAGAGGCATTTCAGGTGGCGACAGACCAACAGCCCGATTTGGTGCTCATGGACATTTGCCTCCAGGGAAGTAGCCTTGATGGCGTGTCTGCTGCCGAGTATCTCTATCTCCAACTCGATGTTCCGGTCGTTTACCTCACGGCCCACTCGGATGAGCAAACCCTCCGCCGTGCTACAGAGTCGTCTCCGTTTGGCTACCTTGTCAAGCCCTTCCAAGACGCAGAGTTGCATTCAACAATTCAGATTGCGCTAAGGCGACATCAGCTAGAACAAGCCATCAAAGCGGTGCAGCAGTGGTATGCTACGACCTTGATTAGTATTGGAGATGCCACGATCGCCATTGATGTCGATGGGTTTGTTGCGTTTATGAATCCCACGGCTGAAATTCTCACCGGATGGACGCAGGAAGAAGCACTGGGGGCATTTGCCGCCCAAGTGCTAGACCTGGTGGATGCCGTGACCGGAGCGGCGATCGATAATCCGCTTTTGGCTGCCCTGTGTCAGGGCGACACCATCACCTTGCCCCCCACAACTCTGCTGCGATCGCGCGATGGATCTAAGCGCCCCGTCGGAGATAGCGCCTCTCCCATTCGGAACCGCAAAGGTGAGATTATTGGAGGGGTGATGGTGTTTCAAGACATGAGCGATCGCCGCAGCGGCGATCAAACCCTCCAGCAGCAAAATCAGCTTTTAGAACAGACTCAAGGTCAGCTAACTGCCCAACTCCGGGAGCGAACCGTGCAACTTCAGCAAGCGATTGCCTGTACTCAATTAGCAAAACGGGTGCTAGAGCGATTTGCCACTCAAAGCGCCGATCAAAGCGCCGAAGGTTCATCCTCCCCGCCCAGAGGGTTAAACCATCCTCACTCGGTTCTCCCTCTGCTGTTGCAGGAGATCAGGCAAATCTTGGGCGTGGAATATTGCTGGGCGGCTTTGCACCACACCGATCAGAGTTTTGCCACGGTTGCCTATGAAGATCAGGGTGAGACAAAATCCGAGTATTCTGCGATCGGGGAACAGATTTATCTAGAGCATTTTTCGCAGTTTTATCTCCGGCTGATGCAGCATCAGTGTTGGGTTGATCCATCGGTTGAAATTTTACCGCCGCTTTATCAGTCGTTTTTGGCGGCTCAGTCTCAGTTGCTCATATGCCCGATCGAAGAAGATCGGCGCGTCATTGGTGAGATCGGCATCGTGATCCGCACCCAGCTAACCCGGGCAACCTTGCAGGGAGAACTGATTGCTCAGGCGGTAAGCCAAGCTGCGATCGCGCTCTATCAGGCCCACCGCTATCAGGTTGCCCAAGCCCAAATTGAGGAACTGCACCGCTTGAATGTGCTCAAAGATGAGTTTATTTATGCCCTCTCGCGCGAGTTGAGGACGCCGCTAACAAATATGCGAATGGCGGTGGAAATGGTGCAGCGCATTGCTCAAATGCTGAAGGCGAGCGGTTTTCAGGCAATTAGCCCAGAAGCAACCGATGCCCTGTGGAGCAAGCTCGATCGCTATGTGCAGATCTTGCAGCAAGAATGGCAAGACGAATGCGAACTGGTGAATGATCTGCTAGATTTTCAGAGCACCGCGACCTTGGCGCACCTGCTGCCGAGCCATTCGGTTTACCTCCAACAGTGGCTCCCTGATCTAGTCAAGCGGTTTCAAGAGCAAGCCCGCCGCCATCAGCAGTTTCTCAATGGGTGGGTTGCCGATGATCTCCCCGCGATCGCCGTTCACGCTCCCAGTCTCGATCGCATTCTCACCGAGTTGCTCAACAATGCCTGCCAGTTTACCCCCTCAGGGCACGAGATTAAGGTGTCTGCCCAAGCCCTGGGTGGGCAAATAGAACTGTCTGTGGGCAACACCGGAACCGACATTTCGATCGCGGAGCAGGCGCAGATTTTTGAGCCATTTTATCGCGGAGCAAGCGATGGACGGGGAAGAAGCGGGTTTGGATTGGGTTTGGCGCTGGTCAAGCGCTTGGCGATCGCCCTGAAGGGGCACATCCGGGTAGAGAGCGAAGCGAATGCGACTCGGTTTATCCTCACCCTGCCCCTTGTCCGAAATCTGTCGTGAAAGCTAAGGTTAGCCCTCTCTGCCTTGGGGTAGCCAACGGGTGCCGCAGGCAGTTCTACGAATTCCGAACGGCTAACGGTTCCTCAACCGGTTGACTGCGGTAGACCAGATTGGGTCTCGGCATCGCCTGCGGTCTCCCCATGCCATAGGTCAGGGCATAGCTCTGAGCCAGCAGCCACAGCCACAACCCCGGAAACTTTGGCTCTAGCCAAGGCTGCATCTGAAACAGCAATCCCGGTAGCCAACTGCTAAAGAGCCAGCTTAGCAAAGCATTAAAGCCAAAATCAAGATAGTTGCCAAACCAGCGCATCAGATCTTTTGCCCCCGCCATTTGCCAGATCCACAGGATCAACGCCGGATTTTTGCGCGCCGCCACCAGTGCCATTTGGTTAAACCGCAGCCACGACACTCGATCTTTGATAAAAGCATCTGCTACGTCAGGCGGCTGAGTTGCCAGCACATCAAAAAACGTGTTGAGCATCGAGTTGATTCGTTCTGGCGGCAGCACTTGCCCGGTGGGCACCATCATCCCTTTAGAGAACATCCACGTCACTGAGACATTGCTTTGATACGCACGAATTTGATTTAAATGGTTTGCCTTGAGCAAGTCGTGCCTGAGCGCCGTATCGAGGAGGTGCGTTAGCCGGGAGAGATTGCGAACTAGCGACCCAAAGCCGGTGAATACCAAAGGAGATTGCAGCGAAGCGGCATCTCCGATCGCAATCAATCGATCAAAGGCAATCGTGCGATCGCGGCTGCCCACACTAAAATGACCCGGAATGTAGCCAAACGTCGCTTTTTTCCAGGTCAGTTTCTCCAAATCACAGCGCCGATACTCCGGCAAAATCGAGAAAAAATCTTCGTACATCTCCAGCAGAGACCCCGGATTTTCTGGCTGAGCTTGATGATAGTGGAACAGGTAAATCGTCAGTTCGTTTCGGTACGCCGGAAACAGTTCCCAAATCAGTTGCCGTCCGCGAGAAATGTCGCCATGGCTATTGAGGACATCCCCAAACTGCGAATCCCACACGCCCGGTTCAAAGCCATCTTCAATCACCGCGCCCACGGTCGGGCAGACGCTATCAAACGCCCGTCCGCCATTTAGCTGCCACGCGATCGGGGATGCGGTTCCCATCGCATCGACGAGCAATCGTCCAGTTAGGCGACGATCGCTTGCGGTCGGCAGGTGAGTGGCATACACCGTAACCTGCTGTTCGCCAACCTCTGCCCGTTGAAATTCGGTTTCGTCCCAAATCTCGCCGCCAAACTCACGAAATTTCTCGCCGCAGAGTTTGAGGAGTTTTTCGGCATCGATCGCAACGTTTAAAACTGTTGGGGTATGCAGGATTTGCGCCTTCGCTTGGGGCGGATTGTTGGCATCAAAAAACTTGTGGAACCCATCTTGATATTCGTGAGCAATCACCCGCTCAAACTCTGTTGCGGTAAACAGTCCCAGATCAATCAAGCTCTGAAATTCGCTCCGAGAAATGTTCCATTCTCGATTCATCCGCCCAAACGGCAGCCGTTCTAACAGCAGCACCCGGTAGCCAAGTTTTGCCATCACGGCAGCGTGGATGATGCCAAGCGCCCCTCCGACGTAAATCAGGTCAAACGAGGTTTGGCAAGGCGTCGCGTCGTTGGAGGAAGGGCTAGTTGAGAAAATGACTTGGCGCGGCTGCTGCGGATTTCTAACGCCCTCGCGCCAGCGTTGCTCCCACCAGTACACCCGGGTTAGATCATATTCTCCGTTGGGAATTTTTTTAAAGAAATGAACCGTTTGGGGGTAATCTTTCGCAAGGGCTTCAAAAAT
The DNA here is from genome assembly GCF_010091945.1 of Myxacorys almedinensis A. Taxonomy (GTDB): domain Bacteria; phylum Cyanobacteriota; class Cyanobacteriia; order Leptolyngbyales; family Leptolyngbyaceae; genus Myxacorys; species Myxacorys almedinensis. The sequence continues at coordinate 140,151 of NZ_WVIE01000010.1, forward strand.
AGTTTGTTGAGAAAGATCAATTTTTGGCGGTTCTGGGTAAATTTGCGGAAAGTATGCTCTAATATCAGAAATCAAATTCTGGAGAATTCGATCTTCGCCCTCGATTGCCTGTTCTGCCCATCGAAATACTTTGAGATACGTCGTGCGCTGAACGGACCAAACGAACATTGAAAGCTCTGAGTGCAACGCCCCCCTAGAGAACCGGACTCGACAGCCTGCTGCCGCAGAAATCTTCTCACCGCGCTCCGGTTGATACTCAGTCTGTAACCAAGTCTTCAGCGATGCTGTGTCGGGAGTGGGAACTTCGATGTAAAGAATCTCTTTCATCTGAGGGGTCTAAACTCCGAAATGATGACTAAGGTAGAGGGGTTGACAGGGCTTCAAAATCCGAGATACTCCTAAGTGCGATCTTAAGTTAAAGAACATTACAACTTTCTCATAATGCTCTAACGCCTCGATATTGCTACCCTGACATGAATTATCCCATCCCAGCGACCCCTGAAGACCTAGTTGATTTCCGTCAAGAACCTGTGACGGAAGAATTGGTGGCAACTGCGATCGTGGGTGTAATTCAGCAAGCCAAAGCCAAGGGGCAATCTCTAGAAGAGTTGATGGTAGAAGTGTTGACCGATGATTGCTTGCTAGAGGGAACGCAGCGTCGATGGCTGAGTGAGCTAGTGGCGCAGACGTGGGTAACCCTTCCTTAATTCAACGCCATCAGTTCAAAAAAATCAGTTCAAAAAAATCATAACTCTATAGCCATGCTCTCAAAACTATAGCGCCCCAACGAAAAGACCTCCTAGTTGTTAGGAGGTCTCTGAGGGTGCTGTATGGAACGATTTACCGGGTAGAGCGGTTACTTTTCTGTGTAGGTATAGGAGCCGAGTTCACAAAGATTGAGATTTTCCTCTTCGGTGGTGCTGCCGTCTGCAAACACGCCTTTGATGCCGTAGATACAGGTGGTTTTGCCATCGGCGATCGTCACCTCAGCCGTTTCTCCTGGCTCGATCGAGCTATTGAGAATATCCTCTCCCCAGTCACTTGCATTCGTTGACTCGACATAGAACTGAACAATAGGGCTAGAGGTTGTGTTTCGCAACATAAAAACGAGGTCTTCTGCAAGGGCACTGTTCGCACTCAAGGCAGCGATCGGGGCGGCAAAAATAGAGGCTATCACTAAGCGACGCATCAATGGATTAGACATTGGATCTTCCTTACCTAACATTAGGGAAATGACATCGCAACTCATGCTGCAATTGCACTTCTCTTGTTGTTCCCCTGGTTAAGCGTTGCTTATCCGTCTTTACGAACACTTTAATGGCTAAGCAATTGCACTTAAGTAAAGCCCAAAGCGAAATTTAACAACTTACTCGCGTACTTTTTGTTGGCTAAGTGTTTTTAGCAAGATGTTCGGCGTTTTCTTGAGGAGACAGCTTCTGTTGGTAGGTGTAAAAGCTTGCCACGATCGCAACTCCAAGCCACCACAAAATGTTGATGCTCGGACGATACCACACCGTATCGACCAGCCCATGTCCTAACATGCCAACCAATAGCGTTACGGCTCCGATCAGCCAAAACCCATCGCGATTTGCCCCGTTAGGCTCCGAATTATGGCTCAGTTCCCTTAGCCGCCTTAGCTGCACGCCCCCTTGATTAAACGTCACCAGCAGCAGCCACAAAAAGGCAAATAGCCCAATGAATCCCATCTCAACCGTAATTTCTAGCACGATAGAGTAAGCACTGAGCGCCGTAAAGCGAGGACGTTGATAAAGAGGATAAACCTTCTTAAACACCTGATCTCCAGGTCCAATTCCTAGCACTGGGTAATCTTGGATCATCTGCAAAACCGCAGCCCAGACATTCAACCGAAAAGCATTGCTGCTATCGCCACTTCCCGCAAAAATACTCGTTATTCGGTAGCGAAAGGTGGGCACAAAGACCACGCCGAGCACCAACATGCCTGCTAATCCTAAAAACAGAATTGGCAGTGCCGAGTAGCGCCAGAATTTAGGCAAGTACGGACTCCACCAATAGTGCAACATTACAAACAGCGCCACCACCATCAGCGCTAGCCCAATCCAACCGCCCCGGCTTTGAGTGAGAATCAGGCAAGCGGTATTCGTCACCGTCATCACTACCGCCAGAGTTTTGGGCAGCCAACCGCGCCACGCAAAAATAGCGACGACACTAAATGCGATCGCAGGAATCAGATAACCCGCCAGCAAATTTGGGTTGCCCAAAAAGCTGTACACTCGCGTTGAGTTTGCTAACGGCGAGGCTGGATCAACCCAGGTTGCCAGCGCATCTGCCCCAAAAAACCACTGCCGCAGCCCATATCCGCTCACAATCAGCGCGACATGGAGGTAGACGCCAATCACCCACGATCGCAGTTTTGGCGATCGCAAAATTCGTGCCATCAGCGCAAAGAGCAGCAAGTACAGACTTAGCTTTGCCACCCCAACAAAAGCGGTTAGTTTCAGTGCTCTCCCCTGTGCCACTGCCGCAGAAACAGCCGCCACTCCCAAAAAGAGGGCGATCGGCAGGTGAATCGGGGTTAACCCCAATCGGGGATGCCCTTCGGCTGGATCGTCCGTCAGAGTCAGCAAGACCCAGTACGCCGCGCAAGCCGCTAGCAGCCAACCGATCAGATCGGTTGAAACAAAGGGTGCGACCCCAAACAAAACGCAGAGAATCGCCGCGCCGATGGGATCTGCCCACTGCATAAGAAAACTCTGTTTGCGCCACGATCGCAAGAACCCAGCGATGCGATGGAGATAACTAGTTCCTCGCCACTGATAGAGCGGCAGCGAAGCGAGCGTTATCTGTTGCCAAACGGAATTCATAAAAGGATTTCCATGCTTCAAAACAACCCTAGCCTAAGGCAAAATTGGGCTAGGGTCATTATCCGCGAAAATGCCAGATCTGGGGTGTAATTTGCAAAGATGATGCCCTGAGTGAGGCAAGGAGAGGTCAGGTTCGGTTTGGGCAGTCTTTAGAGAGTCAAGGATGGATTTTGACTGAGTTTAGGAAGCGTAATAATGTAGCGAAATCCAGGTTCTGAACTGCCCTGAATCAAAATTTGTCCGCCGTGCAGTTCAGCGAGTTGGCGACTCAGCAGCAAGCCCAGGTTTTTACGCAACGCTTCTGCACCAAGAACGTCTACATCAGAATCTGCGATCGCACTCATGGGCATGGTCACTGTGTCCGTGCGATCGCGGGTAGCAGTTCCATTTTCACCGACATACCCGCCGTATTCCAGGCTCATCAAAGAAGGGGCTACCTGCGACGAATAAACCTCCGTATACACCAAGCCATCGCCCAAACAAGGGTGAGATGCCCAAACGGTGAGCCGCAATCCACTACTTTTGTGAGACACATGCAGCCGGATAATGCTGCCAGCATTCGATGCCTGAATCACGCTAAAGATAAGGTGATAAATCATCTGGCGGACTTTATCTTTGTCTAATAGCCAAATCCGCGTACCCGGCTCGACCGAAAGACGAATATTTTGCTCTCGACGGTGAGCCGCTTGATCCAATGCGCTGATCGCTTGCTGACAGAGCATTTCCACATCTATAGGCGATAGCGTTAGAGCCTTGCTGCTGTCGTCAAGCTGGGAAAGTTCCAGAATTTCTTTCACCAATGACAGAAGATATTGCCCACTATGGTGAATGATGTCTAAATATTCTTTTTGCTTGCTGGTGAGAGGACCGTAAATCTCGCGATTGAGCACGCTTGCCATACCCATCACAGAGGTGAGCGGCGTCCGAAGTTCTTGAGTGAGTTGAGCAAGCAATTCAAACCTAATGGGGGTAGTCGGCAAAGCCAGCAACGGATTTTTAGAGGTCTGGGCAGCGACTTCATTGGCTTGGGTTTTCAGGATACACAGCCGTTCATACTCACTCATACTCAATCGAGCGAGCAGCATCAAAACCTCAGCATCTTTTTCGGTAAAGTTGCGCGGCATCAGATCAAAGATTGCCAGTGTACCAACGCATTCGCCACTTGTGGTGATCAAAGGCGCTCCCAAATAAGCACGGATGCCATACTGCACAAGCAGACTGTTGGTGAAGGTAGGATGAGCTAGGGCATTGTCGATCGCTAGCACTTGATGGCTATCGACAACGTTGATACAAAATGATTCTTCGCGGGGCATTTGGCGCGATAGGGCTAAATCATTCATCAACCCTAATCGGGATAACCCAACCGCAGATTTAAACCACTGACGCTCCTGATCCATCAACGTCAACAGACAGATAGGTGCATTGAGGAAGTGAGCAGCCGTTTGAGTAGCTTCTTCAAAAATTGGCACGTTTTGAGTGTCTAGCAAGCCCAAGCCTGTTAGTACCGATAGGCGCTGCTGTTCTCGTGCCGCCACCGTTAAACCATCTAATCGACAAAATAGCCTGCTCTCAGGGATTCCCATTACAACCCCTATCCCTCGTAAAAAGAACTCGTCTACAAATAGCTGAGTAATGTTAAGAATTACTAAACCATTTGTAGCTATACAAAGACTGCCCCTGTACTAGGCTGAATCAACGTTCTTGAACAAGAAAGATTACGGAAATGTAGGAGTTATGGGGCTGATCGTCCTTGTGGGATCACTGAACCTTAATGGTCTGGAGTTAGCTAATTGAATGCTTTATAGAAAACTTTGATCGGGTGCCAACCCCTTTAGGTTTTCTCTTTTACCCAGGCTGAGTGAGCCATGAGCGATGCCATCACACGCACCCCTCGGAGTTGGTTTGTGAGGGGCAAATGACCCCGTGGAGCTTCTAAAGACCAGACGAATTCTCCGGGATAGCGAGTCCAGTTGTTTCCAGATTTCCAGCCAATCTTATCCCACAATTTCTCCCAATTTTTACTGAGACTCAGCCAGATTTCCCGTTGAATAGAAAACCCAAATCTACCGTCAGAATGGGCGATCCACAGGGCATCGATCGTTTGTAAGTCTGTCACAGGAAACCCTTCAACCTCGGTGAAATATAGCCACTTGCGTTGAGCGGCATCGTCTCCTGCTGCTTCGCACATTTTTTGAAGGGTGACTCGATCGGCTTCTTCAAAGTTTTGTTGAGCGAGAAGTTGCTGAAGAGGGGCGTAATTGATGCCGCGATCGCTCCTCAAAACAATGGTTCCGGTTGGAAAATGCTGGTGAAGAAAGTCGAGAACAGTGACTTCTTGGGTGCTGTAAAGCGCTTGATAAATTTTGGCGTCTACTCGTCCTAGAGTTCCGGTTGCCTGCCGCTCCTTCAAGAAATTCATCAAAACGAGATAGCCCGCCTCATCAAGGGCTATCAAGTCGCTGACAAGCTGTAGCTGCGCTTTTTCCGACTCTGAGCGCAGTTTAAATTGCAGAGTGGTAATGCTATCAGGAACGTTAAAAGACGTTGAGGTGTCTAGATTCGTCATGAAACTGTTCAGGCTAAAGGGCATTAGAGGGAATTGGGAGGAGGTGAAGACTGAACTTTCTCGGATTGCACTATCCCTCATTCGCTATCGTGGCTCGACCCATCTTTAGGCCTCAATCGGCTGTCGAGGCATAGAGTTGCTAGTCGGACTGGGAATCTCGATTTTAACTAGTCTAACGTGTCTGCCGTAAGCTTTAGCGATTTCACGAATCGACTGCTTCTGCTGGTGAAAGGGCAACGGTCGGCAGTTTGTAGCCTCGTTCAAAGGCATAGCGCACCAACTGAGAGCGATTGTCTAACTGAAGTTTGCTCAAAATGTTGCTGAGATGGGTTTGTACGGTGCGAGGGCTGACGAACAAGTGATCACCAATTTGCTTGTTTGTGTAGCCTTGGATGACTTCCCAAAACACCTTTTCCTCGGCACGAGTTAAGGGGAGCGGCTCAGGATTGACTGCTTGAGGCTCTGAGAGCCGTTCAGATTGCTGCATCAAGCGAATCATTTCCGAATGCATCCGCCGCGATCGCTCTAATTGCGCCTCGATCTTTGCCAACAGTTCTCGCGGTTCAAAAGGCTTGATCAGATAATCATCGGCACCGATGGAGTGCCCCTGCACCCGATCTTCGACCTCTCCCCTGCTCGACAGAAAAATAAATGGGATGAGTTGCCCCGTCCGAATGGCGCGGAGGCGGCGGCAAAACTCGAACCCATCCATCTCTGGCATAATCACGTCAGAAACAATCAGGTCGGGCGGATCTTGCTCAAACCGTATCAGGGCGTCGGTGCCACAACCCGCATCCTGAACCGAGTATCCCCGTTTCTCTAAGTAGCGCGTCAGCGCAGTTCGGAGCGTCGTATCGTCATCGACTACTAAAATCTTCTTCATTTAGATCTCCGAGCAGGTTTAAGAAGCCCATCGTTGTCAAACACAAAGTCAAATCAAGGTCAAATCAGCCCTTATGCGATGTCCTCGAACGTCTTCGCGGTGCGCGATCGCAGCTAAGGGATTTTAACTCTCCTCTTCCTTCTTGCAGAAAAAAGGTTAGAACATCAGGACGTCCTTCACCGGATCAGCCCTATTCGATCGGTTGATTGATTGCCCAAACCAGGTGACTTGCCAATCAATCAATCAATCAATTAACCAACTCACCTCGTCACTGCTCTCGACTTCGAGAATATCCCCCTCATTATGGTAAATCAATTTTTTTGTTTTTCGATTTGCCGCCTCTGTTCAACTTGCGAACGGTCAACTTGTGAACCAAGTGAGCCTCACTCGTGATTAGCAATTCTGCTACACAAGAACTTGACAAAGTTTGGTAGCCTACCAAAGCAGACTCATCCTCCTATTCGACCCTTATGTACGAAAAGATTACCCCTCCTCAAGTTGGCTCGCCGATTACCTTTAAAGATGGAGAGCCGATTGTGCCGGATAATCCCATCATTCCATTTATTCGGGGGGATGGGACGGGAATAGACCTATGGCCTGCCTCTGAGCGGGTGTTTGATGCCGCCGTCAAGCAAGCCTATGGCGACACGCGCAAGATTTCCTGGTTTAAGGTGTATGCCGGGGACGAAGCGTGTGAAATGTACGGCACCTATCAATATTTGCCAGAAGATACGCTAGCGGCAATTCGAGAATTTGGAGTTGCAATCAAAGGCCCGTTGACGACGCCGATCGGCGGTGGCATTCGATCGCTCAACGTTGCGCTCCGCCAAATCTTTGATCTCTACGCCTGCGTGCGCCCCTGTACGTATTACCAGGGCACGCCTTCTCCGCACAAAAATCCTGAAAAGCTAGATGTGATCGTCTATCGAGAAAATACTGAAGATATTTACCTAGGAATTGAGTGGAAACAAGGCTCGGAGATCTGCGATCGCTTGATCAAACTCCTCAACGAGGATCTCATTCCTGCCACACCCGAACACGGCACAAAACAAATTCCCCTCGATGCGGGCATCGGCATTAAACCGATCAGCAAGCATGGGTCTCAGCGTTTGGTGCGGCGAGCCATGCAGCACGCGCTCCGGTTGCCAAAAGCCAAGCAACTGGTGACCCTCGTGCATAAAGGCAACATTATGAAGTACACCGAAGGTGCCTTCCGCGACTGGGGCTATGAGTTAGTCACGTCTGAGTTTCGGATGGAGTGTGTGACAGAGCGCGAATCTTGGATTCTCAGCAATAAAGAGGGCAATCCTGACCTGACGATTGAGGAAAACGCGCGGGAGATCGATCCGGGCTATGAGTCGATGACGCCAGACAAGCAAGACGCCATCTGCGGCGAGGTGAAGGCAGTCTTAGAGGCAATTTGGGACAGCCACGGCAACGGGCAGTGGAAAGAGAAGGTGATGGTGAACGATCGCATCGCGGATAGCATTTTCCAACAGATTCAAACCCGCCCGAATGAATACTCGATTTTGGCAACGATGAATCTAAACGGAGATTATCTATCCGATGCTGCCGCCGCGATCGCGGGGGGGTTGGGCATGGCTCCGGGGGCAAATATCGGCGATTCGAGCGCTATTTTTGAAGCCACCCACGGCACGGCTCCCAAACATGCAGGGCGCGATCGGGTGAATCCGGGTTCGGTGATTTTGTCAGGCGTGATGATGCTCGAATATATGGGCTGGCAAGAAGCGGCAGAGTTGATCAAAAAAGGAATGGCAGCCGCGATCGCAGGAGGAGAAGTCACCTATGATCTGGCTCGATTAATGGAACCGCCTGTCGATCCACCGCTCAAATGTTCAGAATTTGCGGAAGCCATTATTCGGCACTTCTAGGTATTCGCATTTTTAACCGATCGGACTTACGCACTAGCACGAGAAACCGTTGCGTAAGTCCTACTTTAGTCCTACTTTTGCTCAAATTTTGGTTAGGGCAATTCTCGAACTGCCGCGATCGCGTCTCGTCGCAGCCGCTCAGCAATCCGAAAAAGCTCTCGTCCGGTATGAATGTGATAGTCGTTGTAATTTAGCGTAAAGTACTCTAGCTCAACGATTCCGTCGCTAAGCTGGTTTAGACAGTGATAAAGATTTGCTGCAACCGCCGCTGCACTGGGCGGATTGGGGAGCGCTTGAAACGTTTTCTGCCCCTTGTCAATCCACTGTTTGCACTCCTCAAGGTAGACCTGAAAGGCGTGCATCAGGTCATCATCGAACGGATCGCGGGAGAGGGCATTGATCTGCGATTTAAGCGGGCGCAAGATTTGATTTAACATCCGATTGACGGGAGTATAGACACGCCGAAGCCACAGGTCTAGCTGGTTGTCTGCGTCTTGCTCGGCTGCGCGCTGTTTTCGGTAACGAGCTTGAGCGGCTTCAGTGCGGTGACGCCGGGCTGCCGCGCCATCAACTGAAAAGCCTGCTGCTTCTAGTTCCTCGGTTAATTGCAGGTGTTGGTCATACTGTTGTCGATTCTGCGGATCACCCAAAATTTCGTAGGCAGCATTGATTTGGGAAATTCGATCGGGGTCTGCGGTTTCAGTCTTGGTGTCAGGATGAAATCGTTTTGCGAGACGCCGATAAGCTTGTTTGATCTCAGCCGGAGAGGCAGTGGGCTGAAGATCCAGGGTTTGGTAATGAGTTGAGATCGCCATAGAGATAGTTTAAAAGAAGAAGAAGCGAAGACCAAGCCCCCTGGGTTTTTTGATCAACTTCTGCTCTTGTCTCGCTAGATCTAGCCGTCTAATAAGGCAGGCATGGTGAATTCTAAATCTTGGAAAAGAGCAGTACTGAGATAGCGCTCTCCAAAACTGGGCTGAATCATCACAATCAGCTTGTCTGAATTTTCGGGACGTTTTCCCACCTCGATCGCTGCTTTAAGCGCCGCACCGCTTGAGATGCCTGACAGCAATCCTTCCTCGCGAGCTAACCGCCGGCTGTAAGCGATCGCATCTTCATCAGAGACCGAAATCACTTCATCGATCAGATTTACATTTAGCACCGGCGGCACAAAGCCAGCCCCAATCCCTTGAATTTTGTGCGGTCCCGGACGCCCACCCGACAACACCGAACTGTTGGTCGGCTCAACTGCGATCGCTTGAAAGCTTGGCTTGCGTTGCTTGATCACTTCCGCAACACCCGTAATCGTTCCGCCCGTTCCGATCCCTGCCACCACAAAATCAACCTGCCCATCGGTGTCTTGCCAAATTTCTTCTGCCGTGGTCTCCCGGTGAATCTGAGGATTGGCAGGATTGCGGAACTGTTGCAGCATATAGGCGTGAGGCGTGGTATCCACAATTCTCTGGGCTTGTTGAATACAGCCTGCCATGCCTTCAATGCCAGGTGTTAGCACGAGTTCGGCTCCATAGGCTCGCAGCATTGCCCGTCGCTCAGAACTCATCGTTTCTGGCATCGTCAAAATCAGCCGATAGCCTTTGGCTGCCGATGCCATCGCTAGGGCAATGCCTGTATTGCCAGAAGTTGGCTCAACCAAAACCGTTTTTCCGGGGGCAATCAGTCCTTCTCGCTCTGCGGCGTTAATCATGCTGATACCAATCCGATCTTTGACCGACGACGAAGGATTCATGCCTTCGAGCTTGGCGACAAGACGGGCGACGCAGCCTTCGGCTTGAGGAATCCGAGTTAGCTCGACAAGCGGCGTGCGACCAATGAGTTCGGTAACGTTTTGAGCAATACGCATAGCTTTAGGTAGGGTGAAGTGGAATAGCGCTTGAGGATACGCGCCGACCGATTAGTAAGTTGTCAACTCATCAATTCCCAGTCCATCATTTCAATCTTGACAGACCACTAGCACGAGCGGGGCAAACGAGTGCCTATGAGAACGTTGCTAGACGGAGCACTGAATCTAGATGTAGTACATTAAATCGAGTTGCCGTCGAGCATCACGGCGATCGCACACATCTTGGAGAGTATAGTTTTGCAAAATTGTTTTTGCAGCCTGGTCTGCTTCTTGCCAAATTTCGGAGATGACGGCTCCTTCAAGGGTTTTTGCGGCTTTGGCAGCGTCTTCTTGAGGGTTAAGTTGGGGATCAAATCCCTCTAGACAGGCAACAATTTCCAGCAGCGTGATCTTCCAAGGTTCGCGGGCGAGCAGGTAGCCCCCTTTGGCACCGCGCTGCGATCGCACCAGTCCGCCTCGCCGCAAGGTTGCTAACAGTTGTTCTAAATAGCGATCAGGAATGCTCTGCTGAACAGAGATTTGCCGGGTTTGCAACGGCTCTTTGGTAGTATAAATAGCGGCTAACTCTAGAAGCGCAAGGAGCGCATATTCGCTTTTACAAGACAGTTCCACGGGCACAATCGGTTGGGGATCAATCAAAGATAGACTCCTTTCAGTATACTCCGGTTTTCCACTAGGGTTTTGTAGATTTCCACAACATCGGGGGCAGTTACACGAGGGCTTTCCTCAACCCACCCGCGATCGCACCCATCGCTCAAGATGAGATTAACACTCACCCATCTTGACGATCTCGACGATTGGGCGAGACGAAATTTTGTCGAGAGACGCGCTTTAAAAAGACTTGGTTTGTCAAATCAACACCTCCCCGTTTTGGTTTGATTTTAGAGCAAAGATTTTAGTGTGGCGAAACGTTCTGAAACAGACTCTAGGCGTACCTGCGGGAAGAGCGAACGAAACCAGATCTAGCGAGTATTGCGGTGTTCTCCAATTGCTTCTGCGATCGCTTCAAATTCTTGCCAATTTAGCTGACCCACCACGACTCGTTGGGCAGATCGTTCACGAAACTCAAGATTCCCTTTTGCTGATTTGAGGCGGGAACCGAGTATCGTTTTTTAGAGAGAACGAAGTGTTTAGTCTTCCTTCCTCCTTGCGGAGCGTTGCCGCAGACGTCCCTCATCCCTTTCTCTAGCGCTATGTCTCAGCCAACGATCGAGTCGATTCTCCAGGAAAACCGCTTGTTTCATCCCAGTGCAGAGTTTTCTCAAACCGCTCGGATTAAAAGCTTAGGCGAATATCGTGCCCTGTGCGATCGCGCCTCTGCCGATCCTCAAGCTTTTTGGGCAGACTTGGCGCGCCAAGAGTTGCATTGGTTCCAGCCGTGGGACAGCGTGTTGGATTGGAGCGATCCGCCGTTTGCAAAATGGTTTACCCAGGGCAAGCTCAATCTTTCATATAACTGTTTAGATCGCCATCTGACGACCGATAAGCGCGACAAGCCCGCAATCGTGTGGGAAGGCGAGCCGGGGGATTCTAGAACGCTGACCTATGCCGAACTGCATCAAGACGTCTGCAAGTTTGCCAATGTTTTGAAAGATCTCGGTGTGCAAAAGGGCGATCGCGTGGGCATTTATATGCCGATGATCCCGGAAGCCGCGATCGCAATGTTAGCCTGTGCGCGCATTGGTGCGCCTCACTCGGTCGTGTTTGGAGGGTTTAGCGCCGAAGCCTTGCGCGATCGCTTGATTGATGTCGAAGCAAACGTGGTGATTACTGCCGATGGCGGATGGCGCAAAGATGCGATCGTGCCGCTCAAAGAACAGGTTGATACCGCCCTGAAAGATGCGCGGGTTGCAGTACACCATGTGCTGGTTGTCCAGCGCACCGGGCAAGCCACAGCAATGGAGCCAGGGCGCGATGTCTGGTGGCATGATCTAGCGCCCACCGCCTCTACCAACTGCCCCGCCGAACCCATGGACAGTGAAGATATGCTGTTTGTGCTGTACACATCGGGCAGCACAGGCAAACCGAAAGGTGTGGTGCATACCACAGGGGGATACAACCTTTACGCGCACATCACGACGCAGTGGATTTTTGATCTGCAAGAAAACGACGTGTATTGGTGTACGGCAGATGTAGGCTGGATTACAGGACATACCTACGTGGTCTATGGCGTTTTGTCGAACGGGGCAACGAGTGTGATGTACGAGGGTGCGCCTCGTGGTTCAAATCCGGGTTGCTTTTGGGATGTGATTGAGAAGCATCAGGTCAGCGTGTTTTACACGGCTCCGACGGCGATTCGTGCCTTTATCAAAATGGGCGACGAGCATCCCAAGGCGCGAGATTTATCGTCGTTGCGGTTGCTGGGCACAGTGGGCGAGCCAATTAATCCTGAAGCGTGGATGTGGTATCACACGGTCATCGGCGGAGAGCGCTGCCCGATCGTGGATACGTGGTGGCAAACCGAGACCGGGGGCATCATGATTACGGCGTTGCCCGGAGCGATTCCAACCAAACCTGGATCAGCGACGCTGCCGTTTCCAGGCATCCAAGCCGATGTGGTCGATCTCGAAGGAAATTCGGTTGGGGTCAATGAAGGCGGCTATTTGGCGGTGCGCTATCCGCATCCCGGCATGATGCGAACTATCTATGGCGACCCCGATCGCTTCCGCCGCACCTATTGGGAACATATTCCCCCCAAAGATGGCAACTACCTTTACTTTGCAGGCGACGGAGCGCGCCGCGACGAAGACGGCTATTTCTGGGTGATGGGCAGAGTTGATGATGTGATCAACTCTGCTGGGCACCGACTGGGCACGATGGAAATTGAGTCGGCGTTGGTGTCTCATCCTGCGGTGGCAGAAGCGGCGGTGGTCGGCAAGCCGGATGACATTAAGGGGGAAGACATTGTGGCGTTTGTGACGCTAGAAGGAACCCATCAATCGAGTGAGGCGCTGGCAAAAGAGTTGAAGCAGCATGTGACGAAGGAGATTGGTGCGATCGCACGTCCGGGTGAAATCCGATTTGCGGAGGCGTTGCCCAAGACGCGATCGGGCAAAATCATGCGACGGTTGTTGCGCGATTTGGCAGCCGGGGCAGAGATTTCTGGGGATACATCAACCCTCGAAGATCGAGGGGTGTTAGAGAAATTGCGCGAGGGATAAAAAGGGAGGGCGCGCGATCGTAGAGCAAAAGATTGACGTGCGATCGCGCTTTGCTAAAACGTTGTATCGATCGTGGGTAACTACGATCGATACAATCTAAAAATTTCAGCGCATTACGCCATCGCCATTGACATTTGGCGGCAAGATGCAGCGCAACGACGACACATATCAGCACATGCTTTCATGGGAGTATCGGCACCGTCATCGCTATGACGATCGCAGTCTTGAGCACAGGCTTCGCAAACTTCTGCACAAACGCCACAAAACCTTGCATGAAAATCAGAACTCCGCAACATAAAGTCAGCGCTGTTTTGGCAGCTTTGGGCGCAGTCCATCAGCAGCTTAATATGAGCAGGCTCAGCATGATGCCCACCTTTTTGCAGACAATAAGCAGTCGTATTTAAACAAATGCTGTGACAATCGAGGCAGTTTTGAATGCACTGCTGCACGTCTTGGCTAATTTGACTTAAGGTTAATTGTTGAATCGGCATAACCTGTCTCCTTTTAGCGAAATTGTTTGCTTGAGAATTGACTCTTAGACTTAACTTAAGAGAAGCGCTTTACGATCGCGCCCGTCTTTCGATGGGTACAGCAAAAAATTGCGGCGGCGGATATTCGACAAGCCCAAACCGAACTGAGCTTTTCTCAAGAACGCTACGATCAAGAGACCGAACTGACTAAAACCGGGGCATTGCCTCGCCGCAACGCGCTCGAATCCCAAACCAAATTAGCTAAATCACCCTCTCGTTATTGCCGAGGCTAATAGCATGAGATCTGGTCAGTGGTATGAAAAATTACAGCACATTTGGCAACGATCGAACTTAGCCCTGATCGGCTTAGGATTGCTGGCGGTCTGTCTAGGGTTTATTGTTTCAAACTGGGCGCTTCAATCAAACTTAATTCGCTCTCGCAACCACAAAGTCACGCTCAGTTTTGTCGTTCCCAACGATGTCGCAATGCAGTGGCAATCCCTGATTGATGAGTTTGAAACCATTCACCCCAACATTGCGATCGATTTGGTCAATCTTCGTGACCAGAACGCCATTAAACCGCAAGATTCTAGAGCCGTCAAAAAGCGATACATCGATTCATTCACATCCCAGGGAGAGGCTGCCTACGACCTGGTTTTTATGGATGTTATTTGGGTTCCCGAATTTGCCGAGAATCGATGGATACTAGAGTTACCAATACCTCCCGGCGATCCGGAGTTGAGGAAATTTCTCAATGATGATGTCAAGGGTGGAACCTATGAACATAAGCTCTATCGCATGCCTCTGCGCTCCGATGTTGGCTGGCTCTATTACCGTGCTGATCTACTCAAGGAAGCAGGATTGAAGCCACCAGAAACGTTTGAGGAATTAATCAATATTTCTCAGGCACTCAAAGCTAAATTTGAAGACAAAGGACTGCGTTGGGGGTATCTCTGGCAAGGACGACAAGCAGAAGCACTGGTCGCGATGTTTGTTGAGGTTCTCCACGGGCATGGCGGTTTTTGGATTAATTCTGAAACCTTAGAAGTGGGACTCGACCGACCTGAAGCGATCGCAGCCGTGCAATTTCTACACCGCACCATGTTGGATGAGCACCCCATTTCCCCTAAAACCCTCACAACCTATCGCGAAGACGAAACGCTCAAGCTCTTTCTAGAAGGGAACGCCGCCTTTTTGCGAAACTGGTCGTATGTTCTACCACGAGCCAATTTAACGGATTCTGGTATTCGCAACAAAATCGGTGTGAAACCGATGGTGCATGCACCCGGTTATACGAGTGGAGGCTGTCAAGGGGGATGGGGATTGGGAATTGCTGAAAGAACGCAGCATTTCAAAGAAGCTTGGGAGGCAGTTCGATTTTTTACAAGTGCAGCCGCGCAGCGCAAACTCTATCTTGCAGCAAGCGATGGATTACCGGCTCGGCGAGAACTGTTCAAGGATTCACAACTGGTTAAGCGCTACAGTCACTATCCAGCAATCCTCAACTTTTTTGAACATCAAAAGCCGCACCCAGTCGTTTTACGTCCTGCTGTCCCTCAGTACGCCAAAGCAACTTGCATTTTACAAAAATATCTTCACAGTGCTCTGACTCAAGAAAATCCGGAGATCGAAAAGAAAATGCAAGACGCTGCTAGAGAGACTCGGATTTTACTCAAGATGAGCGATAGTAGACCAAATGAGGACTGTCTTTTTGACGATCGTCGGCAGACTGCTATCAATCAAGGGCAAATCTCTCGATAGTTTTCATTGCTGAGGTAGCGCTTCCATTCTTTCTGGGTGAGGTTCTCAGCGATGTGTTTACATGCATTACGCTGCAAATCGTCAAATTGCCAAGTCCACACCTTTGCCGTTGCATCTGAACTGGCGGTAGCAATTTTCTGATCGTCTTGTGGCTTAAAGGTAACCGCGTTCACAGGTTTTGCATGGTCTAGACGGACAACTTCCTGACTGCTCGATCTCTTCCAGACTCTGGCTGTTCTATCATCACTTGCTGTTGCCACAAATTGGTCGTCCGAGCTAAATGCGATCGCATTGACTTTACCATCGTGGCTCAATGCCGCAGGGGTTTTGTTCTGACACGGCTTGATAGTCCACACACGCCCCTTACTGTCTAAGCTACCGGTGGCTAAATAGTGTTCATTGTGGCTAAATGCGATCGCAATCACGCCCCCATCGTGTTGTAGTGCTGCACACTGTTGACTCCCATCTTTCTGAAAGACTTTTGCTTTATTGTCATCACTCGCCGTCGCAATCAAGTTGCCCTGCAAACTAAACGTCACCGCATTGATTTTACTTTCATGATTCCAGTTTGCCAAACGTCGCTGGGTTACCACATCCCATAACGTTGCTGTGTTATCTGCAGATGCTACCACGAGTTGCGAGCCATCAGGACTCAACGCGATCGCTTCTACCGAACTCTCTGAAGGAAACTGCCGAACCGAATCATCATCCCCTGTCATCGCGGCTTTGGGGCTAGAAGTAAACTGATGATTATGAGGGACTTTCCAAACCCGTACTATATTATCATCGCTCGCAGTAGCAAAGAATTGGTTATCCTGGCTAAAGGTTGTGAACTGATTAACACTCCGGTTCTGACTGATTTCTACAAGCGCAGAGTGACCGCTATTGGTCTGCCAGAACTGCACGGTTGTTTTCGCTTGGCTCGGAGCAGAACTCGATAAGGCGCTGAGTTGCCCATCCGGGCTGAGCGCAGTTGCTTCAGAGTTGGGCGCTGTGCTCATCGCAGGTATAGCACTTTTAAACTTTGTTCGCTGACTGAAAGCCTTTTGCTGAGGATCTGTTGTTTGCCAAACTTGCAAACTACGTTGCACTATGGATTGATGTGTGGATTGATGTGTGGATTGATCTAGACTTGCAGTGACCATTCGATCGCCTTGGGAGTTAAACGCTACAGCGGTCACAGCACCATCGTGGGTTAGACGAGTCACCGCTGCATTATCCCTAATTTTCCACAAGCGGGCTTTATTATCCAAACTTGCTGTTGCAATCAGGGTCTCGTTTTCTAAACTTGGGCTAAAGACGACAGCACTAACAAAGTCCTGATGGGGAATGTAAGCGATCGATTTGCCACTCGCGATGTCCCAAACTCTCACAATTTTATTTGTACTGGCAGTAGCGATCCATCGGCTGTTATGGCTCAGTGATACCGCCGTTACCGCTTGCTCATGGGGGAAGGTTATGAGTGGGCGATCGCTGCCTATCTCCCATATCGCGGCAGTCTTATCTAAACTAGCCGTTGCGACAACCGTTCCATCTGCACTAAAGGCGACATCAAGAATTGCGCCTTTATGCTCCATCAACTGCCCAACTGGGGTTCCGCTAGCTGTCTCCCAGACGTGAGCCGTCCCATCAGCACTGGCGGTCACAATTAGCCTTCCATCGGGGCTAAAGGCTAGAGAAGTAACGCTATTTCCTCGGTTGAGAGACGCGATGCGCTTGCCGGTTGCGACCTCCCAAATGTGAGCAGTGATCCGATCTTCAATGGGTTGATTGAGATGAGTCATATCAACAGTTGCGATCGCAAGAAGCTTGCTATCAGGACTAAATGCGATCGCAGTGATATAAGCCGAAAGCTCTAAGCGTCTGAGTAGTTTCCAGCTTTTAGCATCGCGGATCTCAAGGGTATTATCGTGCGCGATCGCAATCAAGTTAGCTTCATCCTCCAAGCTAAAAGCAACCGCATTTGCTTTCCCAATTTTCTTGAAATCATTCACCTTGCCCCCTGCGATAGTCCCCCTTTTTGCCATACCGTCTACGCTAGTGGAGACCAGATATTGCCCGGTGCGGCTAAAGGCAACCGTTTCTACATCATCTTGGTGTTCTACAGTGTTGAGCAAACGAGGTAGAGCATCTAATCGATGATATAAAACATGTACCGCATCGGCAGAGAAACGGTTCTGATGCTTAAATTGTTGCATTGCTTCCAATGCCAGAAGCGTACTGATGCGCGGATTACTAGCGACCTGAGCTTGGTTTACAAGTCGATCGGCTTGCAGGCGCTCAGTTTGTTGTTTTGCTTCTTGCCATCGATTGCCAACAAACATAAGACTGAGCACTAGAATAATCAGCAGAACAACGTAAATAAATCGTCTGGTTAGTTGCTGAGTTAACCGCTTGATCTTTCGTCGATTCAGCTTGTTTGCGCTGGTCGTTAAAAATTGCTGGTCTTCATTGCTGAGATGTTTGTCTTTTGCCCATTCCATGGCGTCTTGGAATGCTGTCTCATCCAAAAGCCAAGCCTCATCCTGGCAGCCAGAGGCAAACCAATTTGCTAACGCATCACCATAGAGACGACGCTTCTTGACTAGCTCCTCCGCCACCCAAGCTGAGTTAAACACCTCCCGATAAATCCGGTTATAAATGCTTAATTGATGATGTTGTTCTACCACTAACCCAGAGAGACATAGTTTCATTTGTTCTGGGCTGTGATCCGCAGCAATCTCTTGCTGACGTAAAATTTGTTGGTATAGCCCTAGCAGAAAACAAGCTTGCTGATCGTTGACCAGAATGCGATCGCGAATATGGCTCAAATGACCTTTTTCATCCCGAAATTCCCAGTTTTGCAAGATGTGCGATCGCACAAGATTTTCAACCGCCTCCGCTTCATTGCCTGCTGGAATGAAGTCTTGACTCATCTGGATCAACGCACAAAGCCGCTGGGTCAGAAAAGGTTGTCCATTTGTCCACTCCAAAACCTGTCTCAAAACAGCTTCAGGATCGCCCACTCTGTTGATCAAACCCTTTGCTAACGGTTTGGCTTCCTCAAACCGAAACCCTGCAAGGTGGATGGCGTGACCAATGTTGAAAGGAGTAAATTGTTTATCTTGAATGAGATCTGAAGGGGTCGCCACTCCGAACAGGGCGAAGGTCAGGCGACGATACTCTGGAAAATCGGCGCGGCGGTTGTAACAAGCTCGAATCAGGGCAAAAAAGTCATCTACTCGAAACTGTAGGCTGAGAACACTATCAATTTCGTCAACAAATAGCACAATGTTCTCCGGTACAGTTGCTAAGAGTACCTCTTCAATAAAATTACTCAATCGTTTGACTGGAGAAAGCGCTTTGCGTTCAGTCCACCAGCTTAAATCGACTCCCAAATCGAACTGGGTTACGAGTTCATCAAAGGTATCGGCATACCACTGCTCTGGCTGACTCTTAGTATCACGAACTGAAAAATCGAGTACGCCGCAGGATGTTCCGATCGCACTTAATCGACTTTCCATTTGCACTCGTAGGCTAGATTTTCCAGTCTGCCGAGAATTTAGCACATAGCAGAACTTTCCAGCCGTCAGTGCTTCATAGAGATCATGATCTGCTTGGCGCGTGACATAGCTGCTAGCATCAGAAAAGAGTGTGCCACCAACAATGTAGCGATAGGTTGAGTAATAGGTCATTCCTCTATTGAAGTAAGGGGCTGTATTAGATAAACCATCTCTAGATGATCTAATGAGACGAGATGATCTCATAAACGATCGCGAAAATAGCGGCGGTATAATTCACAAGATGGCACGACGCCCTTTTCCTCTACCTCAACCAATCCCATACCGTATAGCTGAAACACAAAAGCAGGTTCAACCCTGGTTGGAACCGTCGAATTTACAATGCTCTTGAACGCCATTGCTAAATTTGAATTCTGTTGAAGTGTGCTTAAAAGCTCCCCTAAGTAGTTATGATAAGGACCAATTTCTGTTGCTGCACTGTGCAAAAACTGCTCTAGCGACATTTCTGGATGCAGTTTCAGGTAATCAAGTGCTTCATGAATCAGATACGGATTCCCCCCAATTAACTCCATCATCTGTTTGATCTGATCCGCTTGCCAATCCACTGCATACCGCTGAACTAATTCTGCCGCTTCCCTCAGATAAAAGGTTCGCAAGGAAAAGACAGTTCCAACATTCGCCAGCGGAGAGTAATTAATATCAAGCGCGCCGTAAATATCTGTAGAGTGGACAATCACGAGCCGCAGATTCCGCCAAGCGCTACCGCGAACCCGTCTAGCCCTGTCATACCAACTTCTAAGTAATTTACAAAAGTCATCGGCAATGTCGTGCTGTTCAAAAACCAGATCTACATCGTCTAAAACAAGCACCAAAGGCGTGTCAAGCCCCGACCATAGACAAGTTTCAAAATAATTTGTGCAGTTGCTATTATTCCCCAGGTCAGCTTGCCACTTTTCCTCTAATTGGTTGGGTCGTTCTAAACTGTTCCCAACACTAATGCAGAACCACTTCAAGAACGTTTGCAAGTCTGCGAAAACAGCGCGATCGGCATCTCGAAAACTCAACGTTACTGACTGATAGCACTTCGCTTGTCCTTGGTTTAATAGGTGTTCAACAAACCAGGTTTTGCCCATGCGATGGGGCGCTTTGACCCGAACTAAAGCGCTTGATTGCGAAAAAATGGTGTCATAGCATTGAGCTTCAAAGGGGGGACGCTCTACATAAGAGTCTGACGGTCGCTGATGATCATTCGGTTCAATCAGATCGGCAAGTTGTAATTCTAAAAATCGAGCGATTGCTTCAGCAGAGTCCCTTCTCACATTGACCCCTCTCAAAAGTCGCTTCAAGGTATCAATGCTGATCCCCGCCTGCACTGCCAACTCCTCTCGTGTGTAGCTCAGATCCAAGTGTTGCTCTCTGCGTTGCTGCCGCTCCCGTAAAATTCTGTCGCGCACGCGATCGCGCACCCGTCGGATGCCTTGTGCAGTCGCTTGAACACTATCGGTTTCGCGTTTTTTCGACATCGCTTACACCCTAGAAAGTATCTACTCTTTAGTTTAAGAGTCGAGAGCGATTCGACAAGAGCAGATGGCGAAACTTAACTGCACCTTGACGGCACAGATCTATTTTTAAATGCACAACATTGCTCCTCTCCCAGCCTATTGCATTGACCTATGAGGTGATCGCTGTCTTGTTATCGTGGATTACCTTTTAAGTGCGATCGCTGATCTTCCGTCAATTTGCAAAAAGGTTAAGCGATTTGGATAGTTCAATGCGCGCTGCTTTGCAGATACCGCAAGGGTCGCACTGCGCTGAGAGAAACCAGATATTACTACAAGCACGATCGCTGCTCGTCAAGTTTCTGAAGTGCGATCGCTAAAGTTCAGAGATCTCACAATGATGGCGTTGTTAGAACATTTGTGAGTCTCTTTGTGTTTGTAGTACACTCGCTCAGATGTGTTGAGTGCGAGTGATATGCGGCGTGATCCAATTTTTTATCAGATGTTCCAACGATCTCCCCAATTGCTGTTTGATTTGCTTGGATCTCGACCGAGTAATGCCGATGACTATCGCTTTGATTCGGTAGGGGTGAAGGAACCCAAATTTGAGATTGATGGCGTGTTTCTGCCGCCAAAGTCAGAGCCGGGAACGGTCTATTTCTGTGAAGTGCAGATGCAAAAGGACGAAAAGCTTTATGAGCGGCTATTTGGCGAATCGTTGCTGTATTTTTACCGCAATAGTGAGCGGTTTTCGGATTGGCAAGCGGTGGTAATTTATCCGTCCCGGAGCATTGAGCAAAGCAAAGTCTATCCGCATCGCTCTCTGTTGAATGGAGAACAAGTTCATCGGATCTACCTGGATGAATTGGGCGATGTGGAAGTGTTACCTGTAACCGTTGCGGCGACTGTATTGACAATCGTAGAAGAGGAGGAAGCTCCGGAGTTAGCGCGGTCTTTGTTGGCGAGAACGGAGCAAGAGGAACTCACGGATCAAGAAAGAACAAACCTCATCGATATTGTGACCTCTATAATGGTCTATAAGTTTACTAACTTAAGTCGTCGGGAGATTCGAGCCATGCTAGGACTAGATTTTACTCAAGAGCCACGCGCGATTCGGGAGGCAAAGGAAGAAGGACGAGAAGAAGGACGGGAAGAAGGACGGTCTCTGATCCTACGCTTACTCACGAAAAAGGTGGGCGAATTGGATGAATCGAGGCGCGACCCCTCGCGGGTATCTCTTCGAGATCGCGTTCTGGCATTATCCTTTGACCAACTCGAATTACTGAGTGAAGCATTGTTAGATTTCTCTACGATCGCGGATCTGGAAGCTTGGTTTGCTGAACACGCTTAGGGCAACTGCGGATGATCTTCCAACCGCGATCGAGTTTCTGCTATCGCTGAACATTCCTCAAAGTGCGATCGCGCATCTGAAAATTATCAATCCGCACGCTCAGACCATCGCGCAAGTCAATCTCTCGCAGATACCCCTGAGCCAGCCAAGTCAATTGTTAAAGTTTGGTTAGCTGAACGGCTTGAGCGAGTCAGTTCTATCAGGAATTTGTAGAGGTCATCTGAACATTATCGGTTTCACGTTTTCTCGACATCGCTCACACCCTAGAGAGTATCTACTTTCTACGCATACCCTTAGTCTAACAAAAGTGCAAAACACCCTTTAGGTAATTTAAGGTTTGTTGCCAAGGCAAAGTTTTAAAGTTAACTGATTCATACCCTTATCCAGCAATGCCCATCAGTTTTACCCAACCGACGAACTGGTGTAAATAACAATGAGCTAAGTCTTATGAGCTAAGTCTTAGCGGTTTCCGGACTCACTGACTCAGCCATGCGATCGCTTGTCGAATCCATGCCTCAGCATCATCAGATTTTGACAACGTAGAGCTTTGTCCCACTGATTGCAGCGCTTGGGTAATTTCGCGATCGGTATAGCCTAGGGCTAAGAGCGTCATTTCTACGTCTTCTTGCACCTTTGAGGCAGGGCCTGCCCCTGGAGCAATCACTAGATTTGCCTGCGATCGCCACTCCAAAAGTTTCGTTTTCAGTTCCAGTGCAATGCGCTCTGCGGTTTTTGCTCCTACTCCTGGTGTGCGAGAGAGCAACCGCGTATTGCCAGATACGATCGCTTGAACGAGATCTTGCAATCCCAGCGTGTCTAGCAACGCCACTGCTAGCTGCGGCCCAATTCCGCTCACACTCACCAACTGCCGAAACAAGTCTCGCTCTGCCGAGGAACCAAAGCCAAACAGGGTAACTTGATCCTCTCGCACATTAAGATGGGTAAAAATTTGGGCAGCTTCGCCTATCTCTGGCAAGTCTTGCGTCAAACGCGGCACAATTTGGATGTCGTAGCCGATATTGTTCACCTCTAGAGTCAGCACCACACGAGAACTGCTAATTTTTTGAATGACTGCGATCGTACCCTTGAGATAACCAATCATTTAAGATCACCAATCCTAAAAGCAAGCCATGAGAGTCTAGCGAAAGCCAAAATATTTCAAGCCTTCAAGAATGCCAGCCGCACAATGGGCAGTGGCTAAATAGCGTTGCGGGTTGGGATGGTGGCGATGCCATTGCAACAGTTCGGGTTGGGCATTACCAACGATGATGCCGCATTCCTCTCCTCCCGCAAACAGGGCAATATCATTTCCCGAATCGCCGCAGACGATCGTCTCCCCCGCCGCAAAGCGTAACTGTTGCCGAATAAAGGTCATGGCGCTGCCTTTGTTGGCATGGCGTGGCAAAATATCTAAATCTTTGCCACTGCTATAAATCAGTTGCCCATCCACACCGCGTTGCTCTAACGCTGACTCTAACTCAGAGAGAACGTCTACCGCTACGTCTTGAGCGAGTAGAAAACTAACTTTGAAGGGAGACTGCTCTGTTTCTGCCTGCAACACTAAATCCGAAAAATGCGCGGTGACTGCAAACACCTGATCTCGATTCCATCCCGGAGTCAGGGTTTCTGACCAGCCAGAGTCGGGCGTTGCTTGCCCGGTGCGATAAATCTCAGTGCCGACCGAGGCAATCAGCACGTCTGGGTCAATCAGTCCTGCTTCTGCTTGCAGTTGTTGATACAACGTCAGCGATCGCCCGGTTGAATAAACGACCTTGGCTCCTTGGGTGTTGCGCTGGTCGGTGAGCCACTGGTTGAGGTGATCTAAGGCAACGTCATCTCCAACTAAAGTATTGTCTAAATCTGTTACGAGCAGAAACTTCGGCACAGGTATCCCCTCTAGACTCTTCTTTAGAGTTTATCGATCTGTGGCAAGATTACCTAATGCTAGGGAAAGAAAGCCTGATGAGCCGGGTTGGTAGCCGAATTTTAGCCTGGAGTTTGGAGGACGGATTTTAGCTCATCGGGTGTATTGCAGTTAAACAAAATCCTCGGTTCACAGGGTAGTTCTTGAATCACCTGAGTGGATAACCACCGTTGAAACGAGCGCCCGCCTTGCTCAATGAACTGTTCTAAGGCTGATAAACGATTGGTTCGGTAGAACCCGCACAAAGGTTGCCATCCTTTCTCGTGTTTGGGAAGCAGGGCAACGGCAGCGTCTGGCACGCCATCTAGCGAGGCTGCCCAAGGTTGAAGTTGGGTGCCATCTAATCGAGGGAGGTCGCAGGCTAAGAGCAAAATCCACGGGGTAGAGACGTGAGGTAAGGCTTGAGCAACTGCGATCGCAGGACCTCGCGGCTCGATTTCAGCAATAAATTGTGCCTCAGATGGCACCCGCGATCGATACGCTTCAACTCTGGAGGTGACGACGTAAATCTCATCACTGCACAACAATGCTGCCTCGCAAACCCGCCGCAACAGGGGAACGCCGTCGATCTCGATAAGCGCCTTGTCTCGACCCATGCGGGAGCTTTGTCCGCCTGCCAAAATGATTGTGGTTACTTGATTAGTGATCAATTTCAACTCGTTTGGGACTAGGAGGTGAGGGGGAGAGGGGGTAAGAGGGCGGAGGGGTGAGAGGGTGGAGGGAGATGTTACCCATCCACTCATCCACTCATCCACTCATCGATTCCCAGTCCATCATTTCAATCTTGACAGACCACTAGGGCAATTTGTAACTCGCAACCCGAACCGTCAGGTTGCCTTGGCGGGGATCGCGGCGAAAAATAAATGCACCTTCTTGAGTTTCCCCATCGGATAGAAAATCAATGTGCTGATCACCCGACTCTTCGATCTGCCCGTTCACCCGCAACTCAGCGATCACCTGAACCGATTCAACCGTTTCGCCGCCCGTGTTAGAAACCGTAAACGGAACGTAAAACTTCCCCTTGGCTTCCCGAATTTCTGGAGAGGGCTGAACCTCTACGACAGGGGGGCGAGCGTCCTCAGTTGCCCAAGCGTAGATTACAAGACCCGCGATCGCGCCCAAAATTCCGGAGGCAATGCCGAAGGTTGTCCACTCTGCAACGGTGCGCTGCGGTTTATCAGAGCTTTTGCCCTGGGGTGATTGGGGAGATGAAGTCATATCGCGAGCCGCCCAGCAGAGCCGCCGACCGCCGCCGGTAACCCTAGCAAAATCGTGTAGCTCAGCCACACCTGCCACGGGTCGCCAAACTCTAGCTTTTGAAAGAAAAATAGCATCACCATCGCCGCAATCAGAGATACCAAATAGGACGCGATCGTTTCACTGAGCGGACGCTGAAAAATGCCTTTCTGCTGTCGTCGCTGTTGATAATTTGTGAACCCTGACGCAAACACAATGCAGTAAGAAATCAGTAATGAGGCTGCCATGATCAGGAGCAACCAACCTGCCGAGGCGGCTGAGGCTAACATGGGGATTTCATCGGTAGGGGCGATGTTAAAAGCGATAATTGTTGCCCCAATGAGCGTGGCGCTGATGTCGGAAAGCGTAGCATTGAGGGATTGAGATTTAGAAACTGGAGGCACTGTTTCTTCAACCGGGTCTTCATCACCTTTGAGAAATTGATTCGCCAAAGCTACCCCTAACGAAAATGGCACCCCTTCATAAATGAGTTTGCCCAATACTTCATGGAGCGGAGTTTGCAGCGTAATTTCTTGCAGCAATGCTAAAACTAATCCAGTACAAACAATACCAATGGCGATCGCTTCTACGCTGTCTATCAGGGCACTCGCCGTTCGAGAATCGCTGGTGCGACGAAACCCTGCCGTTTGATTGAGAAAAAAGATGAATCCAAACATCAACACTAGAGCCAACAGCATTCTGATCGGACCGATATATGAGCCAATCCACCAAACTTCCATTGTGTAAAGCAACGGAATGCCAAATAGGAATCCGCCTGATGCTCCTCGCAGCAGATCGCTCAGTTCTGTGCGCCATTGCTTTGCTAAACCCATGTCAACAGGGGGTGCTGAAAGATGATCATCGCGGTTATGACGATATTCACAATTCACGACATTAAATCACGATATTAAATTTAAAGATGCGATCGCACCTGTCATTCCTCCAAAGACAGAATGTTATCTTAGCTACGAAACTAAGATAAGTTGACGAGATCACTGAACGTTAGAACTTGATTGTACAACCCTAACTACAACCACAACAGTATCACCAAGGTTGCTGCATAACACTACGCTGCTGCGTAACAATAAAGAAGTCGGCAAACGCATGCTCAATACTATGGTGATTGAATGGCTAAAGGTCAGGGTTCCGATTTCCCTCCGCGAAACCTATATTCAAAAAGATGCCGAGATCTGGACAACGGCTCTGTCGAAGTATCCGGGCTATGTTGGTAAAGAAATCTGGTTTAACCCAAACGACGACACCGAACTGATTATGGTGATCTATTGGCAAACCAAAGAAGCCTGGAAATCGATTCCGGCTGAGGTACTGCGAGAGAGCGATCGCCAGTTTACCGAAGCCATGGGACAGGCGTTTCCCTTTGTTGAAGAAGGCGAGTATCACGTCCGTAAGTTTGGCAATCACTAGTTGGCAATCACTAGTTGGCAACGGCTGGAAAAAGCGTTATTCACGTCACCCTGATTACTTGTTATGTTGTCTTGTCCAAAATGTCATCAACCCCTTAAAAAGCGCGATGCGATCGTATGCCCCCACTGCCGCACCGAGTTGAAAGCCCACGGTCACGCTGGCATTCCGCTCTATCGCGCTACCGGGAAAGAGCCACTGTGCAGAACCTGCCTCTATGATGCCGATGATACGTGCAACTATCCTCAGCGCCCTGATGCGTGGGAATGCACCCTGTACCGCGATACTCGCCTGGTTGCAACCGTGAGCACCCCAACCTCCCGTGACTCGAAGCCATCGCCGCAAGTTTGGGTACGGCGAAACATCGTTTGGGTTGCGATCGCGGGGCTTTTGGTGGTTAGTTTCTTGATCGCTGCTTCTAAACGTTAGACAAAATGGTACGGCGGCAAAGCGTCACCTAGGGTTAGCTCCCAGGTAGGGCAAAGGCTTTGCCACAGTTCTAGCCGTGTGTAAAGGGTGTCTTCTGCTTCCCGGTTAACCAGCAAATAAATCTTCTCGTCCTCAGAGCCAGTCTTCTTGAGCAAATGATTTGGGTAAGATTGTGCGATCGCGTCTAATAGCGTCCTCAGTTCTTGCTGCTGCTGCGTTTGCTGGTGTAATTGCTGCTGATAGCGCTGCTTCTTTGCCAGAAAATAGTCTTTTCCTTTCAAAGCTGAATCCAACTCTGGCTGAGCATCATCGCTGGGCACCAGTTTCAGGCGATACTCTGCCTTTCCTTCAAACTGGTTGAGCTTTGCCAGATATTTGTCTTGGTTTGCCTCCAGATGTTGGAGCAGATTTTCCGGCGAAACAAAGCATGTGCCAAACCGCAAGGGCAGAATGGTGGTTGCCCAAAACAGATCGCAAATGATGCGATCGTGGGTCAAGACCGCCTGAACCAAGCGATGATCATTTTGCTGAATCTCATCTAAATCTACGTTTGGTTCTACTAGTGCCGAGAGAGCTAAGGTTCTAACGACTTGAACCTGCCCTGCAATTCCATCTTGCTCAAATTGCCAGTCTGTTTTAGGTGTTTTGAAAAATGCGTAGGTATACATCCCCGACTCTACTCGACATCGCCATCTCTGAGTCTAGGCGATAGTTTCTAAAGCTGGGGAACCTCAGTCGCAAAACTTTGGAGTTTGAGAGCCGATACTCATCGCGGCAAATGGCTTCGTACCTCCTGAATCCGGTTGAGCCATGTCAACAGCCCTTGCTTACTAAAATGCTGACCCTGGGGCAAAATTTGCTCCAACTCTTCCGCAGAGCGCCCTGTCTGCTCTACCCAAGCCGACTTCAGGGCAGCAATATCCTCTAGGCGAGTGAATGAATCTCCCAACCCCAGCGATCGCTGAATCTGACGCTGCTCTTCGCGCCCCACCACAGTTGTGACAAATTCACTGCGATTGGCGTGATAGAGCACTCCTGCTAACGCTTCGATGTATGCCCCGCTATTGGTTTTCGCCACTTCGGCTAGAGGAACGGGTTGCCCAAAGCGACGATTGCTAGCCCAAATCAGCACCAGCAGCAGCACGATCGCTTGTACC
The DNA here is from genome assembly GCF_010091945.1 of Myxacorys almedinensis A. Classification (GTDB taxonomy): domain Bacteria; phylum Cyanobacteriota; class Cyanobacteriia; order Leptolyngbyales; family Leptolyngbyaceae; genus Myxacorys; species Myxacorys almedinensis. The sequence continues at coordinate 168,106 of NZ_WVIE01000010.1, forward strand.
GCAAAAGGCAGCAACGGCGTTTTCAGCAAATAACTGACCCAATCTTGAGCATCTTCGCGGTTGGCAACCTCTGGCTCTTTATACCCGTGCAGATATTCATCGACCCAGACTGACTGGCTATTTTGGGTGACGAGTTTTTCTAAAAACGCAAAATTTCCCGGCTCATCTTGGTAGGCATTAGCTGCTAGAAAGGGGGTGATCGAATAGATGACGCGCCCTTTGCCGATGCTCTCTTCCCACACGATCGCCCCATAGCGATCGCTTAGCACTGGCTCTGGGGTGAAAAAGCCGGGGTTGTCAGTCCCTGCGATCGCGGCGGGTTGATTGGTTAGGGAGGAGGAATCGGTCAACTGTTGCCGTCGCCCGGTGTCAATCCTGATGCCCTCATGGAGGGTTGTAAACGAGGCGGCTGTTGCCGATGGGTTGCCTGCTCCTAGGACAATTAAGGTGTTTCCGCGCTGCACCCACTCTCGCTCTGTCTGCGCCAACCTGGAAGGCAGAGCGGGAGTATTGACCTGCAAAAAAGTTGTTTTTGCATCGTTGCGAGAACGGGTAAAGTCGGCAGAGGGCTTTTTCCAGCGTTGCACAGGCGTGCCTTGACGCTCCATGTAGGCATACCATGCGCCATAGCCATCGGGCGCACGGCTAAAGGTAGACCCGCTGGCTTGGCGATTGCTCCTGGGAGCTATCAATAGCGTTAATAGGACGAGTGCCGCGATCGCAACCACTCCTACCCAAATTCTCCGATCACGGGGCTTTAGCACGCTTCACCTGCTCTACTAACTGAGATCCACTAGCCTGAATGTGTTAACTCAAATCCATCAACCTAAATCGCTGGTTTGAGGGCTGCGTTCAAGGTCACCATAAGCCTGCTGACACTGATTAAAGGTTTCGACTGAAATGGCAGCATTGCCAAAGCACAACTGCTCGTGAGTTCTAAGCAGCGTTTGGTAGGCGTGCGATCGCGGCAACCGTTGCACCAACTGCCAATACTCTCGATCGGTGCGGCTCGCCTGATGAGGCACGAGTTTCCCGTCATTAAGCCGTTGAAGCATTGCCATGTAGAGCGCGCGGCACGCTTCCCGATAATTTCCCTGGGTCTGAAACCGCTGCACCTCTGCGAGCCATAGCGCGATCGGGCGGTCTTGGGCGGTAGAGTCGGCTCTGGGGTAAAGCCGTTGAGCACCCTTCGGATTTTTTGGATCGAGATAGGGACTGAGCCATCGATACAGTTGCCAACCGAGCCACAAGAGCAACAGGGCAACAATTAGCCAAAACGCGACCCGAAACACTTGCCTCGGAAAATCCCATTGAGGCACATCTGGCACAGTCGGCATATCAAACTTGGGAGAATGCAGTTCAATCCATTCGCCGATGCGCCACCACACCTTTTGCAACTGCCAATCTAAGCTATCGCGCTGAAAAGTCCCTGCCGTCATCGTCATTCTCGCCGGTGAGGTAAACGCTGCTAAAAGGCTATTTTGTGAAGCTGCTAACCAGCCACAAAATGAGAAACGTCACTATGCTAATGAAGACATCATCTCGCGGTAGACCGGGCACATAGGGGAGAATTAGACCGTAGAGCAGACCCCCGATCGCAAACCCCAGCACCAAGCCGCCAATCCCCAGCAACACCGCGCGCCCTAGCTTTTGCTCTTTTCGGTAGAGCAGGTAGAGCGTCGAGCCAGTCGCGATCGCCATCGCCACTTGTAACACAGAATCAACCGGGTAAAAATAAACGGCTGCCCCCGTCGCTGCTAAAATGCCCCCTGGCAAGGCAATATCGGCTGAACTGGGCGTGTCGATCCACTGCTGGAGCCATCGGGACGACTTGGCAGGTGCAGGCGTTTGCGGAGCCGCTGCCGGAGCCAACTTTTCTGGAAATCGAATGCCTTCTGGAACTTTGATCTTGCCTTCTTGGCGGAGTCGCAAGCGATCCATCAAGACTGCATCGTAGGCAGCCTCAACCTCGGAAATCTTGCGCTGATCTCCGGCTAAGTCTGCCACTAGCCGAGTCCGGGCGGCTTGAATTTCTTCAAACGAAGAGCCTTCGGGAACACCAAGTTTTTCGTAGGGACTATCGCTCATTCGCTGTTACTCCACTTTTTCCTGAAGGTAACGTTCGCCTTAGTAGGTGATTACACAAGTCGTCACACTTAGAGTTTAGACTATGAACCTTAGACTTTAGAAAGATTTGAGTGTCTTAGACGAGATTGTTTATTCTCTCGCATTTCAAGCCCGGTTTGCCAGCTTTTTGGGAAAGCCCGGCAAAACGCGATATTTTCATCAAAAGCTAAGGCATACTAATGCTGATGCTCCCTAATCTTCCCTGTAATACAGAATATCCTCTGTAGTACAGATGGTAGACCTAGATACCCGAAGCTCCGCAAGTCTTAACTGTTCTTCTCAATTCACGATCGCAGCACTAAAGTTATGGTCATGGCTCCAGCCAAAATACTTGTAGTAGACGATGATCCGGCTATCCGGAATCTGATTCACCGTTTCCTCTCTAAGCAGAGTTACCAAATGGAATCTGCCGAAGATGGCAAAACGGCAATGGCAATGTTTGAGCAGTTCAATCCTGATCTCGTCATTTTGGATGTGAATTTGCCCGATGCCAATGGGTATAGTCTGTGTCAAGAGATGCAGAGTCGCACGAATGTGTTTGTGCTGATGCTGACTAGCCGAACGGATGAAGCAGATAAGCTTCGGGGCTTTGCTCAAGGGGCAGACGATTACATTACAAAGCCGTTTAGCTTGGGTGAACTGGGCGGGCGGGTTGGTGCAATTCTCAAACGCCAGCGCGTGGTGACAACGGCCGAGCAGCAATGTTTAGTGTTTGATAAATTGGTGATTGATCCGGTTCGTCGCGAAGTTAAGCTCAATGACGACATTGTGCCGCTTACGGCTCTAGAGTTTGATCTGTTACATTTCTTAGCAAGCCATCCAGGTCGGGTCTGGCGACGGGCTGAACTCATTCAAGAAGTTTGGGATTATGAGTATGTGGGCGATCAGCGCGTGGTAGATGTTCACATCGGGCAAATTCGCAAAAAGATTGAAATCGATACGAGCCAGCCGGCACTGATTCAAACGGTGCGGGGCGTGGGCTATAAATTTGAGTCACCTGCCACCGTGAGTTAGCCCATGAGCCGTTCTCCAGCGTTTCGAGAGCTACAGTTGACTGCTGACTACGTGCTGAAGGGAGAAGGCGAAGGGGTCTTCATAAACGGTATTGGCGATAGACCTCGCTGGCAGCGCGATGCACGAGGGAATGGCGGTAAACCAGCGCATCCATGTCATCGGCGTAGCCACCGCCGATCACGCAGGCAACCGGATAGCCTTGAGAAAGACAGGTGGTCAGTACCTGCATGTCTCGGCGAAATAAGCCCGAATCGGTGAGCGCGAGTTTGCCCAAGCGATCGCACATGTGCGGATCAACGCCGGCATCGTAAAGCACGAGATCTGGCTTGATCTGAGACAGCAAGTCGGGCAGGTAGGCTGCCAAGGTTTGCAAATATTCGTCGTCTTCCATGCCTTCTTGCAGAGGCACATCTAGATCGCTCATTTGCTTGGTGCCTGGAAAGTTGATCTCGCAGTGCATCGAGAAGGTGAAAACGCTCGGATCGTCTTGAAAAATAAAAGCGGTTCCGTCCCCTTGATGGACATCGAGATCGACGATCAGAATCGTTTGGGCAAGTCCGAGGGTTTGCAAGACACGAGGTGCGATCGCAAGGTCATTAAAAATACAAAACCCCGAGCCATAACTGGGAAACGCATGATGGGTTCCGCCTGCGGTGTTGCACGCTAACCCGCACTCTAATGCCAATTTAGCGGTCAGCACGGTTCCCCCTACTGCAACGCAGGTTCGATTGACCAAGGCTAAACTCCATGGCAGCCCAATGCGCCGTTGAGCCTTTGGATCTAGCGTGCCTTGACAATAATTTTTGACGTATTTCGGAGTATGAATGAGTTCGATCCACTTTCGTGTCGATTCGCTCCACGAGGCTCCGAGCGATCGCATTGGCTGATGAAATTGAGACGCTGTTGCAACATCATCTGCCAACAGCAATTCGTAAAGTTTTTTAAATTTTGACATTGGAAAGCGATGATCTAATGACCAAGGCACAACATAGTCAGGGTGATAAATCAGCGGCAAATCCATCGAACTAATTGGGCTGAAATCTATCTTTAGTTTTGTAAATTAATTCAGTCAAATATTGCTATTTGTAAGACTTTCTAGAGGATCTTCAGCGTCATCCTTTAGACTGAACCTCAGTCCAAAATGTCTTATTTAAAACGCTCATGTCTCATCCTGTTTGGCACGAATATTTAAAGCTTGTTTCCTTTTTTGCAAGTGTACTTGGTCTATACCTTGTAGGGAACCGCAAATCAAAAAACGATGCCGATGCGGCGGATCAAACCCTATTTGCGCTGAGTTTTGCCTACTGGATTGTGCATCTCGTTGCGGTGAGCGCTCAGAAGTGGATTTCTCCCGATTGGCTGGTCTTTACACTCAGCCTAAAGTGGACGGCAGTGCTCTCCTACTTACTGACGTTTTCGTGTGCGCTGAGCTTGCCAATGCACACGATTTCAGCATCTCAACGGCAAACGGAGTAATCGTTTTTTGATGTGGAGTTGAGAAGTTAAGCAATCGGTTTTATGGCAAGCTGCGGAGGATTGCTTCCTCAAGCTGACCTTGATCAAGGGTTGTGAGAACGAAGACTTCTTGAACAGTCTTTCCTTGACGCGCGATCGCTTTATAGCCGCCGCGAATTGGCACAGAGATTTTTATCTTTAACTGGGGCGAGTGAGCACGGGCAGAGCCAATGACTCCTGGCGTAATGGTGACAATGCCTGGACATTCGGTGAGCCGCCTTAAAATGGGAATCAGCCCCGGAATGTGGGTCGAATGGTTCCACACGAGCCGCCCGTGATGCTTGTTTCTGTCTTCTCGCCCCATGAGAGGATGTCTCCTAAATTAACCTGCTTCTAGGGGGGCAAGGGTTAGCCCCTCCATGCCAAGCTGCATGTGGTAAAGTTCCGCTTGTTCGAGTGGGCCCGTCCAGACGATCGCTTGTCCATCAAAGTGGATTTGGTTGGTGAGTTTCCACGCGCGATCGCCGTTCATGTTTGGAATATATTTCATCAGACACTCGGCGACGTGTTCAAAGGTGTTGAACTCGTCATTTAACACAATGACTTTGTAGTTGGGATAAGTTTGCCGAGTGGTTTGACTAGATTTTTCGGGCGTTGTGACGGCTCCAGCCATCATGACGATTGTTGCGTTCTGGAGAGGTCTAGTCATGGCTTACTTGGGTTTGAACAATCAAAATTGCATACCAAATTGTAGAGTACCTGACCTAAAGTACAAGGGATTTGTAACGAACCTGGTAAATCATCCTGCTGCTGGCGGTCTGAAACTACGGTTTGAAACTGCTTTGGCTAGGATGGACAAGGACAAAATTCTTCCCATAGACATGCTTTTTTCTGCTTAACTAAGGGACGAGGCGTTGAGGTGAGGCACATGCGCGGTAAAAAAGGTCTGAATCGAGACACCCCTCCGGTGTTTAAAAATCTGAGCGGTCTGCTGGTTTTTAGCTTAGCGATGGTGGGCGTGGTCTCGTTAGTCCAGATCGGGCGCTCTGGGAGCACTATTTTTGATCGCTTTACTTCGCTGTTTCAGCAGCAACCGCCTGCGCCAAAGGTTGACACTCGTTCGGTGGTGATTCAGCAGGTTCGAGAAGCCAGTGAGTTGACCACTGCGATTTACACGATGGAGGCGGTTGTGCCCGCCCAGCAAGACGCCGCGATCGCAGGGTTTGTTGTGGGAACGACGAAGCTGCTTTACATTGCTCGGGGCGAAATTCGGGCAGGGGTCGATCTGAGCGCGCTGACGCCTGAGAATGTCAATGTCACCGGAGATACACTACGCTTGCGCTTGCCGCCGCCGCGTTTGCTTGATCAGAAGATTGATGTTGCTAAGTCTGGTGTATATGACTACAACCGTGGGTTTCTAGGGTTGGGACCTGATACGGCTCCAGAACTACAGCGCCTTGCCCAAGCGGAAGCCCTAAAAAAGATTCAGACGGCGGCTTGTGCAGAGGGAGTTTTGGAGAAAGCCAACGATCGCGCCAAGTTAGTGGTGAGTCAATTAATTCGAGTGTCAGGCGTTAACACTGTTGTGGTAGAAACTCAAGCGCCTGCTGCTGATGCTTGTCAATCCTCATAAAGAAGGTGTAGCGCTTAATTCTTCTCATATTTCTCGTCTAAATTGGTCAATTTGTTAACATCTGGGCAATTCTTTAGTGAGCCACAAAAGGCAATATTGAGCAATTTTATAGGCGTTCTTACGATCATTTTGGTGGCTAATGTGCGAGAGCCTGAGCCAATTTTGCGGCTGCGATCGCAGCAGATCCAGCGATCGCTTTTGTCTTAATCTTGGGTCTTGAGCTAGAGTGCCATAGCGGGGATCACCCTGAAGGTAGGTGATCCCCCGTTTTGAGGAATTTAAAATAAACGTGAACTTTTTGCTCGTTCTACAGAAACTCTGGCAATAATAGATGGATGGCTTCTGTAAGTAGAAATTTTAGATTTTGGTATGTTTAGATACCAATTTTCTAAACATTAATATTTGGGATTTCAGGTATATCTCTTTTATCGATCAACATTAGTTAAACATTAAGGAAGATTAAGATGAAAACGGTTCAAACGGTTCGGTGCCCTAACTGTGGCAACTATGCCGAGCGAATTCATGTTCCGGTCGGCGAACTGACGCGCACTCAGTGCCATAGCTGCGATTATTTGATGATTATGTGCTCTCGTACGGGCAAAGTGATTGAAGCTTACGCTCCTGGCATTTATGCTCAGCGTGTAGCCTTGGGATAGGGGTATCGTGCCTCAGGTCTTTCTAGCAATGCAGTGATCTATTCAGCGATCGCACTTCCGATCAAAGCACTTCCGATCAAAAATCCCCCACCATGAAGGCAGGGGATTTTTTAATCTACAGCATCAGCTAACTTCAGAACTAACCGAACTTACCTGCTGTAGCCGCAATCAGGAAGGCAGCATAGGTTAAGACATACCCCACCGTAAAGTGAGCCAGACCAACCAAACGACCTTGAACGATCGACATAGCAACGGGCTTGTCCTTCCAGCGAATCAGGTTCGCTAGAGGAGTCCGCTCGTGCGCCCAAACCAGGGTTTCGATCAACTCTTGCCAATAGCCTCTCCAGGAGATCAAGAACATAAAGCCCGTTGCCCAGACCAGGTGCCCAAAGAGGAACATCCAAGCCCAAACCGCCAGGTTATTCATGCCGTAGGGGTTGTACCCGTTGATCAACGGTGCCGAATACTGCCAGAGATAGTCTCGCAGCCAACCCATCAAGTAGGTAGAGCTTTCGTTGAATTGAGCGACGTTGCCAGACCAGATCGCCAAGTGCTTCCAGTGCCAGTAAAACGTAACCCAGCCAATCGTGTTCAGCATCCAGAACATAGCCAGATAGAAGGAGTCCCATGCGGAGATGTCGCACGTACCGCCACGACCCGGACCATCACACGGGAAGGCATATCCGAAGTCTTTCTTATCCGGCATCAGCTTAGAACCCCGCGCATCCAACGCACCTTTGACCAAAATTAGGGTGGTGGTGTGCAGCCCCAGCGCGATCGCATGGTGAACCAAGAAATCGCCAGGTCCGATCGTCAGGAACAAGGAGTTGGTTCCGTTATTAATCGCCTCTAGCCAACCGGGCAACCAAACATCACCATGGTTAGGCCAAGCCGTCGTCGCCAAACTGTCAGGATTCGACAGTAACGCATTGAAACCATACAGCGCCTTACCGTGAGCCGCCTGAATCCATTGAGCAAACACCGGCTCGATCAGGATTTGCTTTTCGGGAGTCCCGAAAGCAACCACGACGTCATTGTGAACGTACAGACCGAGAGTGTGGAAGCCCAAGAACAGCGAAACCCAACTCAAGTGCGAAATGATCGCTTCTTTGTGCTCCAGCATCCGAGCCAACACGTTGTTTCGGTTCTGATCCGGATCGTAGTCACGTACCCAGAAGATGGCTCCGTGGGCAAATGCGCCGACCATGAGGAACCCAGCAATGTACTGGTGATGGGTGTAGAGCGCCGCTTGAGTGGTGAAGTCCTTCGCCATGAAAGCGTAGGGAGGCATGGCGTACATGTGCTGTGCCACCAACGAGGTGATCACGCCCAAAGCAGCCAGTGCCAAGCCTAACTGGAAGTGCAGGGAGTTGTTCACAGTGTCATAGAGACCCTTGTGACCTTCGCCTAGCCCGCCAGCCGGGGGTTTGTGAGCATTGAGGATGTCCTTAATGCTGTGACCAATGCCGAAATTGGTCTTGTACATGTGACCGGCAATGATAAAGATCACTGCGATCGCCAGATGGTGGTGTGCCATATCCGTCAACCAAAGTGATTCGGTTTGCGGATTAAACCCACCCAGAAAGGTCAAAATTGCCGTACCTGACCCTTGAGCCGTACCAAAAACATGGTTTGCAGTATCTGGGTTCTGAGCATACACTCCCCAGTTTCCCGTAAAGAACGGCTGCAAGCCGGCGGGGTGAGGCAGCGTAGACAAGAAGTTCCCCCAACCGACGTGCTGCCCACGAGATTCAGGGATTGCCACATGAACCAAGTGACCCGTCCAAGCCAACGAGCTAACGCCAAACAAACCAGCCAAGTGGTGATTGAGGCGAGACTCTGCGTTCTTGAACCAAGCCAAGCTCGGACGGAACTTGGGCTGGAGGTGCAGCCAGCCTGCGAATAGGAAAATCGCAGACAAGATCAGCAAGAAGATCGAACCTTGGTACAGATCACCATTGGTTCTCATGCCGATCGTATACCACCAGTGATACAGACCAGAGTAGGAAATATCTACAGGATAGTTAGCGCCGCCTTGCGTAAACGCATCGACCGCAGGCTTACCAAACTGAGGATCCCAAATTGCGTGTGCGATCGGTCGCACATTCAGTGGATCTTTACTCCACTGTGGAAAGTTGCCTTGCCAAGCTACGTGGAACAGACTGCCCGATGCCCACAAGAAAATGATTGCCAGATGACCAAAGTGAGTTGCAAAGATCTTTTGATGCAACTTCTCTTCCGTCATGCCATCGTGGCTTTCAAAGTCGTGTGCCGTTGCAATGCCGTACCAAATCCGACGAGTTGTAGGATCTTGAGCAAGGTCTTGGCTAAATTTTGGAAATTTAGTCGCCATAACTGTTTTTTAATTCCTCCCGGCTCATCCAATGGACAGTGATCGAGCAAGGAAGAATGCCCACGTTGTGACAATTCCTCCCAACAGATAGTGAGCAACGCCCACTGCCCGTCCTTGAATAATGCTCAGCGCACGCGGCTGAATTGCAGGTGCAACTTTGAGCTTATTGTGTGCCCAAACAATGGATTCGATCAACTCTTGCCAGTAGCCCCGACCGCTAAACAAGAACATCAAGCTGAATGCCCAGACAAAGTGAGCGCCCAAGAACAAGAGTCCGTAAGCAGACAGTGCCGAACCGTAGGAGTTAATCACCTGAGAGGCTTGTGCCCACAGGAAGTCACGCAGCCAACCATTGATAGTGATGGCGCTTTGAGCAAAGTTGCCGTAGGTGACATGAGTAACTGTGCCATCGGGGGCAACCGTTCCCCACACGTCCGACTGCATCTTCCAGCTAAAGTGGAAAATCGCGATCGAGAGGGAGTTGTACATCCAGAACAAACCGAGGAAAACGTGATCCCAGCCAGACACCTGACAGGTACCACCCCGACCCGGTCCGTCACAGGGGAAGCGGAAGCCCAAGTTCGCCTTGTCTGGAATCAGACGAGAGCTACGCGCAAACAGCACGCCCTTGAGCAAAATCAGCACCGTCACATGAATCGTGAAGGCGTGGATATGGTGAACCATAAAGTCCGCCGTACCCAACACAATCGGCATCATCGCCACCTTGCCGCCCACCGCGACCACATCGCCACCAAACGCCACAGAAGCAGGTCCGAGCGCGTTGGGAGCCGTAGAGCCAGGAGCCAGCGTATGGATATTTTGAATCCACTGTGCAAATACCGGCTGGAGTTGAATAGCGGTGTCTGAGAACATATCTTGGGGACGACCCAACGCCCGCATGGTGTCGTTGTGGACATACAGACCGAAGCTGTGGAAGCCCAAGAAAATGCAGACCCAGTTTAAGTGAGAGATGATGGCATCGCGGTGACGCAAGACGCGATCGAGCAAGTTGTTTTGATTCACAACCGGATCGTAGTCGCGCACCATGAAGATGGCAGCGTGAGCCGCTCCGCCAACGATGAAGAAGCCCCCCAACCACATGTGGTGAGTAAAGAGCGACAACTGCGTAGCGTAGTCAGTTGCCAGGTAGGGGTAAGGCGGCATGGCATACATGTGCTGAGCCACGATGATGCTCAAGGAACCCACCATTGCCAGGTTGATTGCCAATTGAGCGTGCCAAGAAGTGGTCAGAACGTCGTACAAGCCCTTGTGTCCCTCACCCGTGAAGGGACCTTTGTGAGCCTCATGCATTTCTTTGATGCTGTGCCCGATGCCCCAGTTGGTGCGGTACATGTGACCGGCAATGATGAACAGCACTGCGATCGCTAGGTGGTGATGCGCTGTATCTGTTAACCACAAGCCGCCTGTCACCGGATTTAGCCCCCCTTTAAAGGTGAGGAAATCGGCGTACTCGCCCCAGTTGAGGGTAAAGAACGGCACCAACCCCTTCGAGAAGCTGGGATAGATGTCTGCCATCAGTTGAGAGTTCAAAATGAACTCGTGAGGCAGAGGAATCTTGTCGGCAGGAACGCCGCGATCCAACAGTTCGTTGATTGGCAACGACACATGGATTTGGTGCCCCGCCCAACCCAAAGAGCCAAGCCCAAATAGACCCGCCAAGTGGTGGTTGAGCATCGACTCCGCATTCTGGAACCATTCCAGCTTAGGAGCGCGCTTGTGATAGTGGAACCAGCCTGCAAACAGCATCAAGCCAGCCATGACCAAACCGCCGATTGCGGTGCAGTAAAGCTGAAAGGTGTTTGTAATGCCGGCTGCCCGCCATAATTGGAAAAATCCAGAGGTAATTTGAATGCCGCGAAAGCCGCCGCCGACATCCGCATTGAGAATTTCTTGTCCAAAGATGTCCCACACAACCTGAGCACTGGGTTTCACCCCAAGCGGATTGTTGAGCCATGCTTCGTAGTTTGAAAACTTAGCGCCGTGAAAGTACATGCCACTGAGCCAGATGAACACGACTGCCAAATGACCGAAGTGAGCGCTAAAGATTTTACGTGAAACGTCTTCTAAGTCGCTTGTATGACTATCGAAATCGTGAGCGTTGGCGTGCAGGTTCCAAATCCAGGTGGTGGTTTTGGGACCTTTAGATAGGGCGCGATCGAAGTGACCCGGTTGCCCCCACTTCTCGAAAGAAGTAGGTGTCGGATCGTTATCGACGACTACCCGCACCTTATTTGCCTCACGCTCTGGTGGGCTAATTGTCATTGAGACTCTCCTCTCTCTAGACAAGGAACGAGGAATCCTAACACTCAAGCACCGTTCTCAAACCGCTTACCACTCGTTAGTGAGCAACCTGTATTTCATGCTTGGCATGACTGAGGGGATGAACCCCAATCAAATTTAAGTACAGAAATCAGGTTCAGTTTGAGCCAGGCTGAAACATCCAAAATGTTCTCAAAGGCTGAGATTATTAGGGATGCTGCTTTTGTGGGTTCTCACCGTGTCATTATAAGTCGGTCTGTAAAGCCTTTTTAGAGGGATTTAACAATAATTCAAAGTTCCGCGATCGCACTCTATTTCTAGATCCCACCGCTCCATAAACGGTTATAAAGTCAAGGGGTTTTACCGAAGTTAACATTACTTAAATATTACTTAAATATTGAATTTCTAAATCAAAACCATCAAGCAGCATCGATATTTTTTCAGTTAGCTATTAACAAAATGTAGTGAAACAATTTGTTAACCCATGATGCCGCCTTACGTTCTCTGAATTTCTCAGAGGAAACCCAAGTTTTTCCGCTATAGTTCCGTATGGATAGCTAGAAAATTGAGACTCTAAATCGTCTCTATTCCTAAGCTAGACCCCATTTTTGGTTGTTGACTGTTAATAGGAGCACGGTTTGGTGTTTGGGATCACACGCTGGCGTAAAACAACTCGGACGCTTTCACTCTCTTTAGTGTTGGCAATGACGGTCAGTTTGTGGGGCTGTGGGGGGTCTGCTCCGGCTACGGTTCCACCAGAGGCAATCAGCACGGGGCGCAACGCTGGGAAGACTGCGCCTAACGCCAAACCTGCCCCAACAAAGGTTTCTGGTAAACTTTCGGAGGTGTCTCCCCCAGAAGTGCTTGGGCAGCTTAAAGAGGCGCTGGATCGCTATCAGCCACAGGTGACGATCGCAACCCCAAAATCGAATGAGCTTTTAAACGACAACACCGTTTCGGTCAAACTTCAGGTCAAAGATTTACCTGTATTTAAAGATGAAACATTAGGATTAGGTCCTCACATCCACCTGTTTTTAGACGACCAGCCCTACCAAGCGGTTTACGATGTCAGCAAACCCTTTGTCCTAACCGATCTCGCACCGGGGACTCATACTCTACGAGCGTTTGCCAGTCGCCCTTGGCACGAAAGCTTTAAAAATGAAGGGGCTTACGCTCAGACAACCTTCCACATTTTTACCAAGACTCCTAATAATAGTCCTGATACTAATCAGCCGCTTCTGACCTACAGCCGTCCTCAAGGCAAGTATGGAGCAGAGCCGATCATGCTAGATTTCTATCTCACCAATGCACCGCTTCATTTTGTTGCTCAAGAAGATGAGAAAGATGAAATCGCCGATTGGCGGATCAAAGCGACGGTGAACGGCAATAGTTTCATTCTCGATCGCTGGCAACCGATCTATCTAAAAGGTTTTGAATCGGGCAAAAATTGGGTTCAGTTGGAATACATTGATGAAAATGGCAACGCAATCCAAAACGTTTACAATAATACGGCTCGTCTCTTCACCTACGAACCAGGTGGTAACGATGCTCTTTCAAAACTAGTGCGCGGCGATTTGTCGTTTGATGCCGCTCGCGGCATTGTTGAACAGAACTACACGCCCTCCCAACCAAGTCCAAAACCAGAGCCGAGCCAATCTCCGACGCCTAAACCGTCTCCTAGCCCCGAACCAAAGCCTGCGCCTACAGTGCCCGTCGTTCCGATCGTTCCTCTACCAGAAGTAAGAGAAAAGCCACCTGCTGAACCTCAGAAGGCTCCGGTGATTGACTTGAAGGAAAAGGAAAAAGAAGAACTTCCCACCGTTACTCCAACTCCAGAAAGTAAGTCTGGCAATACACCTAAAGCCGGTTTCTTCAATCGTTTTCGTCGTGGGGCTGAAAAACCTGCGCCGAGTGGGACTCCTTCTCCGGTTTCCAGGGAAGCACCCAACCCTGTGACCTCTGATGAGGAGGCGACACCATCAGAGGCAAAACCTGAGTCTAAAACTCCTGAAATTCCGAAAATCATCAAGGCTAAAGAGTCAGAATCTCAAAAAATAGAGGTTAGAGAGCCAAAATCAACCGTTCCTGCTGTCAAAGCGCCTGACGTGAAAGTGCCTGAAGTAGAGGCTCCACCTGTAATTCCTCCGATGCCCGTAGTTCCTTCGATTAAAGAAGCGCCAAAAGGTGGATTTTTCAATCGTTTTCGAGGGATTCCAAAGCCTACATTAAGTCCTACGCCTGCTCCTAGGGCGTTACCCAGCCCTGCTGGGGCAATTGAGACAAAAGAGCCTGACACCGTTGCTCCTGAGAGTGAATCTCCTAGAGATCCGGTGCTTGAGCGCTACGATCGCAACGTCAAATCTACTCAGTCTGCTCCAAAAGGGGTTCCTACTCCATCACCAGAACCTACCGAGAAATTTGAGGATCTCAAAGCAACCGAGCCGAAACCTTCTGGACGCTCTACTCGACGTTTGAAGCAGAAAGGCTCGTCTGAACAGGTCAAAACTGTTGAGCCGCCAAAAGCGATCGAGCGAGCAGTACCCAACCCGTCTGCGACAAAAACTCCGGGCAGCGCGCCTGTTCCAGGCAAGGCTTCCTCCCCGGTAGAAGATCTTGAAGCGACGGAGACACGTTTACCTGAGTTTGCTGCGCCAATGCCTGCCCCCAAAACTGCTCCGAAAGCGGGGTTTTTCAATCGCTTCCGTCCGGCTAGTGCTCCCAAGATAGCGCCGAGTCTGACCCCAAAGGTTGAAGTTCCAAACCTGGTTCCAAGCCCGATTCCTAGCCCCCAAGATCCGTTACAGATTTTAGAGAAAAAAGAAACGGCGGATAACAATCCTACGAAACCGAATGCTGCCGTGCGATCGCGGGATAACTTAGTGGATCGTCTTCTAAAATCACCAGAACCCACTCCGCCAGCCCCTAAGATCGAAAAAAATTCCGCTCCTGACCGGGTGCTTAATAAACCCTCAGAACGCCCTTCTACGAGTGTTCAACCAGGTGTTCAATCAGGTGTTCAACCCACCACTCAGCCTAGGATTCAACCGACTGCTAACCCGTTTGGAAACCAGGCTCCTTCGAGTCGTGAAGAGCGCCCTTCTAAAGGTAGCGCCCCAACCCCAAATGCCGAGCCTCACGTAGAGCCGCCCACCGCTCAGCCTGAAAAAGGTGAACCCTCTGATACGTCAGGATTTCAGCCCCAGACTGAGCTAGAACGGCGGCTCGGAATGCCCCTCAAAGCGTCTCCACTCACCCCAGTGCCCTAAGGTAGGCAGAGATGGCGGTGAACCCCTAGAAGTTGAGCACCGGGAAACAAACAGAGAAACCCCTGGTAGACTAATTCTTATGTACTCATTAGTGGCAGTGCTATGCCTCGATTTCTCCATGTAGCAGACGTTCATTTAGGATTTGATCGCTACGACAGCAAAGAACGGACCAAAGATTTTTTCTACGCCTTTGAGGACGTGCTGAAGCGGTATGCGATCGCACCTACCCCAAATGCAGAAGGGATTTTGTCTTCGGTCGATTTTGTGGTGGTTGCAGGCGATTTGTTTGAGCATCGTACGATTCAGCCCAACATTCTTAACCAAGCCAAAATTTGTTTTCAGATGCTGAAAGAGCATCACATTCCTGCGATCGCAATCGAGGGAAATCACGATAACCGACCCTACGGCACGCAAACCAACTGGATTAAGTATCTAGCCAATGATGACCTGCTGATTTTGCTAGAGCCAGAGCGATCGCCCGACGGAGCGGTGATTTACGAACTGTGGGACGGTGAGGCAGGCGGATATATTGATCTTGATTGCGGCGTGCGAATTTTGGGATCGCAGTGGTATGGCGCGTCTGCCCCACGAGCGATCGAGTCGTTGGCACAAGCGATGGATCGGTTGCCGCCAAGTCCTGGTCATACGGTGATGTTATTTCACCACGGCTTAGAAGGACAAATTGCCCGCTATCAAGGCGCGCTAAAGTATAGCGACTTGCTGCCGCTTAAAGAGGCAGGCGTTGATTATCTTGGATTGGGACACATTCACAAAAGCTATGTCGAGGAAAATTGGGTGTTTAACCCAGGGTCGATCGAAGCGAACAGCATTGAAGAAGCCAACTACGATCGCGGTGCCTTCTTGGTTGAACTCAGCGCCCAAGGGGTGCGGGCAGAGCTTAAAACCGATTATCTTCAGCGATCGCTGGTTCGGTTAAAACTCAAGGCAACGGGAATTGAGAGTGCCCAGCAGATCGAAGCAGATGCGATCGCGCTGATCCACTCGGCGATCCACTCCAAAAAACTCAATCCTGCTGTTCAGCCGATGGTCGAATTAAAGATTGAAGGAACAGTAGGCTTCGATCGTTTTGAGTTAGACCTGAAGAAACTTCAGCAGGAATTAAAAACGATAAGCGGAGCGCTGATTTTCTTGCTGAAATATGAGGTGGATGCGCTTGAGTATGCGACGCCCTTGGCTGACGATGCGAGCCGATTACAAATTGAACACGAAGTATTCACCGATTTGTTAGCGGCAAACACTACCTACAAAAAACGAGCGACCGACTTAGCCAAGGGCTTGATCGATCTAAAAGAGTTGCAGCTAGAAGCGCGATCGGAAATCGAACTGTATGAGTTTGCAGAGAAACTAATCGAACAGGGCAGCTAAAAACCTGCGATCGCAGAAATCGCGATCTTGCGAATGCCTAGTGAATCAAGTCAATCGATTCGGTAGATATCGGCTGAGACTTCAACGGCAAAAGCGCTCTGAGTAACTGCCTCACAGAGGTTCTGCGCTCTTCTTGCACAAAAACCAACGGCAGCAGCGCCACAAATCGCACCCCTGTAGAGAGCACAAACAATCCCGGTAGACCCCCATAGTCGGCAAACTGAGCCAAAAATCCGCCTGCTGTTGTTCCTAACGCACCACTGACTCCTGCGATCGCCGCCGCCACCGCAAAATAACTCGACTGATTTCTAAGCGGCGCAATGCCCAACTGAATATTGTTGTTGCACAGGTCGATCGCTGCCCACGTTCCCCCTGCCACAATATGCAGCAACGGCAACCACAGCCACAGGGAAAGGGCATCTGTCCCCGTTCCGAGCCACAAAATCGGCGTTGCAGCCACCAAAACCCCCACCGTCAGCAGCAAAAACCGATTACCAACCCGATCGGCTAACTTGCCCCAAAAAATCAGCATAATCAGGTTCGCCCCTGCCGTCAGGCTGTTGTAAAGCGTCACCCATCGCACATCGATCGCGAGATTATCCAACATGTAGAGATTGAAAAACGGGGCACTGAGATTGACGGAAAACATCCACACGCCAAAGTAACCCAGAAAGCGCAAAAAATTTCCATCTTGTAAAATCGCCGCGATCGCAGATTGAGGGGCGATCGTCCTTGAGTCAAACCTTTTTTCCTCCCCATTTGCCGAAAGGCTGGGAATCAGATCAGCCTGTGCCTCAGCATTCTGAAGGTCGTTTTGCTGCTGCGGATTGATATCCGTCATACGCCACTGAAACGCCAGACTGAGCAACCCTGCTAAAATCCCGATCAGCAGAACAACTCCGTATCCTGCGATCGCGCCTTTTGGAAACAGCGATACCCCTAGCCCCGCCAGCGGAATCGAGATCAAACACGTCAAATTAGACGCACTATTGCGAATGCTAAAATAGCGCCCTCGTAACCGCCGGGGCACTAGTGCCGCCATCCAACTCAGCCACGAGGCACTGCCAAACGCGCCCATCACATGGGTGACCAACAAGATCACCAGCGTCCAGACAATCAGCACATGGGCATCAATGTGATTAGAGCTAAACAGCGCAATTCCAACAATCAGCAATAGCCATCCCAACCGGGCTGGTATATAAATCCACAGGCAATAATTGTGTCGGCTTGGCGTGCGATCGCCCAAATATGCCCCCAAGGGCTGCATCAAATTTGCCAACATCGGAATCGACGCCAACATGCCAATTTCAGTCGGGTTGGCGTGCAGCCCAACTAGAAAATTGCTGAGCAGAACCCCCCCCGCAATGTTTGAAAAAACAGTGGCAAAAATTCCGTCTAAGGTTGAGGCACGCAGGCTTTGGCGAATGTCAGCTTTAGAGAGACGAGACTCAGGTTCTGCACCCAACGAAAAAACAGGTTCGGTTCCGGTGATCGGTTCCGGTGATTCTTGCGACAGATGAGTGATGGTTTCGGTTGTCCCTAACTCCACGGCTACCCTCTTGACGACACCTCGCTGAAAAAAGTCTATCGCGATTTTACGAGGCTTCCCATAGTAAACCGGAGACCGCAATTTTGCAAAACTCCAGATTCACTCTGAGCAAGTCATGTCAAGATCCGATAGATCACCTACTCCAAACCCAGCCCAAAATATAGTATTTGCTACGCACAACAAAAACCTTCCGTCTCTGGGATAGCATTCATGGACTCTTTGGACTTAGCGTTTTCTTCTGCTCTAGAACAAGCACGGCTGATTCGAGAAAAACAAATTTCCCCGTTAGAACTGACGCAACTTTATCTCGATCGCATCCAACAATTAAACCCACACTTAGGCAGCTTTTATACAGTAACGGCAGATCTGGCGTTGCAAGATGCCAGAGCCAAAACCGAACAGGTGATGCATGAGTCGGAGTTGCCGCCTTTGTTTGGTGTGCCGATCGCCATCAAAGACCTCAATCCGGTGAAAGGTCTTCCGTGTTCGTATGGCGTCAGCATTATTAAAAAACGGGTGGCTGAAATCGATGATCTAACCTACACAAAACTCAGAGCCGCCGGAGGAATCTTACTCGGAAAAACCGCAACATCCCAGCTTGGCTCGTTCCCTTACACTGAGCCTCCAGGCTTTGCGCCTACTCGCAATCCTTGGGATCTAGACTACACGCCGGGTGGCTCTAGCGGTGGCTCGTCATCGGCAGTAGCAGCGGGGTTGTGTGCGATCGCGCAAGGCTCAGACGGTGGCGGTTCGGTGCGAGGTCCAGCATCTTGCTGCGGATTGGTTGGCTTAAAACCCTCGCGGGGTCGCATTTCTCAAGCTCCGGTTGGGGAATATTTGGCGGGATGCTCAACCCATGGACCGCTCGCCCGGACTGTTGCGGATGCGGCGGCGTTTATGGATATCACCGCAGGCTATGTAACGGGCGATCCCTACTGGCTACCCAATCCTGAGCCGTCATTTTTGACGATGATTCGGCAGCCCCTTCGCCCGTTGAAAATTGGGGTGGTGACGACGATTGAGCCAGTGGGCAAAGCTGATCCAGAATGTGTAGCGGCGGTCGAAAAAATGGCTCAACTGTTGGAGGGCTTGGGGCATTGTGTAGAGCCTGTGATCAGCAGCGATCGCACCTCCGTAGGCAGCGTACATTTAGGCGATATGGTAGAGCCGTTTACGATCTTGTGGCGAACTCAGACGGATGTAGGCGTTCCCCCATTTTTTCTAGAAAAGGTAAATCGCTGGCTGTGGTGGCGAGCCAAATTTACCTCCGCCGCTCGCTATGTCAGGGCAATGCACCAAGCCCAAGTCTTTGCCCGCCGCGTGGTGCAACTGTGGGAGCCACTTGACGTGGTGCTAATGCCAATATTTATGGCTCCGGTGATTCGGGTAGGAGAATGGAAACGGCTCAGCCCTGCGCAGACCTTAGAGCAAATCATTCAATGGATTGCGCCGTTGCCCGCCTTTAACGTTAGCGGACAGCCTGCAATCAGTGTGCCTGCGGGGTTTGATCAGCGCGGCTTGCCGATTGGAGTGCAGTTGGTGGGGCGTCCGGCAGAAGATGGAACGATTCTATCGTTAGCCGCGCAGATCGAACAGGCGCAACCATGGGCGCATCACCGTCCTAAATTTGCCACTAATCCCATAGAGCCGGGGTAGAGAGGCAGTTTGGCGCATCTCCACCAAAGCAACGATTTCTGCCTAGCGATCGCAGGTGGGTTCTCCTGGTTTTGGGGTGGCATCGGGGTAGAACGTAACGATCGCCCGCTCAGTCTTCACAAACACCGCCTTAAACGGTTGTTGGGCATCGGGTTCTACAACGGTAAACAGACAGGCTTCTTTCCCGCTAGATTTGCTAGAAAAGCCCTTGAACGCTTGGCTAGCTTGGGTTAAAAGCTCCTCCGCGTCGCTAACGTAGGAATATCCTTTCTTGTCATCCCGAATCACCCGATTGCCTTGACGAACCTCGACTCCCAGCGTATAGATGGCTCCGTCTAACACTTCTTCTGCCCTCAAATTGTTTGCCAACCGTCCGCCAATGCCTTCAGATTGGAGTTGCAGGTAGCGCCCTCTAAAATGAAGCCCCCCAATTTGCTTTGCCCCACGAATCTCGCCACAGAAAATATGTTCAAAGCCTTTTCGCCCCGTCCAAATGCTTACTAGATCATCTCGAAACTGGTCATCGCTGCGGCGTCCGGCAAACAGTTCCCCGCCTACGGCTGCTTTGATATTCTGCACGACTTCCGGCGATTGCGAGAACAAGCGGCGCAGCGCGATCGCACTAACTTGGCTGCCAAACGCACCGCAGGTTGCCAACACCTTTTGGTCAAATGCGTTCAACGGCGGCGGTGGCGGCGTGATGTCTACCTTGCGATTTTTTGGAACGCCCACCGAAACCGGATTGTGGGTTTGATCAAAAAACGGGAGTAGGGTGTTGCTCGCTTTCTGGGAAGGGGTCTGGCGTTGTCCACCGCTTGAGGATCGCGGTTTGGGGCGAGCACGATATTCGCTCTGAGGCGGTTGAGCCGTCGCCAGATGGGTAGGCGGAACCCCTAAACCCGCTAACACCAGGGTCAACCCAAAAAACCGTATCGTTGCGACTGTCATAAAACGTGTCATAAAACGCACCTACTGTGAATTCCTGGATTGATTTCGCCTAATCCTTTCGCCCGATTAGAGTATTCGCCAATCGTCTCGAAAAATCCTGAAAATCCAGCAAATTTCTTTGGCGCGCTCTAAATAGCGATGAATGCTTGGGATGAATGGGTAAACTCGCAGTATGTTTGGGATTTACGTTATGCGCTCTAAGTTCCCGTTCGGATTGGTATTGCTGTTCGGTGTTCTTTTTATTGGGTTTGGCGATCGCATCTTGCCGTCTGCGATCGGGCAATATAGCCTGCAAACGCGGAGCGTAATTGACAACACTTTGATCGGCTTGTTTCCCTCGTGGCGACCCAAGACCAACCCTCACAAACGCACCAGAGATGCGATCGATAGGATCGAAAAGCAGTCGAAGTAAAACTAGGCTTGTTTGAGCCAGCCAACTATTCATCACACCCCCGCACCATTTCAAAAATTAAAGGTGTTCTGAATGAGTTCTGCGAACTTTTGAGGCGCTGATCGGGAGGCTTCGATGGCGCGATCGCTGGTGGAGGCAGGAAAGGCAACGTGCGATTGCAGCTAGGGTTGTGCCAGTTCAAGGCTGACTGCTGTAAAATGACGTGAGTTCGACGAACGGAAGGTAGCGCAAAAAGAAAGCTGAGACTACGTTTGAAAGAGTTGTAAAATTCCTT
>NZ_WVIE01000011.1 GCF_010091945.1 Myxacorys almedinensis A
TTGGGAGTCGCTGGAGTTTTTGGCGGCGCCCTGTTCTCCGCCATGCACGGGTCGCTGGTGACCTCATCCTTGGTGCGAGAAACGAGCGAGAACGAATCGCAGAACAGCGGGTACAAATTTGGGCAAGAAGAAGAGACGTACAACATCGTGGCAGCGCACGGCTACTTCGGTCGGTTAATCTTCCAATATGCCTCGTTTAACAACTCGCGTTCGTTGCACTTCTTGTTGGGTGCCTGGCCGGTCGTCGGCATCTGGTTCACTGCCTTGGGTGTGTCCACGATGGCGTTCAACCTAAACGGGTTCAACTTCAACCAGAGCATCATCGATTCTCAGGGACGGGTTGTCTCGACGTGGGCTGACGTAATCAACCGGGCAAACCTGGGTATGGAAGTGATGCACGAGCGTAATGCTCACAACTTCCCGCTTGACTTGGCGGCTTCAGAAGTAGCGCCTGTGGCACTCTCTGCTCCGGCTATCCACGGCTAATCTTCTGCTGATGCGATGATTTAGCTCTGCCCTCCCCATCCGGGAGGGCTTTTTGCGCTTGGATGTAAATAAACGTGGGTTAGGCAAAATATCGATTTGAATAGGTTTGGTTAGCTATACCCAGTTTGTCGAATTTCGTTGATCTCTATTTCTGTGCGATCGCTAGCAAATATCGGCAAAATCTCTACACCTCGTACATATTCAGCCTGTTCTGCTATCTTGCCGAAAAAGCCTTAAAATAGTACAAGTGTACGTAAACCTCACCGATGCCGATGCTTACTCTGCTGGCAGCAATGCCACAATCTGATCGACAAACGCCTGATGATCGACCACTGGCTTCGAGATATAGCCATCTGCGCCGCTTTGCTGGAGAAAATTCTCGCGATCGCCCTCCATCGCATGAGCCGTGACTAGAATAATCGGCAAGTCCGCCGTTTGCGGATCGCCCTTTAACAGTTGGGTTAGCTGAATCCCATTCACCGATTTTCCTTGATAAACACTGCGGGCGAGAGACACATCCATCAAAATAATGTCAGCTTCTCTAGATTGAGCGATGTGCATCACCTCATCTCCATCTTCGGTGTGCTTCACTGCTAGCCCCCCGCGCTTGGTCAAAATCTTTGAAAATACCCGTGCATTAATCAAATCGTCTTCTACAATCAAAACCGTTTTCATGAGGTAATCCTCTAGGGGCGACGCCCGGTCTATTTAAACAAATTTTTAGACAAACATACTACTAGCGTAAACAATAAGCCAGAATAAACAATCGCATCGACCCATAACGGATATCACCGCTTAGGAGACGCAATCCGGATAAGTATGACTACACTGAAGTTGCAACACCGTTTTCTAACGCTCGGAACCAAGGGACAGGACTCATGGCGAAACAATTAAATATTCTCCCAACAGGACAGGTTATCACGACTGCCCTACATACGGAGATGCAGCAATCATATTTGGAATACGCCATGAGCGTGATTGTCGGTCGAGCGTTGCCCGACGTGCGTGATGGGTTAAAGCCCGTGCATCGCCGAATTCTGTATGCCATGCATGAATTGGGTCTAACGCCTGATCGTCCCTATCGCAAGTGCGCCCGTGTGGTGGGAGATGTGTTGGGGAAGTATCATCCCCACGGAGATCAGTCGGTTTATGATGCCTTGGTGCGACTGGTGCAAGACTTTTCGAGTCGCTATCCGCTATTGGCTGGGCACGGTAACTTTGGCTCTGTCGATAACGACCCACCGGCAGCGATGCGGTATACCGAGACCCGGCTAGCTGCGATCGGTAATGAAGGATTGCTGAGTGAAATTGGCGAAGCGACGGTCGATTTTGTGGGCAACTTCGACAATTCTCAGCAAGAACCAACTGTTCTTCCGGCTCAACTGCCGTTTTTGATCCTCAATGGAAGTTCTGGGATTGCGGTGGGGATGGCAACCAATATTCCGCCCCACAACCTCAACGAAGTGGTCGATGGTTTGGTGGCGCTGATCGATCGTCCGATGCTGAGCGATGATGATCTGTTGGCGCTCATTCCAGGTCCTGACTTTCCGACGGGTGGGGAAATCATTGAATCGAGCGGTGTTCGGGAGGCGTACCTCACGGGGCGGGGCAGCATTCCGGTACGCGGCATCACCAATATTGAAGAAGTGAATGTCGGTCGGGGTAAGCATCGCAGAACAGCAATTATCATTACAGAGTTGCCCTATCAGGTGAATAAAGCTAGCCTGATTGAGAAGATTGCTGACTTGGTGAACCAGGGCAAGATTGAAGGCATCGGCGACCTGCGGGATGAAAGCGATCGCGATGGTATCCGAGTTGTGATCGAACTGCGGCGCGATGTTCATCCTCATAAAATTCTCAGCGATCTCTACCGACAAACGGCATTACAAAGCAACTTTGGGGCGATCTTGCTGGCGATCGAAAACGGACAGCCTAAGCAAATGACCCTCCGAGAATTGCTGCAAGGCTTTCTCGATTTTCGGGAAGTCACCCTTACCCGGCAATATCGCCACGAGTTTGAGCAAGCCGAACATCAACTTCATCTCGTCGAGGGTCGCTTGATGGCGTTGTCTAACCTAGACGAGGTGATCGGCATTTTGCGCCATGCGCCTGACGGTGGAACCGCAAAACTTCAGCTACAAGAGCAATTAGACCTCAGCGATCGCCAAGCCGATGCAATTCTCTCTATGCCATTACGCCGATTAACCGCGTTAGAGCATCAAAGTTTGCAAACCGAGCGCGATGAACTGGCAGCAAAGATGCAGGAATTGAACAAACTGCTGAACGATCGCCGAGAATTGCTCAAGGCATTGAAAAAAGACTTGCGATCGCTTAAAAAACAACACGGCGACCATCGCCGGACTCGCATCTTGAGCGGTGATACCCCTACCGGCGAAGCGCAACCTTCTACGTCGGCGGCTAGATCCGATGCGGTTTCGTCAAGCTTTGCCTTGCCCTTCGAGTTTGAGGAAGAGGTTCAAGAAGCGGTGGTTGAAATCACTCAACGCGGCTACGTGCGACGAATGACGCCAAAATCTTATGAGCGGCAGTCTCGCAATCGCAACGATGACACTACCACAAACGGACTCGAAGACGGAGACGATTTTGCAACGCACACACAATTTACAACGACTGGCGAAATGCTAGTGGTGTTTACTCGCAATGGTAAAGCCTATCCTGTGAAGGTGCAAGACATTCCACAAGCCACAGGTAAATCGAAGGGAACTCCGCTCGTGACACTGCTACCGGCTGCTGCCCAAGGCGATCCAGATACGATCGCAGGCGGGTTTATTTTGCCAGAAACCCTCGACGATCAATCGGTTCTGCTGCTCACCGGGCAAGGGCGGATCAAACGCTTGGCTCTGTCTGAGTTTTCTGATCTGACAGGGCGCGGATTGACCATCCTAAAACTCAAAGACGAGGATCAGCTTTTGTGCGTCAGCTTGGTGGAGCTTGGCGAACAGGTGATTTTGGCGACCTCTAGCGGGCGCGTGTTGCGCTTTAAAGTTGACGATGTTGCGATCGCGAGTCGCAGTGCTCAGGGCGCGATGGGAATGCGGGTTGGCAAGAAAGAAGCCATCATCGGATGGGCGATCGCAACTCAGGCAGATACGTTTCTCATGGTGTCGCAACAGGGCTACGCAAAACAAATGAAGATTGGGTCTCTTCGCGCTGCTACCCCAGGAGAATTAGGAACTCAAGTGTTTCAATTTACCAACAAAACTGACATTCTTGCTGGTGTAGTTGCCGTGTTACCTGAAGCATTGATCTTTCTATTAACAAACGAGAACCACTTAGCGCGAATTGATGTTGATGCGGTTGAGATTGGTCGTAAAGACGATAAGGGCGATCGCATTGTTAAACTCGGTAAGACAGAACGGCTTACTAGCCTGAGCCTGCCTATTCTCTTTGGGGGTGCAGCAGAAGAGCCTGATGAGTAAAAGTTGCCTTTACCAAGTTGAACCTGTGCCCATTTTGTCTGCGGATCGTCTATCTCAGGTCGCACTTGTAAAGCTGCTGCGATCGTAGATAGAACCGTGCCTATTATAGAAAATATCTGCCCCCAGATAGAACATATCGTGTAGGGCGCTTGTCCCAGCACTCGCTGAGGCAGACGCTTTATACTGGACAGCAAGTTTGATACGCAATGTTCGCTTTCTCAAGACAAGTGGAAGAAATCCGTTTCCCCATATTGTGACTAACAATTTCTGACTAACAGTTTGTGACCAACAATTGAGGCTTTCTAGCTTGATGAACGTGTTCTTCAAAATAGGAATATCCAGAAATGAAAAACTCGACTGACCCCATTGTTGTTGCCTGTGCAGCCGACGATTTCTTCGCAATGCCTCTCGCGGTCACTGCCTGTTCTATGGTAGAAAACCTTAACCCAGATTGCTGCATCGATTTCTATGTTCTAGACGGCGGTATCAAACAGTCGAATAAAGAAAAGATCATCGAGTCTTTAGAGGGCAAACCCATAGAAATTCACTGGGTTAAGCCCTGCTCTGACTATATGGAGAGGCTTTATTTTCAGGCGGATAGCACTTACCCAATTTCAGCTTATTATCGATTGTTATTGCCCGAAATTATTCCCGATCGCTATCAAAAAGTTATCTACCTCGATACCGATGTCATTCTGCTCGAAGATATCGCCAAGCTTTGGAACCTCGACCTCGGAGAATATTACATGTTAGCGGCTATGGATGCGGCTAACCAGAAGATGGATAGATTGACCCATCTCAAACATCTCGACCTAGATGCCATGGGCGTTTCGCGGGAAGATAAATATCTTCAGTCTGGGGTTTTGCTGATCGATTTGAACAAATGGAGAGCCGATCAAATTTCAGATAAACTCCTCGACTTTATTGCTAACCATCTCGAATTGCCCTATCCAGATATGGATGCGCTGAACTTTGTTCTCGCCGGAAAGTGGGGTGAACTCGATCCTCGGTGGAATCAAATTCCGGTTGTTCACAGCTTTGCATCTTGGGAAAGCAGCCCGTACACGCAGGAGCAGTTAGACAACACTGCTAACCGCCCTTTCATTATTCACTATGGTTCCAAGCCAAAACCTTGGGATCAAAGCTGTACACATCCCCAACAGTCTCTCTGGTACGATTATCTCCATCAAACGGCTTGGTCAGGGTGGGAAAATACGTTGCTTGAGCAGAACATCCTTTTGATGCGCCGTATTGGGCGTCGGTTAGTTAAAAGCACGAAAAAGCTCGTTGCAACCTCGTAGTTTGTCGCATTGGTGCTTGTCGCATTGGTAGAGAAGATCTTTAGGCATCCGGTTTTCTGAAAAACTGAGTGTCGCAGAAAACTGGCGGCTGATAACGCTGTTCTGATGATGTCGTTTGCGCCTTAATTTCAACGAATCAGCAATCAATACTATGCCTTTGTTGCCATATCCTAAGTTGAAGCGAAATCGTTGAGGTAGGTAGTTGGCAGTACCCCATCTTGCCCGACAGACTCATCTCAATGACAAGCATTGCTTGCTAAACCCACACAAACCAGCTTAGGACGCCATACTGTGTGGGCTAGACATCGAATTTGCAAGCAGCAAGCTAGACAGTTTGACCGGGCTTTAGCACAACTTTGATGCAGCCGTCCTGCTTGTGCTTGAAAGTTTCGTAGGCGTGCGGGGCTTGCTCTAGCGGCAGACGATGGGTGATCAGAAACGAGGGATCGATCTCGCCGTTTTGAATCCGTTCGGCTAACGGGCGCAAATAGCGATGCACATGCGTTTGTCCAGTTTTCATCGTCAAGCCTTTATTCATGAAAGCGCCCATTGGCATCTTGTCTACAAACCCGGTGTACACTCCCGGAACCGACACTGTTCCGCCTTTGCGACACGCTACGATCGCTTGACGCAACACATTGGGTCGATCGGTCTCCAGACGTGCAGCTTGCTTTACTTTGTCGTAGAACCCTTCCAAACCGAACCCATGCGCTTCCATACCCACGGCATCCATCACCGAATCGGGACCCATTCCACCCGTCATTTCGTTAAGGGCGTCGCCTACTTCGACTTCTGCAATGTTCAAAACTTCTGCGCCACCGTCTTTCGCCATCTGAAGACGTTCGGGCACAAGATCGATCGCGATGACCCGCTCTGCACCGAGTAAAAAGGCACTTCTAATCGCAAACTGCCCAACGGGCCCACACCCCCAGATGGCAACTGTATCTCCAGGCTGAATATCACAGTTTTCTGCTGCCATATATCCCGTCGGGAAGATATCGGTAAGAAACAAAACTTGCTCATCTGTTAATCCATCAGGAATCTTAAACAAGCCAACATCTGCAAACGGAACACGGGCATACTCGGCTTGACCCCCTGCATAGCCTCCGGTCAAATGCGAGTAGCCAAAAAGACCCGCTGGAGAATGCCCCATCTCTGCTTCTGCCATCCAAGCATTCGGGTTCGAGTTATCACACAGCGACCATAGCGTTCTTTGGCAGAAGAAACACGATCCACACGCGATCGCAAAGGGCACAACCACGCGATCGCCCAGTTTTACATTCTTAACCGAACGTCCCAGTTCTACGACTTCTCCCATAAATTCGTGTCCCAAGATATCGCCTTTTTGCATCGTGGGATTCCAGCCGTTGTAGAGGTGCAAGTCAGACCCACAAATCGCTGTAGACGTGATTTTGACCACGGCATCTCGTGGATTAATAATTTTGGGATCGGGTACGGTTTCGACCCGCACATCGTTCGTACCGTTCCAACATACTGCTTTCATAGTTATTTCTCACTTGTTAAGAATCTCTAGTTCCGATTAGCCATGACCCTTGGGCTGTTCTTCTGTAGTAGCAACTTCGCCAGTCTCTATGAGCAGTTTGAAGCCGCATAAACATGACCAAGCTGCCGTTCTAGCGCCTCGCCAAACAGATTGTCAACGGCATCTCTAAGTGCGCCCCACAGGCGGGTGATATTCTGTGCATTCCTGTCCAGCTAATCTACGGTGGTTAGTTAAAGCTTGCGCTACTCTCGCGATCGAACGGTTGAGGCAGGCACTATGCTTTGGCTTCAAGCCTAAAAACCTAGCAGCCGGATTGCGTCTCTCTAATGAGGGATCGCGTTCGGTTGATAGGCAGAGTAGCAAGTTGATGCTGTACCCCAAACTCTACCCAACGTGGGGTGTTGTCGATTAAATTGGCTTCCAAAATACAACAAAGCCGCGTGGTTGGCTCAATAGCGCCTTGCCACGGCGATCGCTACCATCTTTATTATTTCTGGAGAAAATACCGCTCATGGAGCCAAAGCAACTGAGTGAAGAACTGCGAAAAGGACAGAATCCTGACCTGACACGCCGCCGCTTTATCGTTGGACTTTCCTTTCTCGGCGCAACCATGGCAGAAGCTGTCTCGATGTATCAAGTCGGAATTATCGAAGAACTGCCTGACCTGCCAATCCCCGGAATTGATTCTAGCAAAGTCGATGCTTCAGACTACGCCTACCAGAACTTTGACACACCCGATGGCTTCATGATGCTAGCAAACTATTCGGTTACGGCATTGCTAGCAGGGGCAGGCGGTAAGGATCGAGCCACGCAAGCCCCCTTCTTACCGATCACAATGGCAGCAAAAACGCTGTTTGACTCTATCTTGGCACTGAGGCTAGCCCGCATTGAGTGGCGAGACAATGAAGCGCTATGTGCCTACTGCCAAGTTGCAACTTTGTGTTCACTCACCTCGTTCATTCTGGCCATTCCCGAAGCTAGAACGGCTTTTCAGCATCTATTTGGTCAACGCGATCGCGGAACTGCCTAAGCTATTCATGGTGCAGTTACCACCCGATCGCTATATTCAGGTCAACGGCATCAAGACGCGCTATTGGAGCTTAGGCACTCAGGGTAGCGTAGTCATCTTTATTCATGGCATCAGCAGTGCGGTTGAAACGTGGGCACTCAATATCGAGGCTTTGGCTCAACATCACCGAGTCTATGCCCTTGATCTGGTCGGGTCAGGGCGATCGGACAAGCCACTGGGGGTCTACTCGCTAGTTGCCTTGGCTGAGTTCGCCCATGCCTTTGCTGATGCCCTAACCCTCGATCGTTTCAGCTTAATCGGCAACTCGCTGGGCGGTGGAACTGCGCTGCAATTTGCTCTTTCCTACCCACAACGGGTTGAAAAGCTGGTGTTGGTCAATAGTTTGGGGCTGGGGCAAGCGGTTTCCTGGGGTTTGCGGCTGGCAAATTTGCCCTTCGTCGATCGCTTCTACAAGCCCACCCGCAGCAGCACTGCTTTCACGCTCAGACAGAGTGTCGATGATCCCTCCCTAATTACTGATGAGTGGATTGATACCTTCTACGAACTTCTCAGTCTTCCAGGCGCACCGGAAGCTGCGATCGCGCAAATTCGTGCCAGTGTTGATTGGTTCGGGGTGCGACCAGAGGTTTACCAGCCGCTCGTCAATGGCTTACCCACGCTCACAACCCCAACGCTCATCGTTTGGGGCAAGCAAGATCACATATTGCCAGTTAGCCACACACAAGTGGCGATACAACACTTGCCAAAGGCTCAGGTTCAGATTTTCGATCGCTGCGGTCATTGGTCTCACTTTGAGCAAGCCGCAGCATTCAACACGCAAGTCGCCAGATTTCTCGCACGTTCATCCTCATCAAATTGAACCTCCTAAGGCTAGCTCGAACGCTCTTGGGAAGCGACGGTTGGTTGGCTCGGCTGTTGAACAATCGGCTTCAGACCGAATAGGAACCGAGGGATATTAAACCGACGAATCAGCAATTCGTACAGCCCGATCGTTACGATCAAAGAAGCCGTGCTGATGATCCAAAACTTTGTCGCGATACCACTATTCCAGCGCACGACGTAGAATGCGATCGCAACTAACACCGTTTGATGGAGCAAATAAACCGGGTAAGCCGCTTCGTTAGCATAAGACAGCAGCTTACTGTTGAAATTTAGGAACCTCCGCCCCAACCCCAACAGCGCCAGCACCCAAAACCAGGAATTGCATCCTCGAAAGCCCTGATACGCCATATAAACCAGAGAGTAGGCACGATCAGGAATACGATCGCTCTGCCATAAACTTAGTAACAGTCCCATGCAGACGAGTGCTAACCCCAAGGCGGTGCCTAAATGCTTATCGATCGCGGTTCCAAATCGGGCGTCTGAGCACATCAGATAGCCGTAGAAGAAGTACAACACATACAAACAGAGATTCGCCCAGTCGTCATAGAGATTTTGAAACCCAGCCCAACGGGGGCGCAAAAGGCTTTCGATCGCTGCTAAGGGAAATGCCATCAGCAGCACGACGCCCGGTTTTTCGATCCAGTTTGTCAGCGTCAATCGTAGCGGTGCATCTAGTCTCCGCAAGTGCAGCAATAGCGGTAGCGCCACGAGTGAAAACGTAAACAGATAGATGAGAAACCAGAGATGCCCCCACTCAAAATTGCCGTGCGGGCGAATGCCATTAAAAAATTTAGGGTAGAACTGCCAATACGACTGGTCGTAAGTTGAATCGCTCAAAAGCCGCAAATAAACCTGCGGCGGAATCAGCACCAGCGTGCCAAACACAAACGGAATGAAGAGGCGCTGACAGCGTTCTTGAACATACTGCTGGGTCGATCGGTACGACAGCGCAAACCAAGTACCTGCTCCAGATATCAAGAAAAATAACGGCATATGCCACTGATGGATAAACAGAACAATGCTGTTCATCACTTGGCTCGATCGAGCGTTGCGGATGTAAAACTCACCCAAGTCACCCTGATAGAAAACCGCAGCGGTATGAAAGTAGAGCAATAGCAAAACAGCCAGCACTCTGAGCCAGTCAATGTCATATCGGCGTTGGCGCGACTGGGTTAACTGTTGTGTGTCCTCAGATGATGGCATGAAGGTGCAACAATCCAATCTTTCTCTCTGAGTTTAATCAGATTTAGAGCAATGCGAGTCAGGATTCAGCAAAAGCCCCCAGACATCGTTGAACGGATGAACTTGCTTGACTGCCTGCGTTCCCTGGTAAACCGGATGTCCCTCATTGACCCACTCAAAAATTGAGCCTTCCAAGTTGAACACATTCTTGTACCCCATGTCCTGCAACTGCTGCGCCAGACGAGCAGAGCGATAACCCACAGAACAATACGTCACAATAGGAGTGGAGTGGGTTAGATTTGTCCAATGGCTCAACTCGTTGAGATCAGAAGGTGCTAGGTTGGCATCTAACAGATGACTCACCTCATATTCCTTTGGCGTCCTAGCATCCAACACTAAAGGTCGATTCATTCCTGCTTGTGCAAACCACGCTGCCAGTCTTTGGGTAGAAAGGGACGGTACATTAGGAAATTGACGGTGAATTAGGCGTTTCATCAATGCCCAAGCGATCGCTTTTAGAAAACCCATACTGAAATTGAATGATTGGAGCCATGCTTAACTTTGAACCGTGGGACAGAATGTTGCATCAGTATGTTGATGCCCAAGGTCGAGTGAATTATCAAGCCTGGAAACTAGAGTCGGTGGAGGAGTTGCAGCATTGGCTCAGCGAACTCTCAAAGGTCAACCTGCAAGATTATTCTGATCCCAACCCACGACTTGCTCTCTGGCTAAACCTCTATAATGCCCTAGTCATCGCCCAGGTTCTGAAGTCCTATCCAATTCCGTCGATTCGTCCCCAGATTTTGGGCGTTCCAAACTGGATTGCCTTCTTCGGGTTCTTTTTGCGTCCAGTTTTCGCCTTAGGGGATCGGCGCTATAGCCTGAGCGATATTGAGAATGGTGTCGTGCGAGCAACGTTCAAAGACCCTCGCATTCACTTTGCCCTCGTCTGTGCAGCAGTGGGTTGTCCTTTACTGCGAAATGAAGCCTACCAGCCAGAACAGGTTCAGACCCAGCTTGACGAAGATGCCACTCGCTTTATCAACAATCCTGCTAAAGTCCGGTTTGATGCAGAAACTGAAACGCTTTATTGTAGCCCGATCTTCAAGTGGTATCGGCAGGACTTTCTGAACGTTGCCTCTTCAACTCCGACCTATATTCAGACCTACCTTGCCCCAAGGATTCTCTTGACTGACTCCACCCGTGTTCGGTATCTCGACTATGACTGGAGCTTGAATCAGCGAATGTCTTCATAAAAACGCTTGAGATAGGTTGCCGAAACTCCGATACCCCAAAGGAAGCCAATGTAAGCATAAATCGCGGTTGCCTTTAATGCTCCCCACTTTGCCACCCGCCGATCCGACGACTGCACCACTCGATTCACCTGGCGGATACGACCATAGCGACTTAGCTTGAGGCACAAGTCTGCTTCCTCCATAATTGGTAAAGCTGGATCAAAGCCACCACACCCGTGGAAGTCAGCGCGACGGCAGAACATGACCTGATCTCCAAACAGGAGGCGTAAGCCCTTGCACCAGAAAAGGTAAGGATGAAACAGCAAAGGAGCATAGTAGGTCTTTAAGTAATTGTGTAACGACACACTCCAGCGGGTCGTTTCAGCACCGGTCATAAGTGAAATAAAGCCACCACAAGCAACAGTGGAACCTGCCAATGTAGTCACAATCACGGCAACTAAATCATCGGGCACAAGGGTATCGGCATGTAGAAAACAAAGGATGTCTCCGGTTGCTACCTCTGCTCCTCGATTAAGCTGGATCGAACGTCCAGCTTGCTCTGAAACAATGACCTTAACGCCCATCGTTTGAGCGATCGCTGCCGTTTCGTCCTGACTGCCCCCATCAACGACCACAACTTCCCAGGCAGGTGGGTCAAGCAAGCTGAGACACCGCAAAGTCCGTCCTAGGGCGGCTGCTTCATTCAAAGTAGGGAGGATGATGGAAACACGAGCCATATTCTCATGAAGCTAAATAAATGTTGCCACTTGCTCAAGCGTATTCGAGCAGGGGTTCCAGGAAACCCTCTGTGGGTTGAACTAAACGCGATCGTCGTTCGATTCTGAGTAATTTGCGCCAAAGACGGCTGAATCGTGGCTTTATCGAGCATTAGAATTGGCGGCAAGGGTCGCGGTTTTGGTTCGGATGCCTAAGTGAAGAGAGCGATCGCACAGTTCTCCTACCTGGTCAGCGGACACAGATACCTTTTGCAACTCGCCGATTACTTGGCTTTGTTCCATCGCATTGGGATTGTTCGACTGCTGGCAGCCGTATTGCTCAAAATAAATAAGGGATTAAGCGTTTGGTACGCTGCATATATGCTTTGTACTCCTCTCCAAAATGTTGAAGCATCATCTGTTCTTCATTGCTGATTCGTAGAACGTACATGATGCCGAACGAGATCATTCCCGCTAAACCTGCAACCCAATTTGGAAGTAGCAGTGCTTGTGCCACACACCATAACCAGAAAGCTGCGTACATTGGGTGACGAATTTTTTGATAAATGCCACTGCTAACAAAGGTGTGCCCTTCTCTAATCTCTAATGTAGGCGACCAATTCCTGCCTAAATCATGGTGGGAACGCCAGAGTAGCCAAAGTGAAATCGCAAAGAAAATGGCTCCTAAATAGCCAGCCCAAAGAGATGAATGATAGTCAGCCGGACTGAGCCAGGGAGAAAAAACATAGATCAAGGGCAGAATCACCATTCCAACGTAGATAAGTACAAATAAGACTCGTTCTCGTAGGACAAGGCGAGCGGCTAACCGTTTAGTCTGTTTATCCCGTTTCTGATAGGGAGTACGAATCGCCCATGCAGCAATGAAGCCAACCATGAAGAGTATTTTTAGAGCCAGGGTGTCCATCATGTCTACCTTACTGCTGACAATATGCGAACTCCTGTAATTATTACCGACGCAGTATACCAATTAAATAAAGAAAGATTCTCAATCAATATTTGCTATCATTCTTAAAATTTCAAGTGGTCTTTGTATCGCGATGAAAACTTTCTAAAACTACCCCGATGACTGAAACGAAGTAGTCTAACGGTCTGCCTCACCCGCCCTGCTAGTAATCTCTTTCGTTCTCAATTAGCTAACTGAATGGGGTCGGTGTGCAAGCGAATTGTTATACCAAATTGATTTTTCACCGCGACAGATGCTCGACCCCCCTGCCTGCGGCATCCCCCTTTGGTCAGAAGGGACTTTCCGGCTCCTCTCCTGACTGAGGCGGGGTTGGGGGAGGTCGCACGTCTCTAGCATTTACAGATTAATTTGGTATTAGGCATGAACTTCGCCAATTTAAGTGAGATTTAGCCCTCCGTCTGAAATTAAAATCTCTCCTGTAAGATAGTGACTTGCAACCATCATAGAAGCTATTTGTGCGATCTCTTTTGGTTGTGCTCCCCGCCCCATTGGCGATCGCTCTTCCCAGAGGTTTCGTGCTGCTGTCCAATTCTTGCTCATCGGAGTTTCGACTAAACCCGGCGCGATCGCATTCACCCGAATCTGTGGTGCTAGACTCACCGCCAGCAGTTTTGTCATATGGTTTAAAGCAGCTTTGCTAGCAGAATATGGGATTGAGGCTCCTTTGGGGCGAATACCCGCATGAGAGCTAATGTTGAGAATACAGCTAGGACAGACACGACTTGATGACTGACGTAGCGCAATTTCAGCCTCGGCAATGAGTGTCCAAGCTGCAATGACATTGACCTCATATAGATTTCGCCAAATCTCCGGTGAGGCTTCCTTCAGAGATGTATGTGGAATGGTCGCACTAATCCCTGCATTATTGACCAATACATCCAGCCGACCATGATGAGACAAAACCTCGGTAATCAGATTACGAGATTGGTTTTGGTCAGATAGATCCGCCTGAAAATAAGATGAACCAGGATGCGCTTCCGCTAATGACTTCCCAACCAGCACTGAAGACTTGGAATGGAAAGAAACAACGAAGCCATCTTCGGCAAGCCGCTTTGCGATCGCCATCCCTATCCCAGATGTCGAACCAGTCACAAGCGCAACTCTTTTTTCGCCTCTATCTTCGGTCACAATCTTAAACTTCTCATCTTCCTTGGATTTAATTCTGCCTAACGACTCGCAACCGTCCGCTGCAATCCCTCTTCATAGACTTCCTGCTCCGTTGAACTAGCACCATTGGTTAGTAGTCTCAGCGTACTTGCCCCCGTTTTTATCTAAAACTCACGTTACTTGGAAAGTGATCTGAGCCATGCCAACAAACTTGCTGTGCAGTCTCGCAACACTGTATCGCGGCGAGAGGGATGCGCTTGCCAATCGCTCACGAGTTGGCCGATCACTTCGGATGCGGTTGGTGAAGGGAAGGCAGTTGGTAAGTGTTGCAGTTTAATGCGGTGTTGAATTGCGATCGCAACTGCACTCAAGATCTCTCCAGCATTTAGCCCGACCAGATGCGCTCCCAAAATTTGTCCATTGCGGCGCACAATCAGCTTACACAAGCCTGTAGTTTTGCTTCTGATTTGTGGTTTCAATACGGTTGCAAAAGAACGGCGCAAAACGATCACATCTTTGCCATAAAGCTCGGTAGCGTGGGATTCGGTTAGACCAATCCATGCAATTTCTGGATCGGTTAACGCAAGTTTAGCTGTATCTGTGTATTTAGCAGTGTACTTGGGGAAAAATAAAGCATTTCTAACTACGATCTCGGCTTCATACTTAGCACTGGCAACATCAAAACTGCCGCAGTAATAAACACGCGAATTGGTCGTTTGCAATTTTTCATTGGTTTTTATGGGAACTCGCACATTCATAGCGTCTAGATTTAGCGTTTCTAGATACGATTCCCAACCTAATGCGATCAAGACTTTATCAGCGTTGATTGTTTGATTACCAATTTGGATTATTTTTTTGTCCTCAACTGTGTCAATTTGCATCACCTTCCCATTGGCAACTCGTACCCCTTCCGTTTCTAAAGCAGCTTGTAAAAGAAAGGCAATCTCAGGATCGGCAGTTGGAAGAATCTGGGGCTGATTGACAATCAGCGTTACGTCTGTACCAAGTCGGGCATACAGTTGAGCAAGCTCAACCCCTGCCAAAGCGTGAGTGATAATGGCTAACGAGCCTGGTAGCTCGGTAATAGGAGAGTCGGGCGTGAGGTAATCGACAGCGTGCAATCCGGCAATATCTGGAATGCGGGGGCGATGGTTAGTTGCGATCAGGTAAGCGCGCGATCGCAACACGCGACCCTCTACCACAAATCCGGTTTGCGGCTTGCGGCAAAACTCGCCCGTGCTGAAAATAACCTCAACTCCTGCACTAGCAAGGAGCGCAGGGGAATAGATCTCTTGCTGATCTTGCGCGATCGCATCAATCCAACGATTGACATTAGCCCACGCTGGGGAACTCACATCACTAGCGCGATCGCGGTGCAGGTTTTCTTGGAGACGATCGCAACCGTGCAACGAATGAGTTCGCTGGATTTGCTCAAACGCATCCGTCAGGGTTGAGAGCGCAAAATGGCGGCTCAACTGCGGCTGACACTGTTGCTGAACTAACGCAACTCGTGCCTTAAAGTGGGCGGCTTGCAATGCAGCATGAACACCCGCAATGGTGTGCCCAATCACAACTAAATCATAATCAACAGCCATAGATTAAAGAATATCAGCTAGACCTTGAATGAGACGCTGATTTTCTGCCCTCAACCGAACCGCTACCCGAAAGTAGCGATCGCCCAATTCTGGAAAACTCAAACAGTCTCGGATTAAAATCTTATGACGCTTTAGTAGCTTGTGCTGAAGATTAGACGCCGAGCCATTCACTTTGACTAGAAAATAATTGGCAACGCTGGGCAACGGCGATAGGTCTGGAAATTGCGAAAGCCCATCAAATAGCTCTGGGCGAGCCGCTTCTAGCCAACCAAACGTCTGGGTTTGAAACGCTTTATCTTGAATACAGGCTTCGGCGGCGGCGGCAGCAAAGGTATTGACCGACCACGGATCGCGGCGTGTTTGCCACTCGTTGAGCCGGGTTGGATGCGCGATCGCATAGCCAAACCGCAACCCGGGCACACTGTAAAATTTTGTGAGCGATCGCAAGATCACTAAATTTGGATACTGCTGCACATCCCCAATTAAACTATCCTGCTCGTGAGGCAGAAAATCCATAAATGCTTCATCGATCACCACTAGCTCAAACCGCTTTAGTAAGGGCAAGATTGCCGCTCTCGACAACAGTTGACCCGTTGGATTGTGTGGGTTGTTGAGCAGCAGCCCACAGCGAGAAAATTTAGGGTCAAGGGAGGACAGCCCCTGCCCCTCGTGGTCAAAGACAGACCCTGCTTTGAAGTCAAGCCCTGCAAGCTGAACGCCAAGCCCTGCCTCATTCAACGGACATTTCATCACCGTTGCATCAAAGGCATTCAATGCCCGGAAGTAATCGCTAAATGCAGGCGTGACCAGGTAAGTTGCTTCTAGCTTCGCCAAATCCCACCCTGCCCAGGTGAGCAACTCTGCCGAGCCATTTCCCGGCAAAATCCACTCTGGAGGTACGGCATGAATCTGAGCCAGTCGCGATCGCACCTGTCCATAGGTTGGATCGGGATAGTCCCGAATCCATGGAAGCTGCGCTTGAATCGACAAAACCGCCGATTGCGGCGGACCAAGGGGATTTATGCTGGCAGAAAAATCGAGAATTGCCGAAGGAGAGCAGCCAGCGATCGACGCTGCCCACTGTAGGTTTCCTCCATGCTTTGGTCGAGCCAAACGACTTTCCTGCCAATCAATAAATGAGCGCGATCGCGGGATTATTCGGGAGCAACCTTCTCTTTGAAGAGCTTTCCTGCCGAAAATGCAGGAACGCGAGTCGCAGGAATTTCCATTTTATCTCCAGTTTTAGGGTTCCGTCCTTCCCGGGCTTTGCGCTCCCGCGACTCAAACGAGCCAAAGCCTACGAGCGTCACTTTGTCGCCTGTAGAAACGGCTTCTACGATCGTTTCGATCGCGGCTGTCAAAACAGCATCCGCTTGCTTTTTCGTAACACTTGCTTTTTCGGCAACTGCATCAACGAGTTCACCTTTATTCATGTTGATTTCCTCAGGACTACTAGATGGTTGGGGTTTTGTCTCAAACTGAGACACTATTGAGAAAAACCAGGGCGAGTGAAGTAGATCGGCTAGGATCGGCTTGAATGCTCATTTCCTTGATTTTTCAATGACCTATTCTATAGGTAGTTGCAGGAATGTGTTCCCCTGAAACCATTAATTTATATGGATTTCAGATTTTTTTCTGATTTTTTCTCAAAAAAGATGAGTAATAATGCTCAAAAAATTAGTTTTCCTGATCAAAGGTGACGGTTTCTTAAGCTTCTAGCAATGATCCCTACGGATCAGAACCCCATTCTTTTGATGGGTGCGATCGCTATTGTTTCGTCTCATCTAAGACCAGATCACACCTATTAAGAATCAGATCGATCACGCCGTACACACCAATGTAGATGCAACTGCTAATGATGAAGTTAGTATTTTCAATGTCGAAAAACAGGATGGCTTTGATAAACCATGGCGCATCAACGAACTCAAGCGTTAGCGCTTCAGGTAATCGCCCTTATGATTAGATCATTCGATCTACTGCAAGCTTCCGTTCGAGCGTTCCCAGACCCAACGCTTCTGGCGAAATCGCCTTGACCTCAAACAGTGCCATCATATCTTTAATATTTGGATCGCCTCGGCTCGCCCCCGTCAGCCCTTTAGCAATCACCAACCCACAGTAGCCCTTCGTTTTTTTACAGCGCTGCTCCCACTTTCTGCGCGCCTGAACATGGGTTGGATCGTCGCCTTCAAATTCACCAAATAAATGAAGTTCACCGTTTTGAGTTTGAAACAGCCCCAAATCATAGTGATCGCCCATAAAGGGGTCGGCTCCTGGATTAAAGCAAATTCCCCGAATACCGCCGATTGACTGGATGGTTTCGATCAGGGCTTTGGCTTTGGGGCGCGAGGTCTGGATCAAAATCACGGGCAAGCCTTCTCCCACTTCTGCCGGTTCCCCCGCTTGATAATGGTCAAGCTGCGATCGCATTTGCTCAACCATCGACCACGGAATCACCCCCAAGCTGAGAAACGCATTTTCCGGCACCAAGTCATCCCGAATCACGGGCATGTCGATCAACTCATCTGCCTCATCAACCATGCCAAACAGGTCATCTGCCACCTCTGGCAGCGTCATCACCTTGACCGGCACAATCGACGCCTCCACCGCAATCTTATATCGGCTCGCAATCTCAGGAAAGCGATCGCCATCGAGCTTACGACGATGCTGCTTCATAAATCGATGCAGCGCTTCTAAAATAGTGGACACAGCGATCGCTTCTTCGTCATATAAAAACGAGCGGATGCCCTCAAGCGGATGCAAGTTCCCAAACACAGGCTTGAGTTCCGGTTCGGCAAACTCAACGAGTTCAAATTCGGAATCAAATTCATCGTCGTCCGCTTCTGTTTCGTAGGTCAAAAACAAACAGTCTTGCCCTAAAAACGCTTCTTCCATATGTTCGATAGAGTCTTGCGACAACACCCGCTCTCGAAACTGTCTTAGCGAATCGAGCGAGCGATACAGCAACACCCCATATTCCATGCCCAACATGCCCATGACAGACACATACACCGATTTGAGATCCCACCGATTGAGTTCAATTTCTAGAATTTGGTGATCTGCCAACACCTCCCAAGGCGCATCATTCCACAGTTCTTCTGCCCGTTCTAATAGCGTTTCGGCATACTGAGGGGGCAGCGCAGGGGGGCGGCTGTTAGACGTTTCTTGGAAGCCGCGAAAGATCTCATCAATCAACGGTAAATCAGGAACGTAATCTAATGCAATGTCTAGATCTTGAAGCACACCCCGCAGGTAAAACAATGTCTCGCGATCGCGCACTACAATTTTTTGCGGGCGGGCAGGTTTTGCAGGGTTGTGGGGGTGCTCCATCGCTCGGAGCAGCGTTCGCACAATCGCCTCATGCCCCGTCTCCATCGGCACGACATCCATAGATCGCACCATGCCCTGCGAGCCATCTACCCAAAGAATGCATTCTCCATCTGCCGAAGGCTTGACCAACGTAGGGTCACTCCATGGAATATCCGTTGGCGCATCTTGAGAAAACGATCGCCGATCGCCCTCCCACACACTTTGAATTTGGGGTAGCTCCAGTAGTCGCCGTCGAGTCGAAGGATTAAGACCAGTCATAACCAAGCCACTTGAACCGAGAACGCAACTTTCACACGAATCGTAGTTTTCATCTTAGTCGGATAACGCCAATCCGACACTGGATGTCCAATTATATTTGCATCGTTGCTTTGCTATCCGAGGGATCAAGATCTTAGTTTTCGCTAAAGAATCGATAGAATAGGAAATGAGATAAAAACTCCCTTTTTTGATCGGCTTAATTTTAAGGAGCGATCGCGCAAGATGACCCAAGCAACCCAACCTCAACAAAGCCAGCCTCAACAGCGCGGCATTCTCATGACCGACGCTGCCATTCACCAAGTTAAGCTGCTCCGTGAACAGCAGGGCAAAGATCTCTGTTTACGCATCGGTGTGCGAGGCGGGGGCTGTTCTGGCATGTCCTACACGATGGATTTTGAAGATCCGAGCAATATTCGTCCCGATGACGAAGCCTACGATTATGATGGCTTCAAGGTCGTCTGCGATCCAAAAAGCTTGCTTTACCTGTACGGTCTGATGCTCGATTACAGCAATGCCCTGATTGGCGGCGGGTTTCAGTTTACCAATCCCAACGCAGACCAAACGTGCGGTTGTGGCAAGTCGTTTTCTGCCTAACTGCATTTTCGGCGGGCTTACAAAGTCTGTCATCATAAATAAGTTGAGAGTCATTCGCCACGATCAGACGAATGACTTTTTGTTGTTTAACGTTGTTGTTTAACCGCCTAGCTTGATCATGACTCAAACTGTTGAAGCTTTATTTGATGAAGGGCTAGAACGCTATAAAGCTGGAGAAGACCCAGACGTTCTGATTCCCGTCTTTAAAGAAGTCTGCGATCGCTCCCGCAAAACCAGTGCAGCTTGGACGTGCCTCTCGTGGCTCTACCTGCTGACAGACAAGCCCTCTCCTGCCTTTACCGCCGCCCAGAGAGCCGTCAAAATCAATCCTCAAGATCCACAAGCCCGCGTTAATTTGGTGTTGTCTATGTTGGAACTGTCCAAACCGGGGGTGCGATCGCACATTGAAATTACCCAACAACTGATTATGGCAGTCCCCGAACTCAAAGAAGAGGTCATGCAAAACCTTGAGGACGGACTCGCCCGAAAGCCAAACTGGAAAAGTTTGGAACGGGTCAAAGCATGGATGACAGAATTTTGATCCCCGTTTTGATCCCTGCTTCAAGTTTATTCATATTTTTCAGGGTCAGCGCTTTGGTGCTGGCTCTTTTTTATAAAGCGTTAGAGCGATCCCCAAAAGCACTAACTACGCTTGTTTGTAGCGATCTCTGCTAAGTTAATTCAGGTTAAACTATAGCAATTTTGGTGTTATTTACAAACAAAAATCATTTATACATTGCAATACTGCATAAATAAATTAACAAAATTCTCAGAAACAGAATGATAGTATTTAGAAATCAAAGACGCTCGTATCATTTAATACGATTTCCAGTTAGTAATCAATTTTCGCAAGGTGTGTTTTCTCACCTGGGAAGGCACTTTTAAAGAGCGCTAACGGATTTCAACTGAGCTTTTCAAACCGTTTTAAGCCGTTTCAACTAACAGTTATGATGCTAAATCATAGCTTAAGGTTCGCTCAATTATTTAAATTTCAACCTAGCTTTAAGGAGCAATTTGGCAATGGAAACTCATGATGTAGGTGTTAGACCAGGTACACGCAATCACAAAGGCTACTTTGTGCAACATGCGTCGGGTTACAAACTGGTCGAAATTGCTGATTCAGGATGGGCGGTGATTTGCCTCAGTGACGCTGTTTGTCACTATGTTGATCCTGAAAATCTACAGATGTCTCGGAAGAAAGATTTTGGTACGTTTAGCGAGATTTAATGCCCTTTCGTCTCGATATCAATGTTTAAAACTGTGGTGCGGCTGCCCTCATGCTTTGGAGGCAGCCCTCTTTTTTGGTAACGTGAACAGAGCTACCGTTTCGCTATCTGTGATGAAAGAACAATTTTTCAAGTGGTTAAATCTGGCGCTAATGCTAGAT
Organism: Myxacorys almedinensis A; assembly: GCF_010091945.1. Taxonomy (GTDB): domain Bacteria; phylum Cyanobacteriota; class Cyanobacteriia; order Leptolyngbyales; family Leptolyngbyaceae; genus Myxacorys; species Myxacorys almedinensis. The sequence continues at coordinate 21,030 of NZ_WVIE01000011.1, forward strand.
GTGTTTTTTGTGTTGTTTTGTTTTGCTTGGCTAGCGATCGCGCTGATCGGTCATACGACCAACCTTCCCCTCGGCTTAAACCTCTGGTACAAACTGTGGGAACCTGTGATGCAACCTGCTCTCGTCATTCTGATGGCAGGCGCGCTGCTAAGCGGCATCAGCAGTTGGGTTGCCAAACGGTTTAGTTCGGATGCCTAACCTTGAATGCCAAGATGGGAGTTTGGTCAGCAAATGCAAGGTCGAGCGGGTGGCAACGCATATCAGCAGCCTAAACGAGAATCACCCCTTGTGCCGCAGCAAGGGTCAGAGCCTAACACCCACTAGCTCAAAATATTCTCCAGCGCGGGTTTGATCTCTGGATACTGATACTCAAATCCACTCTCTAACGTCCGCTTTGGCAACACTTCTTGCCCTTCTAGCACCACCTTTGCCCCATCCCCCAACAACGCTTCTAACGCAATCCCCGGAACCGGAAGCCACGATGGGCGGTTCATCACTTGACCGAGCACCGTCGTCATTTCTGCCATCCGCACCGGGTTTGGAGCCGTTGCATTGTAAACGCCTTCCAAGTCAGCATGGGTTAGCGATCGCACGATCAAGTTCACGACATCCTCGCGGTGAACCCAGGCAAACCACTGCTTGCCACTGCCAATGGGGCCACCCGCAAACAATTTAAACGGCGTCAGCAGTTTACCCAACGCGCCGCCCATCCCTAAAATAATTCCAAACCGCAAAATCACGAGCCGAGTCCCGCTTTCTTTAACTTTGCTGGCTTCTGCTTCCCACGCTTGACACACGTCTGCCAGAAAATCATGACCAGCCAAGCTCGTTTCATCAAACGTGGCGGTTTCACTGGTGCCGTAAAACCCGATCGCGGAAGCATTAACCAGAACAGAAGGCTGCGGATTGGCGTTGGCAATGGCTGCGACAACGTTCTGGGTTGTGAGCGTGCGGCTGTTCATGATGGATTGTTTGCGCTCTGGCGTCCAGCGATGTTCAGCGATCGCTTCTCCTGCCAAATTTACGACCCCATCACACCCCGCGATCGCCGCTTGCCACGCTCCAGGCTCCATCGGGGTATACGTCACAATCTCAACGTTGGGATACACCGATTTTGGAAATACTTTTTCTGCACTCGCGGCGCTGCGCGTTAAAACAACAATTTGATGCCCTTCTTGCTGCAACCGCTCTACCAACCGAGAACCCACAAACCCTGTTGCCCCTGTCACCGCGACTTTCATGATTGAGCCTGAACACGCCAGATCTCACTTTAAACCACATTGGAGCAGAGCGATCAGCGTCCTTGACTCAGGTTGAAGAGCTTAGAGCCGCCTAAAACTTCTATTTTGCGACATCCAGGGCGGTCTTGCTTGTTAGTGTGCGATCGCGCCTGGGTACTCTTCGACCAAGCAACCTGGAGGAGTAGCAATGCAATGGATCGACTTTCGGCAAACGGTAAATCAACGGTTGATCCACACGCACTTAGACGACGAGCAAAACAAGGCAAAAAATTTCAATATAAAAGGACACTCTCTCATTCGGGGTGTTGCCGGATCGGGGAAATCGCTCATTCTCAAAGAGCGCATCGAAAAGATAGTTGAAGAACACTACGAGCCTGTTTTGGTGTTGTCTTACAACCGCTTCATGAAAGGCTGGATCGAAACGCAACTCGCTCAAAACGGCGTCAATGTCGAGTGTTGTACCTTTCACCAGTGGGCTTACCAGTTTGGTTATCGCTACGACTTCGACCGAAATGAAACGGCGCGGCAAACCGCGATCACACTGGCTGAGCAATCTAATTTGAAGTATCAAGCCATTCTCGTTGATGAAGCCCAAGACTTTTACGACGAATGGTTTCAGGCAGTGCTCAAGGTGTTAGATCCTCAGACAAACTCTCTGTTTTTTGTCTACGACAATGCCCAATCTGTCTACGGACAAGCCCACCGCCGAACAAGCGGCTGGAGTTGGGCAAAGTTGGGGCTTGAGGTCGTCGGGCGATCGCAGGTCTTCGATCTAAATTACAGAAATGCCCCAGAGATTTTAGAGCTTGCCTGGAGGTTTATTCAGCCTGCGATCGAGAAAGCAGGAATGAAGACGGAACAGCGAGAAAATAGCCCAACGATCGACAAAATTATCGAACCAAAAACGCTACGTTCTAGAAGTTCGGGCGTTGCTCCGCTGCTGCTGCAACGCGATCGCGACCACTGGGCAACCACGATCGCATCGCAAATAAAAATGGCGTTAGAAACCCATTCTGAATCATCAATTGCCGTCTTGGTTCATCCTACTCATGCTGGTGCAAAACCTCTAAGAGCCGAACTTAGTAAAGCGTTACACAAACTCGGTATCAACCATCATGCTCCCATGAAATCGGGGGAACGTATGACTCGCATTGTCCAGCGCCCGTTTGTGCTGGTTGACTCGTGGAATGCTGTTAAAGGGATAGAGTTTGATGCGGTGATCTTAGCGGGAATTGATTGGACAAACGATCTTGAAGAGCAAGATTTTGAAGAAAAAGCAGGACTGTACACAGCAATGACCCGCGCTAGAGATCATCTGATTTTGCTATATGAGGAGAAAAGCGCGATCGTAGACCAGATCGCCGCCGCTCTCAGCGCACCCCCACAGCTAAACCAGGCTTAACGCAACAACAAAATACCCGACTGAAGAATACCAATCACAAATCCTAAAATTCCCCCCAGAGTCACGATCGCTTGCAGTTCGTTCCTCACAATGCCATTAATAGCCGCTTCCAAATCGGCCGGAGACGTAGCCCTAACCCGATCCGTAATCACCTGATCAATGTTCAAAATCGGAATCGCCTGCGCCACAATCTTCTCCAAGTCCTTCTCTAGATAGCGCTCCAAAATCAGCGCCAGTTCTTGGCTAACTACTCCTAGCGACTGCGTAACCGCATCTGAAGTCTGGAGACGGTTGAGCACGATCGACGCCACATTTTGCCAATCTACCGACTGGCTCAAGCCTTGCAGCACATCAGATCCTCGATCCTGAAAATAGGTACGAACGCTCTCTCGCATGGTCTTGCGGAGTTGTCGCACCGTCGAGACCGGAAGATTTTGCAACGACAGATTCTGCAACCATTCCTTGAGGCGTTGTTTCACCCCTAGGGAAAAAATCAGTTCTGCCAACACTGAATTGCACGCCTCTCTCTCATCCAAACAAAAGGCGCGCAGCCGAATCAGCGAGTTACGAATCCCAAATAAATTTGCAACCACCCAGTACGTTCCACTCGTTTTCTCGCGGAACCCCTCATCAATCACCTGAATATTGCGATCGGTGAGAAAATCGATCAGCGTTTGGCGCAGCACATCCGGCGGAACCACCGCTTGCAGCACCCAATCTGCCAACTTTCCGGCTTGCTCGTCAGTTAGCTGAAACTCTAGAATAATTTGATCAAAAATGTGATTTAGCTGATCTTCTAAAAAATCTTCGCGCCGTGCCAACACCTTCAACAACCGTGGAAGAGACTGCCCAAACAAATCTCGCAGAATATTTGCCAAAATTCTTGCGGTTTTTTGTTCTTTATCCACCCCAAGCTGATCGAGCGATAGTTGCAGCAGCCACAGCAACGCCGCCTGAACTCGCTCCGTTTGCAGCAACCGCCGCGCCAAATTCTGCAATTCTTCCGGCGTCAGCAGCGACCCCATAATTGTGTCAGAGATGCGCCGCGCCAATCGCTCTTGATTGCGAGGAATCAAACCTGGTGTGAAGGGAAGCTGCCGTTTACCGATGTAAAGTGCCCGGTAGGGGCGAAACAGCATTTTGATCGCTAGATCGTTAGTAAAATAGCCGATAATTCCCCCGATCACAGGGGGAGCGGCAACAAGCCAAATTGTCGAGAGATCCACAGGCGTAGGGAAGGGATGAGGGAGGCAGTTAGCAACGTTTTGCCAGAAGAGACGACGGGAACACTCGTCAGCGAACGGGGCACCAGATCGTGAGTTTGCTCCTCATCCCTTCTGAACAACTAATACTCCCATCGTACCGCCCGCGATCGCATAGTGTGTTGCCCTGGAAAACCCAGCTTGATGGGCAAGTTTGATCTGCTCAGAGCCAATCGGAAACTTATCGAGACTCGGCGCAATGTAGGCATATTCTTCGATAAATCCCAATCGCTGCGCCATCGGCACCACAACTTCATCTAAATACCACTGCTGAAACACCCGCATCCACGCCCCATCAGGGCGGTGCATATCGAGAATGGCAGCGTTTGCACCAGGTTTGAGGACGCGATGCAGTTCTTTGAGGCTCAGCGGAATATCAGTGACGTTCCGCAAGCCATAGCCCATAGTGGCACAGTCAAACTGGTTGTCTGAAAATGGCAGATTCAACGCATCTGCCTCGACCCACCGAATTGCAGGCTTGAGGCAACGACGCTCGCTGCGATCGCGGGCAACGTCCAACTGCCTCACCGAAAAGTCAGCCCCATACACCTGACCGGTTCTGCCAACTTTCTCGACTAAAATTTGGGCAATATCCCCACTTCCACAGCACAGATCTAAACTTGTATCCCCAAGCTTCGCTCCACTCCATTTCACCGCCATCCGCTTCCAAACGAGGTGCTGCCCAAAACTTAAGGAATTATTGAGTTGATCGTAAACCGGCGCGATCCGATTAAAAAGTGCCTGAACTTTATCCGCAGTCATTCAATGTTTAATCTCGGTTTGAGAGGCAATAGATTCAACGAGATCCCTTTAGAATTTTAGGTTTTGAAGGGGTGGTTTGGGAAACTTCTCGCCGTTGGCGACCGATGCATCTCAACACCGACCCGGTTACACGGGGGCCACCGCCCGCAGAGAATGGGCGCAAGCCAGGGATATAGCCACTTGCTGAGCCGACAAATAGACCAAAAACAGTTCATCTTCTCGCAAGGTGCACGGTTGCTTCCATTGCAAGGATAAGATGGCGAGCATCTCCCCGCGCCGCGTGACGGGAACAATCAGATGAGCTTGAGTACCCGAACTGCTGTAGTGCGGAATGTCAGACAACGATGCATCAGCAGGGACATTGACGGAAATTTGCATTTTGTGAGACGTGATGCCTTCGGAGTTGCGCGCCGCGTTCAGGGCATCGTTCACCATGGGATCGTGCTCTAGCCAATTCTCAACGTCGCCTTCTAGAGCATAGCTGCCGCACCCTGCTACCAACCGATTATTTTCCACTCGTTGCAGCAAGCAGCCATCGGTCGCAAAGCTTTTGCCAAATGCTGTTGCCATCAGATCGAGGCTAGTGTCTATATCGGTCGTTTCTTGAGCAATCCGAATCAGGGTAGAGAGCAAGGCAGTTTGGGACTGCGATCGCCGTAATTCTTCGGTACGCTGCTTGAGTAAATCGTAGGTTTCTGCTGCCCGTTGCACCACGGCTTTCAATTCGTTTGGATCCCAAGGTTTGGTGATGTATTTGTACACCTGTCCAGAATTAATCGCCTCAACGAGATCTTCAACGTCGGTAAATCCGGTCAAAATGATTCGCATCGTGTCAGGAAACTGTGGAACCGTGCGACTGAGGAATTCGGTGCCCTTCATTTCGGGCATACGCTGGTCAGAAATAATCACAGCAACTTCGCCTTCGGTGGCGAGCAGTTCCAACGCGCGGACACCGCTCTCTGCTCTGAGGACGTGAAAATCGCGCCGAAAGGTTCGGTAGAGCAGGTCTAAATTGTCGGGTTCATCGTCTACGACAAGCATTTTACTTTTTTTCGGACGTTCTAGGCTCATAAGTTGACGAGTAATCGTGTCAAGTTCTGGAATGTTGTATTCCATCAGTCGTGTACTCCTTGGCAAAGCGGGGAAAGGGTGAGTGGCATCCTGTGGAGGTTTGGCAAGGCGAATCGCACCTCCAACAGGGCATTTGCGCGATGGGTCGATTATTCTTTAGTTTTGCCACTTTGCCAGAATTTATAACAGTCTGAGGGGTTTGGCAGAGGCGATCGCACCTCAGTCACAAGCAGCGATCGCTCGATCCTAGGTTCATCTTCACCAACCCTGCCGGAACCCCTCGAACCCAAATTGACGAACGTTACGATCTTCGTTCAACCTGCGATTTTAGAAACCCTAAATCCTCAACCCACTAAATTTTGGCGAGGGTTAAAAGACTCAAGCTGACGTAATTTTTCGTACAACTCGCGCTCTGGCTCGGTCAATTCTTTCGGAAACACAATTTGAATTTCAACAATCTGATCGCCCCGCTCACCTCCGTTGGGGTAGCCTTTGTTCGCCAATCGTAGCCGTTGCCCCGATCGCACCCCTGCGGGAATATTCATCTTCACCATGCCGTCTAGGGTTGGCACTTCGATCGCGCCGCCCAACACCACTTCACTAGGCGTAATTGGCAGTTGACAGACAATATCTACCCCTTCGACCTTGAAAAAAGAATGAGGAGACACATCGATCTTGAGATACAAATCTCCGCCGTTTACTCCCTGCCCTTTTAGCCGCACCCGTTGCCCTGAGACCATTCCAGACGGCATATTCACTTCTAGCGATCGCCCATCTTCTAGCCGAATTCGCTCTCGCCCGCCGGTGTAGGCTTTCTCCAGAGGAACCGTTAATCTCGCTTCTGCATCGCGGCGGGCAGGAGGACGCGGTGTACTAACGGTATAGCTTGTTTTACTTGTGCCAGGGCGAAAGATATCTTGGAGCGGTTCGCGCGGTGCTTCGCGGCGAGGAGTGGCTGTCCGGGTTGTGGCTCGTGGGGGTGCAGCAGCGCTAGAGGCAGTCCGACTGAGAAACTGGTCAAAGAAATCGTTGAAGTTGCGGAACGCGCCAAAATCAACCTCTCCGCCGCGTCCGCCGCGCCCATTTTTCTGAAAACCGCGCTGCTGCCAGAAATTTCCGTATTGGTCATACTGCGATCGTCGGGCAACATCCGACAGCACCCCATACGCTTCGCTGAGGTCTTTGAATTTCTCCTCCGCCCCTTTATCTCCCTGGTTGACATCGGGATGATATTGCCTGGCAAGGCGTCGGTAAGAGCGCTTGATTTCGTCCATCGACGCATCTCTAGCGACTTCTAAAATTTCATAGTAGTTACGGAAATTTTGCATAGAACCGGATAGGGGAGGGATGAGGGAGGTCTTCGACCCGCTTTGGGATGGGGAATGAAGAGCAAAGAGGACTATTTTATCCCTCATCTCTCATTCTTCACCCCTTTTTATAACCAGTCGTCTTCATCGTCCCAATTGTCTTGAGCATAGTTGGGTCGAGTGGGACGTTTTTTAGGAGAATCGCTGCGACTGGCTCTGTCAATCTCTGGAGGATCAACTCTTCCATACTCTGAAGGGTTAGAAGAACGCCGCGAGCCGCCTACATCTTCTCGGTTGCCCAGATAGCCAGAACCATCATTACGCCGAGGAGCGTTTAGATCCGCGTTGCGGCGAGAATCTCGTCTTGGGGCATCGTAGTTTGGCTGAGAGGAGCCGTTGTCGTAGCGAGATGCATCACGACGATTAATGGGATCTCGGCTTCTAGAGGCATCTCGGTTATCGCTTCTGCCCAACTCTGCCGGGTCGCTGTAGGGATCACGGGGTCTAGGGGGAGCCGGGTTGGCATAGGGATCGCGACTTGGAGCGGGGCGATTGGTTCTGCCATCTCTTGGGTCGCCGTAAGGATCGCGGGTTTGAGAAGGGTCTGGATTGGCGTAGGGATCGCGGTTGGCTGGCGGTGGGCTGCTGTAGGGATCGCGGTTGTATCGATCGCTCACAGGAGCGTCAAACGAATCGCGCCGGGTGTCATTTTGGCGATAGCGATCGCGGCTGTAGCGATCGCCATCAGAGCCATCTTGCCGATAGGTGCTCTGCTCATAGGGATCTTGACCGTAGGGATCTTGACCGTAACCATCGCGAGGGTTGACCTGATCTCGACCACTGTCATAGCGATCGCGTCCATAGGTGTAGTTATCTCGCCCGTAGGTGTAGTTATTCTGTCCAGCGTTCCAATAATCGCGAGACGAGCCGTAGGGATCGCGGGGTTCGGGATAGTAATAATCTTCGTCATCTTCGAGGAAGAAGTTTTTGATCGACTCAAAGAATCCACCTTCCCCTTCATCGAGTTTGGTCTGCTGGTAGACTTCGCGATTGAGGTCATAAAGCGCGTCTTTGAGGTCTGCTTCTGCAATATCTACGCCGCGATCGTCATTATTTGCCAGGGCTTCTCGGAGGCGCAAGACTTGGGGTTCGATGCGATTGCGATAGGGGCTAACAAACGACATCCCAAAGTCAAGGGTGGCTTCTCGCAGTTGTCGTTCGGCTTGGAAGGTCATCGCTTCTGCCCGGTTTCGCTTCTCGACTTTTTCTTTGCGGAGCCGATCGATTTCAGCGTATTCTTCAGCACTGCGAATCATCTGCTGAATCTCGTCTTCGCTGAGATTCGATGCACCTTGAATGGTGATGCTCTGTTCTCGCCCGGTGGTGCGATCCATCGCGGTGACTTGCAAAATGCCGTTGGCATCGACATCAAACGAGACCTGGATCTGAGGAATTCCCCGCGGTGCAGGCGGAATGCCCATCAGCTTGAAGCGCCCCAGCGATTTGTTGCCCGACGCCATTTCCCGCTCGCCCTGCAAAACATGGACTTCTACCATGGTTTGGTTGTCTTCTGAGGTAGAAAACGTGTCTGAGCGCCGGGTTGGAATCGTGGTGCCGCGAGGAATCAGCTTCTTCATCACGCCGCCGATCGTTTCTAAGCCGACCGAAATCGGCGTTACGTCAAGCAGCAAAATATCTTTCAATTCGCCGCCTAAAATTCCGGCTTGAATGGCGGCTCCGACGGCAACCACTTCATCGGGGTTGACGTTTTGATTCGGTTCAAGGTTGATCAGCGATCGCACCACGTCTTGCACCATCGGAATTCGGGTAGACCCGCCGACCAGCACCACTTCATCAATATCATCGGGCATCAGTCCGGCATCGCGAAAGGCTTGACGGAGCGGACCGCGCAGGCGGCTGAGCAACTCTCCGCACAATCCTTCAAACTGCGATCGCGTCATCCGAGTTTCTAAATGCTTGGGTCCGTCTTCTGTTGCCGTGATGAATGGCAAATTAATCGCCGTGACGCTAACACCCGAAAGCTCAATTTTGGCTTTCTCTGCGGCTTCAGTCAGCCGTTGCAGCGCTTGACGATCTTTGCGTAAATCAATCCCTTCTTGCTCTAAAAACTGCTCTGCCAGCCAATCGACAATCTTTTTATCAAAGTCGTTGCCGCCAAGTTGGGTGTCGCCGCTGGTGCCTCTGACTTCAAACACCCCATCGCCCACGTCTAAGATCGAAACGTCAAACGTGCCGCCGCCCAAATCAAACACGAGAATCGTTTCTTGACTGACGCGATCGAGACCATAGGCTAACGATGCTGCCGTCGGTTCATTCAAAATTCGCTTGACATCAAGCCCAGCAATGCGCCCGGCATCGCGGGTGGCTTGGCGCTGCGAGTCATTAAAGTAGGCGGGAACGGTGATCACGGCTCCGGTCACAGGCTCTCCGAGATAGCGGCTCGCTTCGTCTGCCAGCTTGGTCAAAATCAGGGCTGAAATTTCTTCGGAAGAAAAGTCGCGATCGAGGCGAGGGCATTTGATTCTGATGTTGCCCGCCTCGTCTTTGCGAATGGTGTAGGGCACCCGCTTCGACTCGGGAGAAAGCTCAGCATATTTACGCCCAACAAAGCGTTTAACAGAAAAAAACGTATTTTGCGGATCAAGGACGGCTTGCCGCCTGGCGAGTTGCCCCACCATCCGTTCTCCTTCTTTGCTGATGGCAACCACCGAAGGAGTTGTTCGCATGCCTTCTGCGTTGGCGATGACTACTGGCTTTCCGCCCTCCATGACCGCCACCACCGAGTTTGTAGTTCCCAGGTCAATACCAACGACTCTGCCCATGTTCTTTGCTAAAGCTAGTGTTGAGAAGTTTTGCTGGATTCATTCTATCTTGCTCAGGCAAGAGGGGATAGGGCAACCCAAATCGAGCCATTACCCATGGCTCCAGAGGATGGCTCTAAGGTATGGCTCTAGTGCGATCGCACCCAGGGTTCAGAAAAACCGGACGGTTGACCCCAAAGCACGACAGAGAAAGAACGCTGGCTCAAGACAAGACATCTCGCAACGCAGCTAACTGCTCTTGCACAATGCGGTAGTAAATCCAGGTTCCCCGCCGCTCTTTGGCTAACAACCCTGCCTCATACATCACCTTGAGATGATGGCTCACTGTAGGCTGCGATAGCCCCAGCGTTTCTACTAGCTCACAGGCACACACTTCTAGATGCGGCTGGGCAGCGATCAAACTGAGCATCTGCAATCGGGCAGGCTCACCCAGTACCCGAAAAATAGTGGCTAATTGAACTGCCTGATCAGGGGTTAGACGACCCGCCAACAAAGGAGGACAGCACGGAACCATGGGCTTAGAAAACTTCATCGCTTCTATCTTTATAGCTTCTATAGTGACACGCACCCCCAGCCTTTGCCAAAGCATCGATAAGCGTATATATTGATCTATGTCAATATATGGAGCGGTAATGGATTATGCTCAACTTGCCCTGACCATCAGCAATTTAGAATCCGGGATCTAGAAAACGCTAGCACAAGACTTTTGTGACTAATTTCTTAGTTTTTTACAACCTCATTGCCAGCATGAAATTAGGGGTAAGACGCACGATCGAGCAACCCATCAGAGCCTACTCGCGGGAATTAGTTGCAGAAGCCATCGGCACATTTACGCTGGTGTTTGCAGGGACGGGTGCAGTCATGGTGAATCGTCTTAGCGACGGGGCGATCACCCATCTGGGCATTAGCTTTGTGTTTGGAGCGGTGGTGGCGGCGCTAATTTACAGTCTAGGGCACATCAGTGGCGCGCACTTCAATCCGGCTGTAACCTTAGCATTTTGGAGTAGCGGCTTTCTTCGTAAAGACAAAGTGATTCCCTACATTCTGTCGCAAGTCTTGGGCGCGATCGCGGCTTCGACAGTACTAGCATTGTCCTTGGGCTATGTTGCCAATTTAGGCGCAACGTTGCCGCGAGATGGCAACTGGCAGCAGTCGTTTATTTTAGAAACAGTCCTCACCTTTATCTTGATGCTGGTCATTTTTGGATCCGGGCTAGATCGTCGTGCGCCTTTAGGATTTGCCGGAATCGCAATTGGCTTAACGGTGGGGCTAGAGGCTGCTTTTATGGGATTAATGACTGGAGCCAGCATGAATCCGGCGCGATCGTTTGGTCCTGCTTTCGTCGGTTGGACATGGCAGCACCAATGGTTATACTGGGTTGCGCCTATTTTGGGAGCGCAACTGGCAGTATGGGTATATCGGTATCTTTCCAATGGATTTTCCGACCTCAAGCGTTGAACCCTGCTGATCTGACACGATTCTTGGACTTGGTAGATTGGCTGTGCCGCCTTTCGAGCGATCGCGGTGCCCAGCTTCTCCTGCCCTGGTTTGCCCGTTTTTGCAAAGGTTTGACACCCAACCCTGACTGACTATATTCTGGCTACGCCCCCAACCTAATCTTTAGGTAACCTCGCGATTTGTACACAGTTATTTTCACAAGGTAGGGCTATGCACCAGCGATCGCTTCTGTTTCTCAGCATTTTTCTGGTAGGACTCGCGCCCTGGGTAGCGCTGGCTCAACCGTTGCCAGCGCCGTTATCAGAGTCATTACTAGAACCATTATCAGAGCCATCATCAGAGTCGTTGTCAGAGCCATTACTCAAAACATCGCCGCCTGCCTCTCCACCCTCTAAGGTAAACGACCAAACTCAAGCGGTGCGAGTAGTTGTGAAGTTGAAAAAACGGCGGGTCTACGTGTATGAAGGAGACACTGAGATTGCCAGCTATCCGGTGGCGGTGGGTAAAGCGGGTTGGGAAACGCCAACCGGGGAGCATCAGGTCATTAATAAACAAGTGAATCCTACATTTATCAGCTTTAAGACGGGAAAAAAAATTCCGCCGGGATACGACAACCCGCTTGGGGTGAGGTGGATCGGCATTTGGACAGACGGCGACACGCAGATCGGGTTTCATGGCACAAATCAGCCTGAGCTATTGGGGCAAGCCGTGTCGCATGGCTGCTTGCGGATGTGGAACAAAGATGTGACCGCCCTGTTTGAGCGTGTTGCGATCGGGACGCCGGTTTCTGTGCAACCCTAACATGACGTGAGTTCGACGAATTAGAAGATAGCAGGCGGAAGCGCAGGTAAGCCGGTTTCAGGTCGAGCGAGGGTAAGTTGGGCTGATAGGTTGTGAGAAAGTTGATGCCGCACTGTTTAGAGAAGTAGGGACAATCGCGATCGCACTGTTCCGGGTAGGCTTTGATGGCTGCACTCAATTTTTGCTGCGTCGCCCTGGCTCATTTCTCACTTCTCTAACTGAGCCTTCCCAGTTGTGCGATAAAATTTAGGCTCGCTTGTATACAACACCACGCCACTGCCATGAGTAAGGGAACGCTATTCGATAAAGTTTGGGATTTGCACACAGTTGGAATTTTGCCGTCGGGTCAGACTCAGCTATTTATCGGGTTGCATCTGATTCACGAAGTTACTAGCCCACAAGCGTTTGCCATGCTGAAAGAGCGGGGACTAGCAGTGATGTTTCCCGAACGAACCGTGGCAACGGTCGATCACATCGTTCCGACCGAGGATCAGTCGCGCCCCTTTGCCGACGGCATGGCAGAAGCAATGATGCAGGAACTAGAGAAAAACACTCAGGCGCACGGCATTCGGTTTTATAACGTCGGGTCTGGCAGCCAAGGCATTGTGCATGTGATTGCCCCAGAGCAAGGGTTGACTCAGCCTGGGATGACGATCGCGTGTGGTGATAGCCATACTTCGACTCATGGAGCCTTTGGCGCGATCGCATTTGGCATTGGGACTAGTCAAGTCCGCGATGTCCTCGCTTCGCAAACCTTGGCACTGGCAAAACTGAAGGTTCGCAAAATCGAAGTGAACGGCACCCTGCAACCGGGGGTTTATGCCAAAGATGTGATTCTGCATATCATTCGCACCCTCGGCGTGAAGGGCGGCGTCGGCTATGCGTACGAATTTGCAGGGACGACCTTTGAGCAAATGGGCATGGAAGAACGCATGACCGTCTGTAATATGTCGATCGAAGGCGGCGCACGCTGCGGCTACGTTAACCCCGATCAGGTCACGTATGAGTATCTTCAGGGCTGCGATTTTGCGCCTAACGGGGAAGCGTGGGACAGCGCGATCGCATGGTGGAATAATCTCCGCAGCGATGCCAATGCTGTTTACGATGATGTGATCGTTTTTGATGCTGCCAGCATTGCCCCAACCGTAACCTGGGGCATTACCCCCGGTCAAGGCATTGGCATTGATGAACCCGTGCCAACAGCAGATATTATTCCCGAAGAGGAACGGGCGATCGCAGAGGAAGCCTACCAATACATGAATTTGGAACCGGGTCATTCTATCCAGGGTACAAAGGTAGATGTGTGTTTTGTGGGAAGCTGCACCAACGGTCGCATTTCTGATTTGCGGGAGGCAGCCAACTTTGCCCAAGGTCGTCATGTTGCAAAAGGCGTGAAAGCCTTCATTGTTCCCGGTTCTGAGCGAGTCAAAAAACAGGCGGAAGCGGAAGGTCTCGATCAAATTTTCTTGAGCGCTGGGTTTGAGTGGCGCGAAGCAGGTTGCTCGATGTGTCTGGCGATGAATCCTGACAAGCTAGAGGGGCGGCAACTCAGCGCGTCGTCATCTAACCGGAACTTTAAAGGGCGGCAAGGCTCCTCATCGGGGCGCACACTGTTAATGAGTCCGGCAATGGTGGTTGCAGCGGCAGTGACCGGACAAGTCACCGATGTTCGAGAGCTAATTTAGGCTTAGCTTGCGTTGCATGTGGCTGGGTGGAGAGGTAAGAGGGTAGAAGGGTAGATGGAGATGTTACCCATCCACTCATCCACTCATCGATTCCCAGTCCATCATTTCAATCTTGACAGATCACTAGGCGCAAACGTCTCAACTTTATGCGCGGTTTCTGGAGAGTCTTTTTTTCCACTAGCAATTTAAAGCACGCTTGGATCATTCTTTAGGCTGAGCCGGGTAAGCCCAGATGCTTGGCTGTGCGCGGTCTATTGGCACGGGTCATTTAGCATAGATTGGAGAAGTGATCTCTATCTAATAGTAGAGATAGGGGGATGATAGGCTGATTTGTGATCGAAATCACAGGGTTGCGTGATCCAGATCACTCAAGGTAGGATAAACCACAGACATACTGTAGAAGACTCAACTTTAGCCGAGTCATCAACAGGGAACACACGACTGACCGACAGGTTTCTCAGGAAGACTGTCGGTTTTTTATGTCTAATTATTATTTTTACGTCTAATTATCCATTGTTGGGTCTAAAGCAGGAGATTGAGCAGTAAGCATGGGCAGAGCCAACCCCGACCTTAACAAAGCCCTGCTTTAGCCTGGAGAAGGCAGCTAAACGTTTCCCTAAAAACGCTAAACTAGATTCCTCACTTCTCTCTCCTGCTATGTCTCAACTCGTGGCTACGTTCTACAAGTTTGTGCAACTTGCTGACTGCGCTGACACGCGAAAGCCTCTGCTAACCTACTGTTTAGAGCAGGGGTTGAAAGGAACTATTCTTTTAGCAGAAGAAGGGATCAATGGCGCGATCGCGGGTTCTCCGAGTGCCGTTCATAACCTGCTTGCCTTTTTAAGGGCAGATTTGCGGCTGGCAGATTTGGCTCATAGCGAATCGATCACCCACTCGTCGCCTTTTGATCGCATGAAGGTAAAACTAAAAAAAGAAATCGTCACCTTGGGGATGCCAGAGATCAATCCCAGTCAGCAAGTCGGAACTTATGTTAGACCGCAAGAGTGGAATGCGCTGATTTCTGATCCGGATGTGATGGTGATTGACGTTCGTAATACGTTTGAGATTGGGGTTGGCACCTTTGCGCGATCGCACGATCCACAAACCGGATCATTTCGGCAATTTCCGAACTATGTTCAGACTCAGCTTGATCCGCAGCACCACAAAAAGATCGCCATGTTTTGCACGGGCGGCATCCGCTGCGAGAAGGCATCTGCATTGATGCTGGCGCAGGGGTTTGAGGAGGTGTATCACCTGCAAGGCGGCATTCTCAGCTATCTAAAAGCCATTCCCCGTGAAGAAAGCCTTTGGCAAGGGGAGTGTTTTGTGTTTGATCAGCGCGTGGCAGTGACTCAGGGTGTTGAGGATGGTTCCTACAAAATGTGCCGCGCCTGTGGGCACCCAATTTCTCAAGCCGATCAGAGCGCAGAGCTAGATCACGTAGGAAGGGCTTGCTCTTACTGTGGTGCATCGTTCGATTTTTGAACACGGAGGCAGCGCGATCGACGTTGAGGACAGAGGTGAGCGGCGCGATCGCAGCTACAAAGGTAAGATTAGCGCCAGGCACAACTCCGCAGGAAACGCCGTTTCAAAGCAAATGCTAAGCTGCACGCAAAAGAATCCTCCATGGAAAAGGAGGATTCTTTGCTACCGATCGACAAGCCGCTAAATCTTGATCAGACTTCCATCAAACCCGCTAAACTCGAAATTAGAGACTTCGTTGTACGTGAGGTTTTGCTGCCTTAAAATGCTGACTGCAATATCCTCACCTAGTTTAAGAGATTCGGTGAAATCGGTCCGCCAGTGCACTCCGCTAGCATTTCGACCCGATGAAATGTTAGCGGCGACTTTGTTCAACTCGCCCCCAATCGTCATTTTAGAAGCATCTGTTCCAGAGTAAGGGATGAGTTCGGTTCCATCGTCGTTGGCAACAACAGGGTTGAATATTGGGGCAGTTTCATCAAACCAGGCTTTCAGAACAGTGACACAAGCCCCAGCAACGGTTGCATGACCTGATCCATACGCTGGATGAGTTGGCGAACCTTCAGGAAATGCGATTGGCAACAAATAGGTTCCATATCGGCTATGCACTTCCTTCAGTGCAGAAGAGTTGAAAATCTCTTCGTTGATAGGATAGTGAGCCGCATTTGTCACATGATTGTGAATACGTCCACCAAAGGTTTCGGGACGCAAACGACGATGCACATACCATTTCTGATACCACACAGCTTTCAATGCACGAGTTGCAACTTCGGTGACTAAACTGAGAACATGAGGTGCACCAAAAGTGCCAAACCCCATCTGAGTTTTAGAATTTCGATAAGGATTGCCTACATTCAACGGAGCTTTGCTATCAAGCAAAATAAGACAAGCGTTGAGATAGGCTTCGTACAGGGCATCTACGTGAACATAATGACCCAAATCGCGCAAGTTGCGAATGTAGCGTCGAGTCGTGTCAAACGCATCTCCACTTGTAAACCGACCGTTTTGCACGTCGAGCCAAGAGTTGTAATCGGTGAGGTAGTCGATGCCGGGCAGCACAGTTTTTTGGCGCTGAGAAATCGTAAGCGACCCATAGCCAATATCTTTAAGCAAAAATTGCGAGAGGTAAGGACCGACTACATCTCCGGGCGTATCGCCTCGAAATAATAGATTGGGAGTGACTTCGTGCGCCAAACCGGTTTGGGTAGAACGTTCGACTTTGGGAGCACGGTAGTCGGAGAATTGGGATAGATCTTGAGCCGCCGCGATCGCAAGGTAGCTGCGATCGTAATCGGTAAAGTTAACATCCCTGAGCAACGCCATCCAGTACAGTTCAGCCATTTCCGCCGAATTTTGGGCACCGTCAATCCGCGGAGCAGGGCGCATTTTCAGCGCATGAGCATCGGCTCCTTCTAGGTCAAAGGCAAGCCCTGCTTGAGGGTTAGTCAAGGGACGACTGCACGGAATGCCCCCCAATGGGATGGTTTCAAAATCCTCTGACTGTCCGCTTTTTAGAGCCTTTAGTAAGGCTTGATAGGCGCGACGATCGACTTCTCCTAAATGGTTATGGGGCAGACCTTTAGAAAAGTTAGCGATGTAATTGGGTTGCCCATCTTTACCAAGATAAGTCTGTTCTTCGCCGTTGCAGGGGTGCTCAGGTAGCGGCTTAAGATAGGCAATTTGAGCCGCTTCTTGGCGAATTTTAAGCGACTTTTCGCGGCGATCGACATTAGACAGTGGACCGACTTCCTGGCACTCGTAATTGGGATGAAAGTTCATAGTAACTCTAGTTAATGTTTGATTCGCTCTATTAGGAATTAACAACGGTAATAACACTACTTCCGCAAACGCTTTATCAACTTTTTCAAAAACGCCTTGATACAAGTACCAGCCATCTTTTTTAGAGAATAACAGCGACACGGAAGGGTCTATTTGCGTGATCAGCAACGAGATAAAATTTGAATTTAAAATAGATACTGAAAGAAACACAGAAGAATTAGCTATTTCTAATGCCGCTGGTCTAGCCTCAACAAGCTCAGATGCAAGAAACTTTGAAGCCTTAAACTGAAGCAGGCTGTGGGTATTTTGCGTCGAGGTGCGAAGAAGACTAGGCATCATAAACTGTCTCGCAATAAGAAAAAGTTAGCGGCTGTGGTTCGTCTGGTTTGTTAGGCATTGAGTCCCCTTTGACCGCTAACTGCCAACTGCTCGAACAGTTCTACCATAAGCGAAAGGTTGATTCACCTGTAGTACCCGGATGGGTGACGTTAATAAGAGCGATAAATGCTTGTTTAGACACCTGTTTAATTATGGAAGTTGAATACGCTATGAATATTGAATAGTCACGGCAAAAGCGCTTTGAAACAGAGATATCGATTCTCGATCTGCTGCGAATTAAAGACCTAAAAAACTGCGATCGCAGATCGGGCAATCTATCTTGTCGCCCATAAAAAAACACAAAAAAAGGAGGCGCGATAATTCACCTCCTATCTCACTGATCCTTCACTCTTACCTCGTTAATATAAAAAGACCGAGCCAGAACGCTCGACTCGAAGAGTTGTTGCATCAACCCCTAAATCTGTTGTTGTATCGAGCAAAACTTCTAAGGTCTCAGGAGAGGTTGGGGAAGGGTTAGGCGTCACAAGCAACAAGCCTGCATCTTCTCGATCGAGGGTCAGAGTTACAGGTGCTCGAAGCCCTCGTAGAGTGACGCGGGTTCGCCCTTGCAGGGTTCTGGGCTGGGTGTCTCCTACTGCCTGATACATAATCGAAGCGTAAGTGTTGTTGATGAGTGTAATGGTGGTGCGATCGCTTTTCGGCTGAATTCTAGCTCTGGGAATAAATTGCGATTCTGGGGCTGGCGTCACAACCGTGGATGGGGACGGCTGCGCGGATGCAACTATCGGCAACATCACGCAGCAGGCAACAAACGCGCTGACCGTTGCTCCAGTAAGCATCATGCTAATGAATGGTTTTCCTAGTAGTTCTTTCAACGCTATAAACCTCATTTTTCAATTCAATCAATGATTATAGTAGACACAAACATTAAGATAATTACATCTTGAAGGCAGTAGGTTTTCAGATCAATCATCAGATTAATTAGAGGTTTGGAATAACCATTCGACCAATTTGAAGTGGCGTGTTAGCTAGGCTATTTGCTCAATCGATTACAAAAAACTCTTCAGCAGAAGAGGGGTGAATTCCGATCGTGTCGTCAAATTCTTTTTTAGTCACGCCCTTGCGAAATGCGAGGACAAAGCCTTGCAAAACTTCGGCTGCATTATCACCAATGATGTGAATTCCTAAAACTCGATCATCTTTGTGATTCACGACTAGTTTGATCACCGTTTCAGACTTGTGCTTGCTCAATGTATGAAATAGGGGCTGAAACTCCGACTGGTAAGATGTGATGCGATCGCTGCCGCTTTGATCCGCACAAGTGCCAAATTTCTCTTTCGCCTGGGCTTCTGATAACCCCACCGACGCGACTTCAGGGCGAGAACATACCGCCGAAGGAACGCTGTCGTAATCGACTTCGCAAGGATAATTTCCAAACACAAGCTCTGCAAATGCCTTTCCTTCTGTCTTGGCGACGGGAGTAAGCTGCATACGATTGGTGCAATCTCCAACTGCGTAAATGTTGGAAACGCTAGTGCGACTGGAATGATTGACTACGATCGCGCTTCCGTCTAGTTCTACCCCAATCTGCTCTAGCCCTAACCCTTCTAGATTTGGAGCACGCCCGATCGCGCACAGTACCAAATCAGCCGTTACTGTTTTTGTGTGTTCGCCTTCTAAATCAACAGAAATTCCGTTCTCAGTTTTTTCAATTGCTTTAACAGATGTGTTGCAGAAAGTATGGATGCCTCGTTCTTGCAATCGATCTCTTACTGTTGTGCAAATCAATTCATCAAAGCCAGTTAAAATCTGCGGCTCTCGCTCGACCAAGAAAACTTCCACTCCAAATCCGTGCATCATGCTGGAAAACTCGACTCCAATATAGCCGCCTCCTATAACTACAAGCGACTTTGGCAGTTGCGCCAGGCTAAACATGCTATCAGACGTTACAGCATGCTCGATTCCTGAAATGTTGCCCGGTTTAACTGCTTTGCCACCCACCGCGATCAGAATTTTGTCTGCTGTGATGGGGCGATCGTTGATCTCTAGCGTGTGTGAGTCAGTAAACCTGGCTCGACCGCGCATGATTTCGATTCCTGACTTTTCTAGCGATCGCACATAACTTTGGCGAATGTGCTCAATGTGTTGTTTTTGTGCAGAGACTAATGTTGCCCAATCTAGTTGGGGTGCAGATTGCGTCCATCCATACCCACGATACGCTGCTGCCAATCGGGGAAAATCAGCCGCGTAGACCATGAGTTTCTTAGGAACGCAACCGAGATTAACGCAGGTTCCGCCCAAATGATTTGCTTCTGCGATCGCAACATTTGCTCCATAATTTGCTGCTCGTTTCGCTGCCGCCAAGCCTCCTGGACCTGCCCCAATAACGAACAGATCATAATCATAAGTCATCGCAAAACGTTCCTAACAATCAGATATTCAACCCTAAACTAGAGAATCTACAACGCTTAACTCAACTACCAAAAGACAGGTAAACTAGCGATAGAGTAAATGGTAAAAATAATACACTATCAAAAGATAGAGGTTGCAAGAATGCTAAATTCCTATGCTTAGGTAAACGAATACGGAGTCAAGCAAATGGCTAACAATTTGAAAAAGAGCGATCCTGTTGAATGGAATACGTCGGGAGGTCAAACAGAAGGCGTGATTGAAGAAGAAATTACAACGCCTACCGACTTTAAGGGGCACCATTTTGATGCATCTGAGGATCATCCTGAATACAAGGTCAAGAGCGATAAATCTGGCAAAGAGGCGATTCACAAACCAGAATCTTTGAAAAGAAAGGATGAGTAGGTATGGCGGTAGTCCTAAATTGATTTTATAAATATATCCATGAGGCTAACTATGCTTTGTGCTTTAACGACAACGACACGTTATTCGCCTATGCATCCTGAATTCATATACAAATCTTGAATTGAATTCTATGAATCATCCGCTTGGTTTAGTTTGTGTTTCTGCATCAAACGTAGTGCGATATAAAACTATTACACGAAAGCGATTCTTACAGTTTGAAACTCCTGAACAAGAGCAAATATTGCGAGATTTATATGCTGAAAATTTGCGGCGGCTGATCATTGCTCTCGATTTTTGTGCAGCCCATCAAATTTGCTTGTATCGGATGGGTTCGGGGCTATTCCCATTTGCAGATGAGGTGATTGGCTCAGAGATTTTGACAGAGTTTGCAGATGCAATGAGCCAGATCGGAGAGCAGGCAAAACGGCTTGGCATTCGGATGGTTATGCATCCTGAGCAATTTGTGGTCTTAAATTCCGATCGCCCGGAAGTGATCAAAAACAGCATCAAAGTGCTGTCAAGTTATGCTCGTACATTTGATTTGCTTGGGCAGCCGCGATCGCCGTGGGCATTGATGAATATTCACGGTGGCAAGGGCGATCGCGCTCAGCGATTGGTGCAAGTTGTGCGAAATTTGCCCGACAATATTCGATTGCGCCTCACGTTCGAGAATGATGAGTACACTTATGGAGTGGCAGATATCTTAGAAATTTGCCATGGGGCGGGTGTGCCGATGGTCTTCGATGCTCACCATCATGTGATTTACGAACACTCAAAAAGTTATGACGATCCGAGCGTCGCGGTTGCCTTTGAAGCCGCGCGCGAAACTTGGGAAATTCCTCACTGGCAAGTTGTTCACATCTCCAACGGTGTAGAATCATTTGCCGACCAAAAACACAGCGACTACATTACGGTGATGCCCAAATGCTATCGCTCTGCGCCTTGTTGGATCGAGGTAGAAGCAAAGCAAAAAGAATTGGCAATTGAAAAATTGCAACACGAATGGTGGAACTCAGATGCAAATGTGTTAACTCCTATGATTAAAGCGGTAGAAATGACAGGAGCAACTGCCCAACCAACCGTAGAACAAACCGCGATCGCAACGCCCTCTCTCCTCAATCAAAATAGCGCTGATCATGCATCAGACTATGCCCAAGAAACGGCTTTCACTCAACAAATCACACCGATTCAGTAACGCCTGAATGTAATTAAAAAATATTACATCTATTTGCAATAGTTAACGTTTAATCGTGTTATTAGAAGAAAACCAGCCAGAACGCGCTAAGCTTATGTGAATTCTGATTCACATAGGTTATTGCTGTTGTGAGGCATAGTATAGAATGCGAGTCCTGCTGATTTATCCGATTTTTCCACAGAGTTTCTGGTCGTTTGAAAAAGCGCTACAACTGGTTGACCGCAAGGCGATGCTGCCTCCTTTGGGGCTAATTACCGTCGCTGCTATTTTGCCGCAAACATGGGAATTTAGGCTCGTCGATCGTAACGTTGCCACCCTGACTGATGCCGACTGGGATTGGGCAGATCTCGTCATCATGTCGGCGATGATTGTGCAAAAAGAAGATTTTCTTACCCAGATTCGAGAAGCGAGACGGCGGGGTAAACCCGTTGCTGTGGGCGGTCCTTACGCAACGGCACTGCCGCACGAAGCAGAAGCAGCAGGAGCCGATTACTTGATTTTGGATGAAGGCGAGATCACGTTACCGATGTTTGTGAGCGCGATTGAAAACGGAGAATCGCAAGGCGTCTTTCGATCAGGCGGCGATCGCCCCGATGTGACCATCACGCCAATTCCCCGCTTTGATTTGCTCAACTTAGCGGTTTACGACAATATGTCTGTGCAGTTCTCTAGGGGCTGCCCCTTTCAGTGCGAGTTTTGCGACATCATTGTACTCTACGGACGCAAGCCACGCACAAAAAACCCTGAACAACTTCTCGCCGAATTGGAATGTCTTTACCAATTGGGCTGGCGACGCAGCATTTTCATGGTGGATGATAACTTTATTGGCAATAAACGCAACGTTAAGTTATTTCTAAAAGAATTAAAAGTTTGGATGGCAGAGCACGAGTATCCCTTCCACTTGAGTACGGAAGCCTCTGTCGATTTGGCGAAAGATCAAGAATTGATGGATTTGATGGTTGAGTGTAACTTTAACGGCGTCTTCTTGGGGATTGAAACGCCTGACGAAGCCAGTCTGACGCTGACCAACAAACATCAAAATACTCGCGACTCGCTCAGTGAGGCGGTGGATGCGATCGCATCGACGGGGCTACGAGTGATGGCAGGGTTCATCATCGGATTTGACAACGAAGCGCCTGGAGCGGGCGATCGCATTGTCCGGTTTGTAGAGCAAACCACGATTCCGATCGCTATTTTCAGTATGCTGCAAGCGTTGCCCGATACGGCGTTGTGGCATCGCCTCAAAAAAGAGGGGCGCTTGATGGAAGATGTTGCCAACATTAACCAAACGACGTTAATGAACTTTATGCCAACTCGCCCCTTGGAGGAAGTCACCCGCGAATATGTTCGCGGATTTTGGCAGCTTTACGACCCAAGCAATTATCTCAACCGCACTTACCGCCATTTCCTCAAGCTGGGTGCACCTCGGCACCCGTCGAAGCTCAGAAAAGTCACCTGGACAGTGCTGAGAGCGTTTCTCACGGTGTGCTGGCGGCAAGGCGTCGTGCGAGAAACACGTTGGCTGTTTTGGCATCACTTGTTTAGCATTCTCAAACGCAATCCGGGGGTGGTTGAGCATTACCTGTCGGTCTGTGCACTGAATGAGCACTTTCTGGAATATCGCCAAGAAGTGCGATCGCAGATTGAGGCTCAGCTTGAGGAGTATCTGAAAAAACAGCGCCTACATCCTGCCCCTGACCGGGAGCGAGATGCGATCGCAAGCTAGGTAAGCTACCTAACTTTGAGTTGAGGGGTAGATGGGTGAGAGGGTTGATATATCTTCTGACCTAGAATAATTGCGGGGTACGTCAACGAACCGCACTTCAGCTTCTGAGGCATACTAAAGGGCGCGTCGCTAAGAGGATCTGGGTTGAGTCATGTCTTTTGCAAGAACTCCCTCAACCTCGCGAATGTTGTGAAACTTAGCACTGCCAGTTCTCCCAACTGTGGCAACGCTCTCCGCATCTTTGGGCAGCACGAGTATGAACCAGCCTCCCGCGTCTGACTCAATCGATCCCTCTGTTTTGCCCGTCGCCTCAGCCCAACCGACGATCGAAACTGTGCTGCAAAAGCTTCCTCCCGAAGCCAAGCAATGGGCAGAAAGCTTGCCCTGGAACGAACGGCGCTATGTCTTGTCGCTCTGCCATTTGCTGTGCGCGGCAACGCCAGATGTGCAAGCTGAGTTTCTAGATGAATACACTGCAAATGGTCTGATTGCAAAACTCGTCAACAATCACGAGATTAAGCAAAAAGTGAGAGATAATCTTGAGCGCTTTCGGATTTCGACAGACTTAACCGAGGCGCTGGTCAGAAGCTATATTCGACAGTTTTACATTCATTCTGTTCAAGATGCCCGTTGCCAGCCCAATCTATTTCTAGAATCGGCACTGCGAATCGTGGCAAGCACCGAAGAGCGAAACAACATTTTTAACTATGTTCTAGGATTTGAACTGATTAAGATGATGTTTAAGATGAGTTGGCTACAGCACGAACGGCTGTATCGACTTCAGCGTAACCAAGATGATTTTGTGGAGACATACATCAAGCCAATTCAGCATACCCATCGGCTCAATCAAATCATTGTTCCAAAAGACGAAAAATTGTTTTTTGCCCGACGGGAATATTTTGTGCAGCCGCCCGACATATCAGAGAAAAAGTTGGTAGAACTGGCGATCGCAACTTTTACGACCGAGGCAACAACGGGCTTTGGCTTCTCTGTGATCCGCCATCACAAAGCCTTTTCGTTTGACTACGAGTTTATTTACGAACTCAATCAAGATGAAATTTTTTCCTGACCGTCTGACGCTAACCTACCCAACCCAGAGCCGTATAGGTTAGCACCAGAGTCAGGCTTGGACGATTCTAGAGAAGATTAAACTATCCTAAAGAATTGAACTATCCCAGCAGGTATGCCGAGCGCATTGCCCAGACGATCAGCACGCCGATGCTGCCCAAAAGAACGATCGCAGAAGCCGTAATGGCAATTGGGCTATCGGCTCCATCAAACTTCATGATTCCACGGTTTAGGTCTGACATAACGGGCTATAACTCCTCTCTAACAGTAGCGAAATAGGTGGCTCGATATTAAGTTAGCCAACAATTCAAAACTATTGGCTCATTCTGAAGCATTATTTTATCTTTTGTTTTCGATTAGGGTCTGCAATCAATTAAAAGTTTGTCGGAATTTCTTGTTCTGAAATGCACACCAGCAGACAAGATAGAAAAGCACGAGTGCGAATTGTGACTGAATGAGATGGATTTTACTGATTAGTGCAGCGCTGGTAGTCGTCTTGATCTGGGTTGAGGTGGGGCTGCGATCGCGCTTTGGGTTTGGTGATCCGTTGCTGTATGTGGCGGATGATGAGATTGGCTATCTCCTCGCGCCAAACCAAACGGTGCGTCGCTTTGGTAACCGCATCTCGATCAATCAATACTCTATGCGGAGTGCTGCGATCGTGGAGCGCACGGCGGAGAGATCACCCTCGGTGCGAGTGCTGATGGTTGGCGATTCGATCGTCAATGGGGGCTGGTGGACAGATCAGCCGGAGGTGCTGTCTGAACAGGTGGCTCGGCAATGGGACGGCATCGAAGTGCTAAATGCGTCAGCAAATTCTTGGGGACCGCGCAACGAGTTGGCCTATCTTAAACGGTTTGGCTGCTTTGAGGCGCAGGCGATCGTCTTGGTGATCAATACCGATGATTTGTTTGCAACGACGCCCTCCCCTCTGGTTGTAGGGCGCGATCGCAACTATCCCGATCGTAAACCCCTGCTGGCGCTGATTGAGGTGGTTCAGAGGTATCTTTTACCGGCACCAAAACTACCAGAGGCGTGGCAGAAGATTCAAAAAGAAGGCGGCGATCGCGTTGGTGCTAACCTAGAAGCGATTCGGCAGATTCAAGCGATCGCCACCCAAGCCAACGCTCGATTCTTACTGCTGCTCACGCCGTTGCTGCGCGAAGTGGGTCAACCCGGCTCCCGCGAATATGAAATCGTGGCTCGCCAGCGTCTTCTAGCCTTGGCTCAGGCAAACCAAAGCTCGTATATCGACGTTCTACCCCTGTTCAACCAAGCCTCTGATCCCAAGGCTCTCTATCGCGATCATATTCATCTCAGTCCGCTTGGCAACTCGCTTCTAAGTGCTCAGATTAGTCAATGGATGAGTCAATGGATCAATCAATGATCTCGAATTGAATGATCTCGAATTGAATGATCTTGAACTGAATGATCTAGACAATCAGAATCGTGGATTACCTCAGATCTGGATTTTTCCTAATTCCTTCTCTTTAGAAACCGTTAGGTGAGATAAACCCAACCGATCCGTTCTCTGCTTTTCTTTGTCTAATTGTGAGGAATCCTGAAAATTGTTCATGAATTTGTATACCAGTGTTTCGGAGGTAAAAGCATGGCTCTAACTGGAATTGACATATCGGCTTATCAGGAAAACGTAAACTGGGCAACCGTTGCCAGCCAAGACATCTACTATGCGATCGCCAAGGCAACAGAGGGCGCAACCAGCAGAGATGATTTATTTGCAAGAAACTGGAGCGGCATTCGCTCGGTGGGAATTGTGCGAGGAGCTTACCATTTTTTCCGCCCTGGGCGCGATCCAGCAACCCAAGCCAACAATTTTATGCAAACGGTTGGCAAGATTGAGCCGTTTGATTTAGCGCCCGTGCTCGATCTAGAAATTACCGACGGGTTGGATGCCAGAACGATCATCGATCGCGCGCTGCAATGGCTTTCTATCATTGAAAGCAGAACCGGACGCAAGCCTTTTCTCTACACGTTTCCCAGTTTTTGGGAAGATAAGCTGGGTAATCCTTCCAGCTTTGCGCCGTATCCGTTATGGATTGCCAACTTTGGAACCCGGACGCCGTTTGTGCCCAGAACGTGGAAAACCTGGATACTTCACCAATATTCTGAAACGGGGATTGTTCGCGGTATTGTCGGAAATGTTGATCTCAATCAGTTTAATGGCGATTTAGACGGGTTTCAAAAGTTGCTCACAGGTCGCATTCCGCTGCGGCAAACTTACAAAGGAAATGTGGTGCGGGAGATGCAGCAGTTGCTTAAAGCAAGAGGGTTTGATGTTGGCACAATTGACGGCGATTTTGGTTCTAAAACAAAAGCGGCTGTTGTTGCCTTTCAAAGGTCTAGAAATCTGGGAGCAGATGGCATTGTGGGGGCGGCGACATGGGCAGCTTTGGAAACTGCAACTCCGACGCCTACTCCAACTCCGACGCCTACTCCAACTCCGACGCCTGCGCTCACACCGCTTAGCTTAATTAACGTTTGCAAATACTACCGATCGCAGCCTGCTCAAGATCAAGCGTTGAATTGGTTACAAAGCCAAATTCCCAAAGAAACGCTGGATGAATTTACTCGGAGATGGAGACAATAAGGTTGCCAGAGTAAGGTTGCCAGAGTGCGATCGCAGCTTGGGTTAATCTAAATTCGCCCTAAATTCGCCAGTCTTCATCGTTCTAGCATCTTTCTCGCTTGGGGAAGGAAGCAGCCATGACCCAACAATAAATTAAGCCCCTCTTCAACAGGAGAGGGGTTGGGGTAAGAGCAAAAATGGTGATGAATTATGGATTCTGCTTGTCTGGCGAGTCTTGACGCCAGCAGTGTTCTAGCAAGCGCCGCTCTGAGAGCCGCCAGCAGTGCTCTAACTGCTGAACTTTGTAATAACGACTAAACGCGCGGGGGTTGAAAATAAAAGGCTGACTCGGATCGAAAAACGGTTGGTTTAAATATGCCCAGAACGGAAATTGATCGAAGTCGTGGGAGTGAGGATTCATGCCTAACTGTGTGTGAGTGAACTGCAAACTAGATAGGATTCTAACCGTTAGACACCTATCTAAGGAGTGATTTTACCAATCACAATTCGCCCATCAGTATGACATCGAATGAATTTATCTGGGAAGAAGAAAGATTGATTTTGTGAGCGTTTCATCGCTTCTTTAAGAAAACTTAATTCTCTCTCAAATAACAAAATCAATGTTTTGAATTGTCTTTAGTTACGAACCTTTCAACAGATTTTAACATCGACTATTAAGTGTCTACAAGTTGATTAATGTTTTTGCCTTTTTGCTGAGTGCGATCGCAGTTTCTCGTGCCCACTGATCGGCTGCCAAAATATCATCTAGGGTTGGGTTTGCCTGATTTTGGGATTGATAGCGATCGCACACTTGCTCAATTAGTTTTGGAATATCTAAGAATCGAATTTTTTCTTCTAAAAATAGGGCAACGACTTGTTCATTTGCCGCGTTCAAAATAGCGGGCATACAGCCCCCAGTGCGACCCATAGCATAGGCAAGCTGCATACAGGGATACTTTGCATGATCGGGTTCGCGGAAGGTTAAATTTCCTGCCTTGACTAAATCTAAGCGCTCCCAATCGGTCTGAATGCGCTCTGGGTAAGAGAGGGCATAGAGCAACGGCAACCGCATGTCTGCCCACCCAAGTTGTGCCAACACCGAGGTATCCTGCAACTCAATCAATGAATGAATGATGCTTTGTGGATGAATCACGATTTCAATATCGTCATAATCTACCCCAAACAAGAAGTGTGCCTCGATCACTTCCAATCCTTTATTCATCAGGGTGGCAGAATCGATCGTAATTTTGCGACCCATTGACCAATTGGGATGCTTTAAGGCGTCTGCTACGGTGACATCTGCCAATTTCTCGACGGGCAAATCTCGAAACGCACCGCCCGATGCGGTTAATAAAATCTTCCGTAGGCCGCCTTGGGGAACGCCTTGCAAGCATTGAAAAATGGCAGAATGCTCGGAATCAGCAGGCAATAACTTGACGCCGTGTTTCTGAATGAGCGGCAGAACAACCGGGCCTCCGGCAATCAAGGTTTCTTTATTGGCGAGCGCAATATCTTTTTTAGCTTCGATCGCAGCGATCGTGGGTAATAATCCGGCGCATCCAACAATTCCGGTCACAACCAATTCTGCATCACCGTAGCGTGCAACCTCAACAATTCCCGCATCTCCAGATAATAAGATGGGTTGCGGATTCAGATCTGCGATCGCGGCTTTGAGGTCTTGCTCTTTACTTTCGTCACAAATGGCAACAATTTGTGGATGAAATTGCCGGATCTGTTGGGCAAACAATTCAACGTTGCGCCCGGCTGCCATGCCAACAATCCGAAACTGATCTGGGTACTGAGCCACAATATCCAGGGTTTGGGTTCCAATTGAGCCAGTTGAGCCAAGAAGAGAAATTGCTTTCACGGTTCGGTTGTGGTGACACGCCAATCGTATCTTACGGGGTAGAGGGGACGCGGGGATAGAGGGGGAGAAAGAGCGGCAATAACGAATGTAGGGTCACCTAATTTCAAACTAGGCAACCCTACATCTATTTTATAGGCAGACATTCTTTTAACTCCGCTCTACAAATCTTTGAGAGAATTTGCAAGCGAGCCGCAATCTTTTAAGCTGAAACCATTTCAGTAGGTTGCCTTTCTGTTGTTGTGCCTTTGATGCGAGTTCTCATGCTTTTACGAACGCGATCGCTCGTGCGAACTCCGCCTGCTAACTCATACTGGTGGCTATCTCGACCATACTCAAACGCAACGCCTAACAACATTTCCGCAGGCACCAAGCCCTCGGAAACCTATGCCATTGCCATTTGAAGGACTACCCCAACCCAAAAACGAAGCCAGCTAACGACCAAGATAAGCGGATGTAAGTAACAATGAAACTAAGCACCAGGAACTTCATTACATTCCGGTGCAACGCACTTGTTAGCTTGCATCAACTGCACGACGGAGTTATCAATCCCCATACCATACCGCCATTCTCCATTGAGATATAACCAGGTCGGTATTTGATGCACCAGTTTACGATCGCCCTCAAAACAAATTGTCCCTTGCTTAAGGGCAAGATTCAGATGGGTATAGCCCATCCAGACATGAGTGAAGGCACTCAGATCAGCTGATATTAAGACATTCACTTCAAAGCCTGGATCTTTTTGACACACATCCACCTCTCTATCCTCGATCACTAGCCACCAACTGCGCTGAGTTTTGCGCCCTTTGGTTAACCCACGAAAGTCAAACTGAAGCACCATTTTCTGCGCGGGTACTGCCTCAAGATTGATTCGTCGCCTCATGCCCCACATCAACAAGGCATCATCTAAATCTTCTGGGGCAATTTGTTCGCTTCCCCATTGTTGTGCCCAAACACCCATCGCCTCAATCAGGGGGCGCAGGGCTTCTCCGGCAGGTGTGAGAACATACTCATGCCCCTGCCCAGTCTCTTTTTCGTAGCTGACGACAATCCCCAATTTCTCAAGTTCTTTGAGGCGTTGAACCAGGAGGGCACGGGACATTAATGGCACCCCTCGACTAATGTCATTGAAGTAGCGATTGCCATATAGCATTTCTCGCAGCACTAGTGGGTTCCAGCGATCGCCAATCACTTCAGCCGCCTTTGCCACCGGACAGAATTGCCCATATCCCTTTCTCATAGCATGTCCAGGGAGGTAACACATCAGGTTCAGATATTGAACTTGTACCACTTTGTCAGACAAATCAGAATGGGAGCATCACAAAATTTAAAGGAGACAGTCCGATGTTAGAATTACAGACTGCACCAACAATCCAGCAGGAAGGGATAGACTGGTTATCCCTGGCGGAATCCCTAGGAAACCAGTTTGCTGCCAGAGAAGCCGAAGCCGATGAGCGCGACTTGTTTGTCGCTGATAACATTGCCAGATTGAAATCATCTGGACTAGTAGCAGCAGGTGTTCCGGCTGAACTGGGTGGTGGCGGAGCTAGCTATACCGATCTCTGCGCTGTGCTACGCATCTTGGGGCGCTATTGCAGTTCAACGGCGCTGGCATTTTCTATGCATACGCATCAGGTCATGGTGCCAACCTGGCGCTGGCGTAATCAGAATGCTCCCGTTGATGGATTACTCAGACGAGTGGCAACCGAGCAACTGATCATGCTCAGCAGTGGCGGATCAGACTGGTTACAGAGCGCTGGCACGGCTGTAAAAGTGGAGGGTGGATTTCTGATCACAGCGCGTAAAGTATTTGCTAGTGGTGCGCCTGTCGCGAATTTATTAATGACCAGTGCTGTTTATGAAGACCCAGAAATAGGGTCTACGGTATTACATTTTGCGGTTCCCATGAATGCCGAGGGCGTTGCAATTGAATCCACTTGGCAAGCGATGGGGATGCGGGGAACGGGTTCCCATGATGTGGTACTCTCTGATGTTTTTGTGCCGGATGCGGCAATTGCTTTACGACGAGAACAAGGGAAGTGGCATTTTATTTTTCACCTGATTTCGATGGTGGCGATCCCGTTGATTTATTCTGTTTATGTCGGGGTTGCAGAAGCAGCCCGCGATCGCGCGGTTCAACTAGCAATGAAGCGCCACACCGATGAACATCTTTGCTACAAGGTGGGAGGTTTAGACAATGAATTGATAGCTGCAAAGTTAGCACTTCAGCACATGATTTCGACTGCCGTGGTGAGTCAACCTGGCTTTGAAACCACGAATCAAATCATGACGGGACGGACACTGGTTGCCAACGCGGTACTCAACGTCGCTGATTTAGCAATGGAAATTGCTGGGGGAAGTGCGTTCTATCGCAAGCTGGGTCTGGAGAAATTGTTCCGTGATGTGCAGGGAGTCCGCTATCACCCTCTGCGAGAGGAGGCGCAGCGCAAGTTATCGGGTCAACTGGCACTTGGGTGGGATGTGTCTTTTTTGTAGAGTAGTTCCTTTCAGCCAGAGCGATCGCTCAGTCTTAGTTCCAGCGAGGAAAAGAGCGATCGTTCTCTCACTGCTAACTTTCCAATCCACTCAGACTGATAAGTTGCGGTCTAACGACACAGTTGAGCCGACGCAGATAACGTTTCTCGATCCTAACCGATCGCTTCTCGCCGTTCGGCTCCAACGTCTTGTTGTGCTGCGCCGCTTGGTTGCAGCGTTGCTCTCCATTGAATAACAACCTGAGCTAGATTGCACATGGCTGTTACCAAATTCGCTTCAAAATCTGCTGCTGCTTGATGATTCGCTGTATCAGTTACACCACGCAACTCAACGTAGCACTTCTGATTAAATTTGCACGCTCTAGCACCTCCCGCTCCTTCCCACGCCACAGCAATACAATCAGTCAAATTCATTAACTCTTGCCCTCTGGCAGCATCAACAATATCTTCGTCACCGCTTGCAACAGCACCGAAATGAACTGAAAAAGCTGAATCTGTCTGAGGTAAGCTTTGTAGAACCTCGATGATTTGATGACTTCCAGCGAAACGAGGCAAGGGACGGCTGACAAATTTCAGATTGTAGTCATGTTCAACTGTTTCAGTTGCGACAACCACATCGCCAACTTCCAATGAATTAGACAACGCTCCAGCGGCTCCGGCACACACTAACAGTTGTATCTGTGGAACTTGGCAAAGCAAGTATTGGGCTTGTATGCCAAACTGCGTCTTACCATGTCCGCCATTAGCAACTAATAGGTCAACCTCGCCAAATTCAAAAATATCTAAGCCACCTGATCGAAACTCTCTTTTTTGCAGCCCAAACTGCTCTAATTGAGCAACCAGAATCGCAAGTTCTTCTTGAAGTGGAGTGAGAATTGCAGTCTTCATTTAAGGAATTTGACTGTGAACGAACTGGATGATTCTAGCTTGACATTTCGAACTCGCCGACAATTTGCCGATTACCACCCTCACCCATAACGTTAAGATCGCCAATGCTGCATGACTAACAGATTGATTTTAAACCACGGTCACCACCGAAATTCAAGCGGTACAACGACCAAGATAAGCGGCGGCAGATAAGTGTGGCATCACCACCAAGATCTCTCGTCCGTCCGCTTCATCGACTTGTTAGCTGGCTCTCCTCACCGATCGCCCCCAACCGCTCAATCTCTCCCACTCAGCGATCGCCTCTGAACACCGCGATGCTTGCAGACTCGCGGGTGACTTAGAAGAAGAAGTGCAAGGATTTTGTGCAGAGCTAGCCAAATCACCATCGAGATTTACAATCAAGCAAAACAGAAATTTGGCAACTCGTAAGTCTCGTTGCAAGCGTGCCTCTCTCCTTCGACTCGGATCTAGCATAAGAATCTAAAGCGATTCTGAGCGAATAGATTTATGAACCAACTAGATACTATTTCCCAAGGCTTACAGACGCTTGGAGGACAAGCCGTAAACGCACTTAGCCTGCCTAGCCAAGCTGTAGAACAACTGAGTAGTGCCGTTGTCATGCGATCGCAAGTTGCCGCTACCTCTGTGCTGCAAAATTGGCTCGACGCCCATCCGATCGCGGCTTGGATGCTGCATCACCCGATTTGGGCACTAGCACTGATTGGCTTTTTAGTCATCATGGCGTTTGGGTTGCTCGGTGCGATCGCCCGCCTAACCGAAAATATCTGGCTCTCGCTTTTACAAACTCCCATCAAACTTAGCCAATGGCTCTTCAAGAAAAGCCCACGGCTGATCCAACACCTATTCGCACCGCAGCAGCCAAACCGCGATTCAAAGCAGCAACTTCTAGATGCCATTCACCAGCTAGAAGAATTGAGGAAGGAGCAAGACAAGGTTTTAGAGCAAATTAAGCAGTTACTCCCAAATGGATAACAATTGGGGTAGTCCTATTTTGTAAAGGTTGTAAATAATCAGGCTAGAGGCTTGTGGCAGCGCTAGACCGTTAATTTGCAGCTATTTTTTCTGTCCTTTACAAAAAGGCACTACCCCCGAAAACAGAGTAGACGGGACACCGTTTTACACTAGTAGATTGTCAACGTTGAGTCGATGGGTAAATGGGTGGAGGAGTCGGTGACCCGATTACTAGACTATCCCTCTCCCCCATCTACTCCTAGTCCCTCAGTTCCACCTTGACAGACCACTAGAACCCTGATTGCCTAGAGTGAGTTACCGAAAAATATTAGGTAGCAAATAAGTAGCCCCTGAATACAAAATGTAAAAGGCAAAACCGAAAAACAACGTATTCAAAATAGTAGCTAGATAACCTAGGCACATTAATAGACCGTCCGATTCGATGGTCGCAACTGCCAACAATAACATTCCCACAGCAGGAATAGGATTAGTAGCAGGAGGATAGGGCGACATGAGTAATATTGCCAACCAAGTGAGACAGATGCCATTGAACTGCCACGCTAATTGACTATCGGCAATCTTCTCATAACGTGGGCGGGAGATTTTTTCTAAAACTTTGGTCACACGTTGTAAATTTTTCAACAACGCTTGGGCAAACCAATTAGGAAATTGGAGGGTGGCAATTTTTTTCGGGAGCCACGGTGTCCGCCTCCCTAAAGCCATTTGCCCTGACATTAACAAACAAGCGATACCAAGAGGAGTGCTTAAGCCAGGTGGAGTAGGGATCAAAAATGGTAGTACCAATAATGCAATCACTAAGCTAAACCCTCGTTCTAAGGTTTCTGAAATAACATCACCCAGAGTCAGAGGCTTTTCGGCTAGGCGTTGCAAAAGCAATTTGATGTCGTGAGAAAATTTCAGATTCATTGAATTTTAGGTAGTAGGCATTCAAGAAACAGTGATAGCTTAACTTACTGTAATTTGCGTCTAGATCCGGTCTTTAGCAGGTGTAATTACTGCTGGAAAAGTTCACCAGACATTAAATCCCTCTTAGTTAATTTCTTAGTTAATTGGGTCAAACTGCTGTAGGATGAGCGCCCAAAGGATAACGGGAAGCCCAAGTGCCAGAATAAAAAGCCCCTGCGCTGGACTGAGAGGAGCCGTATCGAATAGCTCATTCATTAAGCTCCACTGGCTAAAAAGGACTTGCAAAATAACCAATGTGCCAATTCCGATCGCGGGTGCATAGCTAATGGTTTTTTGTTGACCCCACAGATTGGCAACTAGAGAAGGGATGAGTCGGCAGATACTCAACAGGTAAAAAATCTCAGATGAAACCAACACATTGATGGCAACTGTACGAGCAACATCCACATCGCCTGTTGTACGCATCATCCACTCAAACGTGCCGAAGGTTGCGATCGCATTCCAAACGGAGATGACCAGAATGCGAAGTCCTAACCGTCCTGACAATAGCGGTTCATTGGGGTTGCGAGGGGGTTGCTGCATGGCCCGCTCCGATTTGGGTTCAAAGGCAAGCGGCAGTGACAGCGCGATCGCACTGACCATATTCACCCAAAGCACCTGAACGGGCAGGATGGGCAGCACGGTACTCACCAGCGTTCCCATCAAGATGGTTAACGATTCGCCACCACTAATCGGCAGGATAAATCCGATGGCTCGCCGGATATTGCGATAAGCCGTTCGCCCTTCTTCCACGGCAGCGGCAATAGAGGCGAAATTATTATCGGTCAACACCATGTCTGCGGCTTCCTTCGCCACCTCCGTTCCCATTCCCATTGCCACCCCAATATCGGCTTGGCTAAGCGCAGGGGCATCATTGACCCCATCGCCTGTCATCGCGACAATCTCACCTTTTGCTTGTAGCGCCTCTACCAGACGAAGTTTTTGCTCTGGGGCAACGCGGGCAAACAC
Source organism: Myxacorys almedinensis A (assembly GCF_010091945.1). Lineage (GTDB taxonomy): Bacteria > Cyanobacteriota > Cyanobacteriia > Leptolyngbyales > Leptolyngbyaceae > Myxacorys > Myxacorys almedinensis. The sequence continues at coordinate 56,006 of NZ_WVIE01000011.1, forward strand.
ATCGGTATTTTCTACAGCGTTAGCAAGTTCTTGTGGCTCCATTTGCGCCAATTCTTGCCCGGTAAAGGCAGTCGCCGTTTGTCCCAGCCCAATGGTACGCGCGATCGCCACTGCCGTAATGGGATGATCGCCTGTGATCATTTTGACCTGAATGCCAGCCATTTTGCACGCACGGACTGCCTCGATCGCCTCTGGACGGGGGGGATCAATCATGCCCTGCAAGCCCAAGAAAATTAGCCCCTGATTGAGATCATCCGGTTCGATGGTTTCTTGATCTGGAGCCACTGGTTTTTTGGCAAACGCTAAAACACGCAAACCCTTCCCAGCCGTATCATCCGCTTGTTGCCGGACGGCATCTAAATCCATCGGTGCCTTCTCACCCTGCCCATTCACCCAAAATTGGCAGTGAGTCAACAAAGCTTCAACCGAACCCTTGGCATAAATGACACGGTTAGACTGATCTTGATGGAGCGTTGCCATGTATTGCAGTTTCGAGTCAAAGGGCAGAACATCGAGCCGAGGAATCTCCTCTTCCAGAACCTCTCGATCCAAACCTGCTTTATGAGCCGCCCCTAAGAGAGCACCCTCGGTGGGATCGCCGACCACCTCCCACTGTCCATCTTCTTGTTGCAGGTGAGAGTCATTACAAAGCAGCCCTGCCAGCAAACAGTCGCGTAAGGCGGGCGATGTGTTTAACTCGATCATCTGATCGTTCAGGGAAATGGCTCCTTCAAAGTCATACCCAGTACCGCTGACTGTGTAGTGCCGTCCCCCAGCGTAGACTTCCTGCACCGTCATCTGATTTTTGGTCAGGGTGCCTGTTTTATCAGAACAAATGACGGTTGTACTGCCGAGGGTTTCTACAGCGGGGAGTTTGCGAACAATGGCATGACGCTTTGCCATGCGGGAAACCCCAATGGCTAACGTAATGGTGACAATTGCCGGAAGCCCTTCCGGTACCGCACTTACAGCAAGGGCAACTGCACTTTTGAAGGTTTCAACCCAGGCATAGCCAGAGCGTACCGCTCCCACTGCAAATGCCAGTGCTGCCATGCCCAAGACAAAGTAGAGCAGCGTCCGGCTGAACCTCTGAATTCTCCGGGCGAGCGGCGTCATCAGGTTCGTGGACTCCTGCATCAGTTGTGCGACTCGTCCCGTCTCGGTTTGGTTGCCGATCGCCACAACAAACCCACGCCCCTGTCCAGCCGTAACCAAACTACCCGAATACGCCATGTTGGTGCGTTCAGGGAGCAGTGTTTCTGGAGCCAAGGGTTCCGTCGTTTTGTCTACGGGCAAGGATTCACCCGTCAAACCGGATTCATCAATCTGCAAGTCGAACGCTTCAGTCAGCCGTATGTCCGCCGGAACGCGATCGCCCGTTGCCAGGACAATTAAGTCACCCGGAACCAATTCACGAGAGGAAATCCGCGCTTTTTCATCGTCCCGGATCACCGTGGCTTCTGTGGTCACCACCTCTGCTAAGGCGGCGATCGCATTTTCTGCTCTGGCTTCTTGAATGAACCCAATCAGAGCATTTCCAACGGCAACGGCAAAAATAACGCCAGCATCGACCACCTCCTTAAATAGGGCAGTCACGGTGCCTGCAACCAACAAGATATATTGAACTGGCTGTTGAAACTGCTGCAAAAACCTTCGCCAACTGCTAGTCTTCTCTCGACTCACCAGTTCATTTGAACCGTAACGGCGTTGCCGATTTGTTGCCTCATTAAAGGGCAACCCCAGTTCGGTATCACTTTCTAGAAGTTGAGCAACTTCGGATCCAGAGAGAGTATGCCAGGAATGATTTAGTAAAATGCGAGGCTTCCTCCAGCAAATTAGAGCGCTACAAATGCTGCCAACACGAGCAGCTTTGGGACAAGTTGATGATTTCTCAGTATAAGCCGAATGTAAATCTTTGAGGTTTGCTGTTTCAAGCAAACCTCTACTCAAATTGGAATAAGTTTTTGGGCGATCGCGATCGGGGCAAGCAAGTCGCTTTAAGCCAATCAATCGCTCTAGCAGCCCCGTACTTCTAAAGGGATAGAACAGTACCGAAATTTGTTCTGATGGTAGTTTGCTTAGCCTTATAAAAATACTTAGCTTTGTGAGAACAATTGTAAACTTGCGCTATACTACTCATAGTCGTTATGAGTTCATACAAGGCTTATGGAGAACCCAACCGTAGAAAACTTAGTCATTATTGGTTCTGGCCCAGCAGGCTACACGGCGGCAATTTATGCGGCGCGTGCAAATCTCAAGCCTTTGGTCTTTGAAGGCTTTCAGGTGGGCGGGCTTCCGGGCGGACAACTGATGACAACGACCGAAGTTGAAAACTTTCCGGGCTTTCCTCATGGCATCACCGGACCACAACTGATGGATCAGATGAAGGCTCAAGCCGAACGATGGGGAGCCGAGCTTTATACCGAAGATGTGACGTTTGTTGACTTGAGCCAGCGTCCATTTACAATTCGGTCAGACGATCGCGAAGTCAAGGCCCACAGCGTGGTGATTGCCACAGGTGCAACCGCTAAACGGCTCGGATTGCCCGATGAAGCCAATTTCTGGAGTCGAGGTATTTCTGCGTGTGCCATTTGTGATGGTGCAACGCCCTTATTTCGGGGTGCGCCGTTGGTGATTATTGGCGGGGGTGACACGGCGGCAGAAGAAGCGCTGTATCTGACGAAGTACGGCGATCGCGTCAATATGCTGGTGCGAGGAGACAAACTGCGCGCCAGTAAAGCCATGCAAGATCGCGTCTTAAATAATCCAAAGATCACGGTTCATTGGAATACGGAAGCCGTTGATGTGGTGGGCGGTAGTGAACATATGACAGGCGTGAAAGTCAGAAATCGTCAGACAGGCGAAGAAAGCGCGATCGAGGCGAAAGGCTTGTTCTATGCGATCGGGCACACGCCGAATACCTCTCTGTTCAAAGGTCAGCTTGATCTAGATGACGTCGGTTACATTGTCACCAAACCTGGAGAGGTTGAAACGAGTATTGAAGGGGTGTTTGCCGCAGGTGACGTGCAAGATCACGAATTCCGCCAAGCGATTACGGCGGCTGGAACAGGCTGCATGTCTGCAATGTTGGCAGAACGCTGGCTATCGTTTAATGGCTTGATCCAAGAGTTTCATCAAGTTCAGATCGAAGAGTCGAATGAAGAGAAGACGGCTCACAAAGCAGAAGAGTTTTCTACAGAGGTCGATCCAGAAAAGACAAAGCATGTGGGCGGTTATGCCTTGCGGAAGCTCTACCATGACAGCGATCGCTTGATTATGGTGAAGTATGTCTCTCCGAGTTGCGGCCCGTGCCATACACTAAAGCCAATTCTCAATAAAGTGGTAGATGAGTTTGACGGCAAAATTCACTTTATTGAGATAGACATCGAGGAAGACCCGGACATTGCAGAATCAGCAGGCATTTCGGGAACTCCAACGATTCAGTTCTTTAAGCACAAAGATAAGGTTGCGGAAGTGAAAGGCGTAAAGCAGAAGAGTCAGTACCGCGAGTTGATCGAAAGCCATTTGTAGGCGTGGCAGCGAACTAGATAGCAGATGTAACGGATGGAGGGTTAAACAAACAAACTTTTCATCCGCTACATCCAGAGCGATCGCTTCGAGTTACCCTTTGCGGGTGACTCAAAGAGCGCACGTTATTCATTCTTTCAGGAGCATCAGCATGGTGCTCCTTTTCTATTTGAAGCTCCCCTAATTGAGCTACGAAGTCGTTTCGATGGGTGATCAGGTCAATCGATTGAGTGGTCAGGTGATTTAATTCGGTTGCCGGATGATCTATAATGCGATACAGTTCGGTCGCTACGTTCTAGAGCGGGAAGAGTCCGAAGATTGCTAGTCAGCTAAGTAGCGCATATCTAAGGTTTTTCAGGGTGTTGGTCGATATCTCGATCGCCTTGATCCGATACGTTGTCCGCTACGGAATTTGCGAATTCAGGATTTTGCCAATCATTCAGGATGTCCTTAACCAGTAACTCTTTAATCCACACTTGCAGCACCACCATCAAAGGCAGCGCCAGAAATAACCCCAAAAAACCAAAGAAGCTGGCAAAAATCACTTGAGATGCCAGAGTAACGGCAGGCGGCAGCGATACCTGTTTTTCCATCACCAAAGGCGTAAGAACATTGCTCTCCAGTTGTTGAATGACGATGTATAGAATCAAGATAGCAACGACTTTCCAGGGAGCATCGAGGAGCGCCAGGGCGATCGGTGGAATCACACTCAGGGTCGGACCCACGTTCGGAATGAACGTCAATAATCCTGCTAGGACTGCATTGGCTAGAGCCAGCGGCACCTGCAAAATCCACAAGCCAATGCCACTAAACAGAGCAATCACCGTCATGTTAAAAAGAATGCCCGTTGCCCAACCGCCAAGCGAAACATTGCATTGCTCTAGAATGTTATTGGCACGACGACGATAAAAGGAGGGAAACAGTAGGACGAATCCTTGTCGATAAATAGTGGGATTGGCTAAGAGCATAATGCTCAAAACCAATACGAACAATGCTCTGACCACAATTCCAAGCAAGTCAGAGAACAGCGTGAAGAGATTACCGACTTGCTGAGAGACAAAGGATTGCAACTGTTGGGTTAGCCCGTCCAATCCGTCAAATGGCACGGACTGCTGCGTTAGCCTATCTTGCAGCCATTCAACCCACTGTCGAGCGAGATCGAATCCTGTTGGAATGAAATTAATCAGTTGTTGAAATTGATCGACAAATGGCGGCACAATAATCACCAAGAAACCCGCCCCCAATGCCAGCAAAAGCACAAGAGTAAGAGCAATGGCAATACCGCGTTTTTTGATGCCGATTCGCTGAAGCAGGCGAACCAATCGATCGAGGGCAGTGGCTAAGACAACGGCGGCAAAAATCAGCAGCAAAATCTGTCGAATCTGCCAGATGATGTAGAGAGAGGCAACAAAAACGACTAAGCCGATCCACTTTCCTAACCCCACCACACTATCTCCTTTACGATCGCGCGCTGCCCTTCTTAATTTGTTGATAATCTTAATTTGTTAATAATCTTAATTTGTTGATAAATTGTAGAATACCGAATGTCTGCCCCAGTCTCATCCTTCTTTGGGGACAAGGCTCGAATTGAGCGGACTAGCAATCAGCTTTTCAGTTTAGGTAAAACCCCTCCGGCTTACCAAATTTACTTATTCCTGAACTTATTCCTGAACAGTACGCTGATTATGGGCAATGGGGTGTTTGCCATGTCAGAAATCGCCGTTGTCTCTGCCCGCAAAGCTCGCTTGCAACAGCAGGCTAATCAAGGCAATATGGGAGCACGCGCCGCCTTAAAGTTAGCCAACTCACCCAGCCGTTTTCTCGCTACTGTGCAGATTGGCATCACGTTGGTGAGAATTCTGGCAGGAGCATTTGGCGGAGCGACGATCGCCGAAAAATTGCTAGAAGCTTTGCGTTTGGTTCCTGTGCTGGTGCCCTACGTGGCAAGGACTACGCTTTGAAGGGGTAGATATGGATGGCAATCGGGTAGATAAAGTGTTGCTCGAAGTGACCAACACTTCTTCTAAGCTGTAACTTGTTTAATATTGAGGAGCCAATTCATTGTCAGAATCAGGAACCTTGTGAACATCCGTTTAAAGCAACTGTTGCTACGATCGATCGCTACCGTGTTAGCGATTCTGCTATTCCTTCCTGCTGCCGTTGCCCAGACAGAACAGGTGACAGTGCGGTTGGATGGACGAGCCGTGTTTCGAGTGGGAGTAGTTGGGGAACTGGATGCCACGGCACGCGCCCAACAGATCGAGCGACGCATGAATCGCTTATTAGAAAATCCAGATGCCATTGCACCGCCTCGGATTGAACCGACGAATGCCAATAACACTGATCGCGTGATTACGATTGCAGGTGTACCTATCGTAACCGTAACTGAAGCTGATGCTCAAGATAACCTAACAACGGTGAATGTCTTAGCAACTCAGTGGTCGCAAGCAATTGACACAAATTTAGAACGAGCTAGCGGACGTCGGCTTTCTCCCGGTGGACGCTTCATCGCAGAAGTCCAAGCTTCGATCGAAACAGCATTTGGACGACTAATTGAATCGGCGATCGTAATCATTCCACGCGCCCTTGCTGCCCTGTTGGTAACTGGGTTGTTTTGGGCGATCGCCACTTTCGTTCGCTGGTTGATGCGGATCATCTTTCGTCATATTGTGGAAGACCTCACCGTTGAGAATCTGATTAAACAGGTGGCTTACTATGCGGTTTGGATCTTGGGGTTGATCGTCGCGCTCGATGCCTTTGGCTTTGACCCACAAGCAGTCGCTACGGGCTTAGGGTTGACCAGTCTAGCACTCGGTTTTGCCCTCAAAGACATTCTCTCTAATTTTATTAGCGGGCTCTTGATTCTGGTGTTACGCCCCTTTGAGCTAGGCGATCAAATCATTGTGGGAGAAACAGAAGGCAATGTCGAACGGATTGATCTAAGAGCAACACAGCTTCGCACCTATGACGGTCGCGTGGTGCTGGTTCCGAATGCAGAAGTCTTCACCTCACGTATCATCAACAACACAGCCGCTCCCATTCGTCGGGGCAGTGTGGCTCTGTTCATGGGTTATGATAGCGATTTACCACAAGCGATCGACGTAATTCAAAAAGCCGCTCAAGCCACCGATGGAGTATTAGAGGAACCTGCTATCTCTATCCGCGTTCAGGAGCTAGGGCAAGATGATATTGTCATTGAAGCTCGGTTCTGGACAGATTCGCGCCGATCGGACTTTGTAGCCACCACGTCTCAGGTTAGACAAGCGATCGTAGCGGCGCTCAAAGAAGCTGAAATAGGGTTACCCGATCCTGACATCAGGATGTTGATACCTCGTCAGCTAGACCAATGGCAAGCCGCATTAAAAACTATGAATTCAAATGTACACTGCGACGATTAGGTGAATGAACTAGACAGTGATTCTTTCATTCGTATCACTACCAGCTAAACAAAACAGTTCAACTCTGGCACATCTTTTGTTTATTGCAGATGTATGAATAATGGTGTGATGGGAAATGTCACCGCTGCGAAGTGCATCGTGCCCCTCAAGGTAGGTTGCCTGCATCTCCAGAGAGTCACTTGCCCACAATCGAATTATTTTTGTTCTTCCGATAGTTCTCCTCGCAATACGGTCACAGCTTGCCCACTCAAATAAACTCGATCGTCCCCGTCATACCGGATCTTGAGAATTCCGCCTCGCTTTGACGCTTGGTAGGCTAAGAATGTATCTTTACCTAAGCGATCGCGCCAGTAGGGAGCCAGACGACAATGAGCAGCGCCAGTCACCGGATCTTCAGGAATGCCCAATCCCGGTGCAAAGAAACGTGAGACGAAATCGAATTCTGAATTGGCATCCGCTACACTGGTGACAATCACATTAGCGATCGGCAATTGGAGCATCAGGTTGAGGTCGGGCTGCATCTGTCGCACTAAAGCCTCAGACTCTACCTCCACGAGATAGCCCAAAGAATCTTGCAGCACTGCTTTGACAGACTCAATCGAAATGCCCAGTACGTTGTCAAGTGGGGTAGGAACTGTGGTAGGTTCGGGGCGGTTGACGGGAAAATCCAACTCAATCCAGTCATTCTGCTTGCAGGCAATGAGCAATCCACTTTGGGTGTGAAACCGGGCTGGCTGACCGGGTAACAAATGCCCTTCCGACCACAACACATGAGCACTGGCTAGAGTGGCATGTCCGCAGAGCGGGACTTCAACCGTAGGGGTAAACCAGCGCAGGTTAAATCCATCGGGTTGCTGAATTAAGAACGCGGTTTCGGGCAAGTTCATTTCTTGCGCCACATTTTGCATCCACTCGTGCGATCGCAGTTCTGGCAAGACACAAACGGCAGCAGGATTTCCCTTGAACGGTGTAGTGGTAAATGCATCTACCTGAACGATCGTCTGGCTCATGGGATTAAACTCCTTTTAGTTTACGAATGCATATTTAGCTAGTATGAAAACACAGATTTCATACTGCCACTGATCGTACAGAGGCATCTTTTCTAGAAAACTGGGCGTGATCATTGTGTTTACCAACTCTCGGTTTTGGATGCTTCAGCAGTTCTCTGCCTGCTGTGCGTGGGCGGTCAGGTCGCGCTATATTCCCTCAAACCCGTTTGAGGGACTCGACAAGGACTTTCGCAAAAAATCCTCTCAAGACCGTCGGGCATTCACGGCAGGGGAGCGAGAGAAGATTTTGAGTGCGATCGCAGACGATCTCTATGTCGATCGCTCCTCGCATTTCCCCCACTCCTTCTACTTGCCCTACCTCCAGTTCCTCTTTTGGAGCGGCTGCCGATTAGAGGAAGCGAATGCCCTGCACTGGAAAAATGTTTCACCAGACGGCTCACGGGTGCGATTTTGCGAGGCGCTGCCGTCCGACACTCGCCTTCTGGGAGACATCAAAACCCACCGTCAGCGAGAATTCCCGTGCAACGGTCGGCTCGTGGGACTGCTGCAACGCCTCGAACGGGTCGATTCCTTTGTCTTTCTCTCACCTAGGGGCTATGCGATCGACTCACACAATCTGCTCAATCGCACCTGGAGACCTGTCGTAGAAGAATTAGTGGATATAGGAGAAGTTCGAGAGTACCTCCCACTGAAGCACTGTCGCCATACCTTCATCACCTTGGCACTAGAAGCGGGCATCGAGGTAAAGGATGTAGCGGCGCTGGTGGGCAACTCCCCCGATGTCATTTATCGACACTATGCCGCTCGTAAACCGAGGCTAGATCTGCCAGAGTTCTGAGGGGATAATTCCCCGCCGAAATTTACACCTAGGAATTCTGAAACGATGGCTCAGGCGGGATTTGAACCTGCGACCTTGGGCTTATGAGTCCCCTGCTCTAACCACTGAGCTACTGAGCCAAGCAAAAGTTTTACCTTACAGGCATTATCCGTCATAGTCATCTCATAGTCAATTATCCTCGACATGTATTTCGTTACTCTGCTATTTTTGGCGGTTTTCGCCGAGGTGCACTAGCGTAGAAAAATGCTGATTGACCGTTTTTTCTAGCTGCATTAAACGCCTCTCGTGCTTCTTCCTAACTCTCAAAAATCGAGGAGTTTTAGTGTTTTTAACGGCTACCCTTATTTCGTGATCTTTCCAGTCAGGCAGTGACATCGCTACATATAAAACTTTGCGATGTCAAGCCATATTTGGTAATGCCAAATCGGTATCAAATGTTTCTAGAAATAATTAAACCTTCGCGTTAGGATCAAGCTGACTCCTATTAGCTTACGCCTCTCAGCTTTTAGCATTGCTCAATTGAGCGCCACCAGGATCAGGCTCTGAATTCCCCTCCTTGTGCCGTGGGTTCCCCCCATCAAGGAGGCTTCATGCCCCAACGTCCAAATACTCCTCAAAACCAGATCCTCTCTGCCCTTCCGGCTGAAGAATATCAACGCCTCTTACCTCATCTAGAAGTGGTGGACTTGCCGATTCGGAAAGTTCTCTTTGGGAGTGGCGATCGCATTGAATATGTCTACTTTCCGCATCGCTCGATCATCTCGTTGGTCACTATTTTAGATGATGGAGCAACCGTTGAAGTAGGCTTGGTGGGAAACGAAGGCATGGCGGGCGTCGAGGTGTTTTTGGACGATGCGATCGCAACCAATCAAGCGATTGTGCAGGTTGCAGATAGTGCAACCCGTCTCCCTGCTAGCGTGCTGAAGGCAGAGTTCAATCGCTGCGAAACCCTGCAAAAGCTGCTTTTGCACTATATGAACGCCCTGTTCTTTCAGGTGTCTCAAGGGGCAGCGTGCTATCGACGGCACCCGATTGAAGAACGGTTGGCACGGTGGTTGCTCATGGTGAGCGATCGCGTCGGGTCTGACGAAATAACGCTGACGCACGACTTTATTTCTCAAATGCTGGGTACGAGGCGCGCCGGAGTTACGATCGCGGCAGGGGCACTGAAACAGGCAGGGCTGATCCGCTATCACCGAGGCAACATCATGATTCTAGAGCACCAACAGCTAGAAGAAGTTGCCTGTGAGTGTTATCAACTGACCAAATCAATGTTTAAGTCATTGTCCATCGCTCAACTCAGTTAGTGGTCTGTCAAGTTGAGGATATTCGTACAAAATCGTACCGACGTAGGCGAATGCTGAGGTTACGGTAGAAATAAGCCGTTCTTATCTGAGTCTTCATAAAATAAGAGTCAGAAGTTTGATAATAAGGCTTTGGAACCTAAAACTTAGATTTAGAAGAGCGGCGGGAGTGGGTGCAGTGTCACCCACTTCTTTTTATGACCCGATGCCGAGATAACCTGATGGCAACGCTAAGTTAGCCCTCATCCACTAGTAGATTGTCAACGTTGAGTTGAGGGGTAGAGGGGTGAGAGGGAGATGTTACCCATCCACCCATCCACTCATCGATTAACGCTGAAACCCTTTAACCGACTTCTTCTTTTCTTTCGCCTTCGATTTGCTCACCTCGGCTAATGCCTCTTGAAACAAATTATGCAGATGGAGCGGCACGCTGGCGATTTCGGGCAGTTCGGGTTCTAGGGGTTTTTGGTGCGATCGCAGCAGATCAGGCAAATCTTGCGCGAGATCAAAGTCTGGCTGTTGCAAAAACTCTCGTAAAACCGCTTGCAGTTGCGTGGGGTAATCTTTGGCTAACCGCTTCCACACAAAGGTATTGATTTCAGGGCGTTCGAGATAGTTGCGAAGCAATTTGTCTGCCCCTGCGATCGCCGTCCAATTTTCGGCTTGCAGCAAATCGATAAACTGATTGTGATTGGGCAACAGCATTTGCCCCCACCGGGGATGCGCCAAAATCGTTACCTGTTCGGCTTTCTTGAGGTCGGGAGGCAGTTCAATCTGAGGGGTCACCATTTTTGCCGCCGCTTTATCCGTCATCATCTTGGCAGCCGTTTCGGCATCCATGCCCATCGCCTCCGCCATCTCCGCGATCTCTTCATCACTCACGCCTGCTTCTTGGGCGAGTTCTGCCATCGATTTATCGCGATCGACGCCTGCCTCATCTAGCCGCCTTTGCGTTAAGAAATCTTGAAACTCAGGAATTTTTTTGCTCAATTGGTATCCGGGTAGCGTTAGTTCTTCTGTTTCAAAAAAGTCGAGAAAATCTTGGTGATAGCGTTCTACCGACTTCCATGCTTCTTCTAACAACTCTGGAGCATCGCCATAGAGTTCTGATCGATAGTTCTGTTTAAAGTTTCCGATCGCCACTGCTAATTTTGGCTTACCCAACTTGCCTAACTGAACGTAAGGACTGAAGAAGATCCACTGTTCATCATCAAGGGCAGCAAGGCGCGTCAGAAGAATTTCTCCTGGCGTCAGCTTCATCATGGTGTCTAGCGTTGCTTCATCTATGGGTTTAGCAATATAGGTTTTTGTCGTTAGCCAATTCATCACCTTGAAACCATCGGGCAGAACTTGCTGAATTAAAAACAGCCCCGCAAAGTTGCGGCTCCAGCCTAAAACCAGGGTGCGATCGCGCTCCGATAGCCCCGCTTCGCTCTCAACAAAGCATTGCAGCGGCGTCTGATCGCCTACATGCCCCTGACCGAGAAACGTATCAACAGCAAGGTCGCGATGTTTCCGATCTTTGGCTTGAGATTTGGCGAGATGGTCGGCAACAAAAGACTCTAGGGCAGTTGCTAGCTCACCTTCCGCATCGTACACAAAATCGGTTAGCGCTAGCTTTAGCGCCTGCGATCGCTTTAAAAGTTCATCCACACGCTCATCCTCGCTTTGTTTTTCGACACCATAAAGTTCGTTTTACCAAAAGGCAAGCCTCTTGAGACAGATTCCACGCTCAGTCAAAAATCTGCCGGAGGCGATGCAACGCAGAGTAGATCTGCTCTAGCTCTGCCGATCCGAGGCGATCAAACCGTTGTTTCAAGTAGCTGATGTGCGCTGGAAACACGTCTCGAAAGACGCGATCGCCATCAGGGGTCAACACAATTAAAAAGCAGCGTCGGTTTTCTGGCGGCACTTCTCGGCGGACTAATCCCTTCTGTTCCAAGCGATCGACGATGCCGGTCAGCGTCCCTTTTGTCACTAAAGTTTTTTCAGCTAACTGGTTCATAAACATGCCTGCTGTGTTGCCCAGCGTGCAGAGAACATCAAACTGGGGCGGTGTCAGCCCCAGTTCGCGAATGTGAGGTTCATCGTAAGAACAGAAGGCTTGATAGGTCATTGCCAGTTCTCTCAGGGCTGGCATAAACGGCTGACAAGCCGCGCTTTGGGCATCTAATTGAGGGTCTAGGTTATGAGGGTCTGATTTTGGTTTTTCTGAGGTTAAATTTGCTTTTTTGGGCATTTCTGATCGGTTGATCTTAGTGGCTGAGGTATGGCTGTCGCTTTTAGTATTGCATATCAAACAGTCCTAGTTAAAACATTAATTCGATCATTTACGAATCTTATCGGTTGTTGCCTAAACAGAGATTTTAGAGTAGAAGCAATCAACCTCGCAGACAGAACCCATGCCCACCCTCGATCGCATCTTTATTCATCCGATTAAGTCGCTAGATGCGGTTGAAGTTCGTCATGCCAAAATTTTAGAGGGCGGCGCATTAGAGCACGATCGCGAGTTTTGTATGGTTGATGGCACTGGAAAATGGGTCAACGGCAAACGCACCGCCAAAGTGCATCATCTGCGATCGCAGTTTAATCTGCCAGCCCGATTGGTAACGCTTTCGGTGCAAGGTGATGCGCCAGTTAGCTTTCATTTAGATCATGCCCGATCTGCGATCGCGGCATGGCTGAGCGACTATTTCGGATTTTCCGTCACCCTGCACCACAATGCCATTACCGGATTTCCAGACGACATCGCCTCTCCAGGACCGACCCTGATCAGCACCGCAACCTTGGAAACAGCAGCAAGCTGGTTTGAAAACATGACAGTAGAAGGGATGCGATCGCGCCTCCGCACCAACCTCGAAATTGGCGGAGTTCCCGCCTTTTGGGAAGATGCGCTCTACACCAAAACCAGCGACCCCTTGCCGTTTCAAATTGGCGAGGTGCACCTGCAAGGGATCAATCCCTGCTTACGTTGTGTGGTTCCGACTCGCGATTCGAGGTCTGGAGATCCTATTCCCCAGTTTCAAAAAACCTTTGCCGCCAAGCGACAAGAAACGCTTCCCCCATGGGCAGCCGCCAATCGCTTTCGGTCGTTTTATCGCGTTGCTGTCAACACCCGCATCGCCCCGTCTGAAGCCGGACGATCGCTCCGAGTGGGTGACGAAATTTCCGTAGATCGGCTAAGTTGAGCGGCTGCCAATAACCTTTGTTGCAACACCAATCGTTGTCTTTAGTCCGCTCCAATCGGATTGTTGGGATGCTGGAAGTTCACGCTGTTTCAGGGTATGAATCAATAACATGTTTTAGCTTGTCAATGTACTCATCGCTGCCGAATTTATCAAGATTTTTCCTAAAGGATAACCAATAATGTTGCACAAATCCGCAACGTTCCACAGATTCCCTGAATAGAGAGCAAAAAGCACCTGGACAGTAAAATGAACCGTAGATCTGGTTATTCTCACAAAAAGCCGCTAATACGCTTTCCCACTGTTCAGCGGTTAGAATATCAGAAACTTGAGCCAGCAAACCGACGTTAAAATCTGCATTTCTAAATGAACCAGATTTTTCGAACAAGTCTATAACAACTGAAGGCTCTCTCCTCAAAAGAGACTTGAATATTCTGTCAAACAGCTCGTTACTATAAGTAGTCTTCGATTTGAGTGTGATTAACTCATCAAGAGGCATACCATTCATGAGTTTTATCATATGGTCTTCAAACTTGCTCGTAATCTCTTCTCGATCTCGTCGAGTCGTCCATTGCAGCGCTTCTAGTAATTCACTCAAATCAGATTCATCAATCCTAATTTTCAAAGTTGGTTCAACAATGTCATTCAATGATCTGTCTTTCCGCCTGACCTCTATCAATTCTTCTAAAGAAGCCTCTTCAATTTTTTCAACTAGGTATGGCATGATCTTTTCATTGAGTGGATCATTATCGCCTAATTTCATTGCAAGTAGATCATCTAAATCAGCTTGCGCGACATTCTCTTCTAGCAACGGTCTTATAAGCTCTTGAAGCGATCTATCATGTAACTCGTTCTGGCAAAAATCTTTGAGTAGAATTAACTCCTGTAGTGGAAGTTGTAGCTTTTTTATTACAGATCCTTCTAGAAATCTTAAACGCGCTGCATTCAACAATACTTTAACGTTATTAGGAGAGAGCTTTCTTCTTGAAGATGCTTCAAATACATCAATCTTTTCAATGAAGATGCTTGCTTTCAACTGGCATGGCTCACTAAGTTTATCCCAAGATTTAACGCTTCCAAGGTAGATAATCGCCTTATTCCAGTTTGCATCAGTAACTTTTCCAAGAATGATATCAGAAAGCCTCTCATTTAATATGTCTCTTGTCTGTTGAGAATATAAACTTGAAACAGCATTTAATGCGGAAAACTGGCGTGTTCTTTCATCTTCTGATCTTTCCTCTGTTAAAAGGCTGACAGTCAAACCGAGTACAACATCTTTTATCAAGCTAGGACGTGCACGAGCTAACAGCCCTTTCTGAAAATATTGTGTTGCAGACTCTGGATCTTTAGGAAAGTTTTCAGACTGAATATCTTGAAAAATCCTGTCACGAGCAGAACGCCCCTGAACAGGCGGACGCTGCAAAAGATAAATTACTGCACTTCTCAGATGGCAGCGTGCTAGCTCTGCTGTGGCTTCAAAAGGTTCTTCTAAAGATGCCATAGAAGGATGAGCACACAAGCTTCGATCTTCAAATAATCTTTCAATATGAGGTTTTTCTGGATGTGAAATTAATTCAAACTTTTCAAGCGACCATTTTGGAATCTCTTGTTCAAATTGCCACAACTCTCTTACTTTCTTTTCCGAACTTAGCTTTTCAAATTTCTGCAATAGACTAGTTGCTTCACCATCACCCAAAAGCTCTAGTTCTCGCATCTTGTGAAGAAAATCGAATACAACCGCATTCCACGTTGCAACTATACAAGAACGATATGCTCCTGCTCGGTAGCAAGCGACAGCTTCTTGAATAAACTTTTTGGCTAGCCTGTCCCTGCAAAGCGCCACTAATTCATCCAAATCAATAAAAGCTTCGTTCATAAATAATTTAAACGGAAGTTACATTAGCCACATAGTAACGCGCTCACTTAATGATATGGCTCGTAGAAATTATGAACTCCCATCAGAAATTATAGGGTTGCCTTCACCGATAACCCAAGCAGCCCAACGACCAAGTTGAGCGACGATGGATATGACTAAAACGAAGCAATCAATCTTTACACGCCGCTCCAACGGCTTGTTAGGTGACGGTTGTATTTTGTTGTAACCATTCTACAAATGCCTCGCGCCCTAGCTCACCCGATGCGATCTCCAAAACCATACGCTCTTGCTCATCCACAGAAGCGTTAATTTCCATTCCATTTAGGATAAGAAAAGTCTCCATCGCAGCATGACCTGTACGTTTATTCCCATCTACAAATGGATGGTTCATGATGATAGAAAGCCCTAACGCTGCTGCTTTCTCAAGCAAGCTTGGGTATAAATCTTCTCCACCAAACGTAATTCGGGGCTGAGCGATCGCTGATTCCAATAACCCAACCTCTCGGATGCCAAATGCTCCACCGGATTGCTTAATGATTCTACGATGTAGTTCTAACACCTCAATTAGTGTTAGAAAACGCATCATGCTAAACGCTGATATAACTCAGCATTTTTTGTCAACACATGATCGGCTGCATCAATGAACTCGCTTTTTTGAGAATTGAGCCAATCCTCTAGGCTAACCTTTAATAAAACTTCAAGCGTAATGCCATGCACTGCCGCCAAATCTCGTAGCTTTTGAAATTGGCTATCTGAAAGATCAATGGTAATAGAAGCCACTGTGATCGCCCTCCTAACGGGTCTAGGTTAAGTCTAACATTCACTGCTAATCGATAACCTCGTTGTTGTACAGTCCCAACCCAGAAACGAAGCCCGATAACGGCAAAGGTCAGCGGCTATAGACAACCTTGAACGCAGCACCAGTATGAACTGGCAATACCATGTCAGCGAACTTTTCACCCCAAAGAATTGACAGTAAACCGCAAGATACAACTAGCACGGATGCAACACCTGCTTGAACTAGTCCAAAATCTTTAGATGCCCCATATGTGATGGGGATAAGCAGGATAAGAGTGCTAAGTGCACCCCCTCCAAGGAAACGATAGATGACTTTGGTCAATGAACGTTGTTTGGAATCGGTGTTGTCAGAGGTCATTAGAAATCCCTTCAACATTATTTAATAATGTGTATGTTCTACCTGTACCCTACACAGTGGGTAGATAAGCAAAATGATTCGATAAGAAATCATCAAACTGATGTATTTTGATGCACTGAACCAGCTTGCTTAACGATTGTATAGCCACTGACATATCTTTCACCGCTAGGCAAAAATGTCCATGTCCATTGCACATCCTCATCATCATCTAGGTTAACGCTTATGATGCAATTGGCTGGTAGGTGAGAAGACGAAACCACTTGTTGAGGTGCAAGCACGGTGCGCTTCTGGTTTCCTTTTGACATAGCTTCTATCCAAAAAACAACTTGTTTCCATTTTAGACAATATATGCATAATCAAGAATTCCTGGTTACTTAGATATTGCAATGCAGTTAGACTCCCGCTTATGTCTAACCAGAGGATTTAGCAGTCTAACGGCTCAAATCAGCGGCGGCAAACCAACTTGAACTCAGCACCTTTCAACCGTCCGCTGCATTTGAATTGTTAGACCGCACACTACGGCTCCACAATTACATCTCAAATTCAGTTAATACGGCTCTCCCGGATCTATGGTTGAAACCGTATAGGAGATTACAAATTTTGACTTGAGCAACAACTGAAACCGTTTACCAGCCCGTTATAAGATTGCCTTATCATCACAAAGCCGGGAGAGCCATTAACACCTCTTTGTGTATATTTGTGAACGCACTTGACGCTCTAGTTTGTTAGCCTGCCTAGCTCGTGCGGTATCTCCGATTCGTAAACTTTGTTCATAAATAGCTTTAAATTGAGCAGCTTTAGCTGTCAAACTTGCACAAGATAGCAATGTCAAATCAACACCTTGATCCTGTGAGACTTGAATTCTAGCTTCATCCTCTACCGTTCGTGTTAGACTTTCAAGATTGTCTATTTGATTGTTAGCAGCATCACCAAAAGTTTTCGGTGTTCGACGTGCTTGAGTAGGCGGAATATTTGCTGGCGCTTGACCCTCTCGATTGTGTGAAGTACTCGGAGATGCTCGACGTACTTGAGTAGGTTGATTTACAGAACGTCGATCTTGTCCTGGACAACCCGTTAGGGAAACAAGAACCAGCAAAGAACAGGCGGCTAAACTCTGAACTGAGAAATTTTTCATGATGAGGGTTCTCCACAAACATAAAAATGCTTACCTAGCAGAATACCAAGGCGGTCTAACTATGAGATTTAGTAGATCTATGAGATTTATAAGGACTAAGTAAAGAATCATTAAACTCGTTTACTCACCTTGACTTCTTAGGCATCTCGGCAGAATCTTAGTCGAGGAAGACCTCTCAGCTTGGGAACTTCCGCCTGAAAATCTGGCAAATTCGTCTAAAACTTAGAAATCGCTAAATTTTAGATGGCTTGTTTTGAGATTGCAGGCTAATTTGTTAGGAGGGATTTCACAAATCCTCACGTTTACTTGATTTATCTAGAGGAACCACAATTCATGGTAGCGACTCCAGAGCGCTTGAAATACGAAGTCAAAGACTTAAACTTGGCTCCTCAGGGCAAACAGCGGATTGAATGGGCTGGGCGTGAAATGCCTGTGCTTAAGCAAATCCGCGATCGCTTTGCCCAGGAAAAGCCGTTTGAAGGCATCCGACTCGTTGCTTGTTCCCATGTGACGACCGAGACTGCAAATCTCGCCATCGCCCTTAAAGCAGGCGGCGCGGACGCCCTCTTAATCGCCAGCAACCCCCTGTCTACCCAAGACGACGTTGCGGCAAGCTTAGTCTCTGACTACGGCATCCCTGTTTTTGCCATGAAAGGCGAAGACAATGCCACCTATCACAAGCACGTCCAAATCGCGCTTGATCACCGTCCAAATATCATTATTGATGATGGCTGCGACGTGGTTGCAACCTTGGTGCAACAGCGCAAGCACCAGCTTGAAGACATCATCGGCACCACCGAAGAAACGACCACCGGAATTGTTCGCCTCAAGGCGATGCTGCGCGATGGTGCGCTCACGTTCCCGGCAGTCAACGTTAACGATGCAGACACAAAGCACTTCTTTGATAACCGCTATGGGACGGGTCAATCCACCCTAGACGGCATCATTCGTGCGACCAACATCTTGCTTGCAGGCAAAACGATCGTCGTCGCTGGCTATGGCTGGTGCGGCAAGGGTACAGCAATGCGGGCACGAGGCATGGGCGCAAACGTGATCGTGACGGAAATTAACCCTGTTGCTGCGATCGAGGCAGTGATGGACGGTTTCCAAGTCATGCCCATGGATGCCGCCGCCGCAAAAGGCGACATTTTCATCACCGTTACGGGCAACAAGCATGTGATTCGTGGTGAGCATTTCGATGCCATGAAAGATGGCGCACTCGTCGCAAACTCAGGTCACTTTGACATTGAGATTGACCTCGAAGCGCTGAAGCACCGGTCTAGCAATGTGAAGACGGTTCGCAACTTTACCGAAGAATACACGCTGAAGAGCGGCAAATCAGTTGTGGTGTTGGGCGAAGGTCGCTTGATCAATTTGACGGCGGCTGAAGGTCACCCCAGTGCCGTGATGGATATGAGCTTTGCAAACCAAGCTCTAGGGGCAGAGTACCTCGTGAAGAACAAGGGCAAACTGACTCCTGATGTGTATCCGATTCCAACCGAGTTGGATCAAGAAATTGCTCGTCTGAAGTTGCAAGCAATGGGCTTTACCATTGATGCGCTAACGGCTGACCAGATCGAGTACACCAACTCTTGGATGACTGGAACCTAGATTCCATGGCTTGCAGCGTGAAATTCGAGGTTAGCAAATTGCCAAGTTTGGGTTACACGTTGCCAGTTTCTTTGTTTGATATTTCTCTGAATCGGTATAGATAGGTTGCTTCATGCAACCTATTTTTTTATGCTGATTTTTTATGCCAGTAGGTGAGAGCGTTGGCGACAACGTTGATTTGTGCCTAATCGCTGGGTGAAAAGGTAGGGTAGAGCAACCGCATGATGCAATTATTGTTTTGTGGAATACAACCCTCGTCCATCCAAGTTGTCTGAGAAGTAGTAGTGACTATGAGGCTCATTTGCAGCAACAAACCCATTGATTGCCTGTCCCAGAACGGTTTGCCCAGATTGTTCTAAGAGTTCTCTAGCAAAACCTGCGCTGCCAACGTTTGTGAGTCCTGGTCGCACCACCATCAAAATACCATTCGCCATTTTGCCTAAAATGAGGGCATCTGTTGCTAGGTTTAGTGGGGGTGTGTCGAGAATTACCGTGTCATAATTTTCAGCCAACTCTTCGATTAAAGTGCTCATTCGCTGAGAGTCAAGCAGCGCTAAGGTATTGGGCGGCATGACCCCAGCCGTTAAGACATCTAAATTTGAGGTAACACATTTTGCAGCTTTGCCAAAGGCGGCTTCTTCAACTAATAGATGGCTTAACCCCACATCGTTGGAAATTGCCCAAATCTGATGTTGAGAAGGACAATGGAGATCAGCATCAATGAGGATGACTCGTTTTCCACTTTGCGCGATCGCGGCTGCTAAATTTGCCGAAACCGTAGATTTTCCCTCTTTAGGGACGGCGCTAGAAACGACAATCACCCGCAAGGGTTGAGAACTCGAAAATTTGAGATTTGTTTGCAAAATGCGGTAGGCAGCCCCGATCGCCGATGAGGGCGATTGTTCAACAACAATATTCCGCCTTGGTAATTCCTCGCCTGAATGGTGTAGAGCAGATGAATGCTGTAGCGCAGGTTGCTTGCGTTTGTTCGCGTCCGGAATCACCCCCAGCACTGTAAATCCAAGGACTTGCTTAGCTTGCTCGACCGTTTTGATGGTTTGGTCGAAGACCTCTAACCCATAAGCAGTTGCCCCTGCACCTAGCAATCCGAGCAACCCCGCAGCGAGAAACGCCGCCGTGTTTGAAACGGGTTTGGTAGGCAGTTGAGCGGCTGCCATGATTCGGGCATTACCAATCGTTTGGTTTTCAGCGATCCCAATTTCACCCATCTTTTGTAACAGTTGAGCATAGGTCGATTGAGAGGCTTCGAGTTGTCGTTCGAGTTCCCGTTGTTCTTTTTCAAGACCTGGGAATAAATCAGTCCGTTTTCGATACTCTGCTTCTATCTGATATAAAGTTGCTAATTGTTGAGCCAATCCATTTCGTTTACTGTTTAAATCAACAATCGTTTTTGCTATGTCCTGCTGTAAAATACCTATCTGCCAACTTCTGTCGGGGAATGGTGTTTCTCTGCCCAGCAGTTGTGTGGATCGCTGCTGCAAGAGACTCCTCGCATTTGCTAAACGACTTTCTAGATTCACAATTTTGGGGTGGTTGGGTTGAAGCACTGTCCGTTGAGCAGACAGTTCTGTTTCTAGCTTCTGAGCTTCGGCTAACGCGCTCTGCACGCCCTGAGACTGGCTCAATGAAACTGACTCACTAGCACGTTGAGCATTCATACCAAGCTGATTTTGGTAAGCCATAATTTGGGCATCAGCATCTTTGAGTTGAGTTTGAGTTACAGCAATTTGCCCTTGCAACTCAGACAACGACTTGACTGCTGAGGTAGATTCTTCTGAAAGCGCAATCACTTGATTGGCTTGCTTAAATTGGCGAAGATTGTCTTCTGCTTGTTTAACAGTTGTCTCGGTGTGGGGTAATTGTTGCTCAATAAATCTTCGAGCGGCGACCGCTTGAGCACGATGGTTATAAACATTGTGCTCTAAATAAAGGCTCATCAGTGTGTTTACCACTTCTGTCGCTTGAGCGGGATCAAAATCTTGATAGCTCAAGATCAGAATATCGGTTTCTTTGATAGCACTCACCTGGAGCTTCTCAAGAAACTCGTTTACAGATAATGGGGCACCCATAGATTGACGTAGCCCTAGTTGATCGATCGTCTGTTGAATCATGGGCTGCGATCGCATCACTTCTACCTCAGTCGTGATCGGATTGCTCTTATCCGCTAACGGTTGCATGTTTCCGATTTCTCTGCCCAAGTTCGTAATTGATAAGGTTGCATTGGCTCTTTCAAACTTGAGCTTTCCTTCAGCTACATAGACTGGCTTTCTAAATGAAAGTCCAACAGCAGACACAGTACAAATAAGTCCAAAGACAACAGATGCTGGAAGCCAGCGTCGTTTTGCAATTACTAAATAGTGTTGTAAGTGCATCAATGAGGAAGGCGAATTTTCAAATTCCATAGTTTCAGAATGACTTTCTAAATTGGATATTGATACTGGACTAAGTTGAATGAGTTGGTTGTATGAAAGCCCTGTTTGTTGCGACAACAAGGATTGGCACTTCGCAAGCCGCCTGAAGAGCACACTATACCTGCCAAATTATCAACGTGATAGATACTCATTGGCAAGTTATCTAAACAAACTTTATCTGATCTTACCTGATGTTGTTTTGGTCTTGTAACACAAGATCTAAGACGGCTGCCTTCTCGAAAAAAAGCTATTTATCTGTTCATCTATCACCTGATTTATACTACACTCCTGTCTGGTGCTTTTGAAGTCTCAAATGGGTTGCATGCTGTAAAAATGCTACTAACTATTGAATAAGATAGTTCTTTACCAACCGTCTAGATGCCTGATGAATCAGTAGTTATTAACGCACAGAGAGCAGTCAAGAAAACTTGTTACTAATTCTTATGACACAGTCTGTTCTCAGTAGGTAACTTTCCTAAACCTATTAAATATTTCCGTAGCAAATAAAATAAAGTTCGGCTCGCTCACCTACTTATCCATAAAAAATCTACGTAGCATCACGTAAATTTGCCTTGTTTATTATGAACCTAATGTAAATTTCAAGTAAAGTTATGATGAAGATATAGTTTCAGTCGTAGAAATACAGGGATGCTTGCTGATATGTTTCTGATGGTGTGAGCGCTATCTAAATCTGCTTTTCCTTCTGTACTAATCTGCAATTAGTAGTGAACTTTCAGATTTAGTTACATCAAAATAGATCGTCAAACTTGATGGCTCAATTTGCCTTCTCAATCTCAAGAAAATAGCTAGATAGTAATAAAGTACGCAGAGATTTAGATTGGGGGCATTGCATCGGTTCTGATGTAAAAACTACCGTCTTTTTTGTAAAATTTTCGCAAAAATAGCTAACTGTTTCGTTAGTTTCAACTTGCAATCAAGGGTGATTTGAATCTTTAGGATGAGTACTTTGTGATGAACACTTTTTTGAAGTGGGTGCATCAGGTGAGAAATAATCATTTCTTTCTCATCGATACAACCATTCTGCTGGGAGTACCGCTCTTAGCTCTAGCTATTCGATCTGATAATTGGGCTGCCTTTACAGCATATTTCCCTAGTATACTAGCTGTGATTCCTATATTTTTAGGAATCAAGTTAGCACTGTTATATTTTCTTAAATTCTATCGATGCTACTGGCGCTACGCGAGCATCGATGAATTAGTGATGGTACTGAAATTTGCAGTGATCACTTTTGCACTAGAAAGCCTAGTACTGGAGATTTTTAATCATTCTGTTGACACCTACAACTTTCCGCGATCGCTACCCTTGTTAGATGGGTTACTGAGTTCAACTCTTATTGGTGGGGTACGGTTTAGTATTTGCGTAATGGAGCGTTTTCACCAACAATCAAGGCGTTCAAATGGCGATTCTACCTTAATTATTGGGGCGGGTAGTGCGGGCATTTCCCTCGTGAAAGACATCCAACGCAATCAGAATTGGGGCGGTTGCCCAGTGGCATTTATCGACGATGCGCCAGAGAAGTGGAATCTTTGTATTCGAGGCATTCCAGTCATAGGAGATCGTCATAAAATTCCGGAAGCCGTCCGCTCCTTAGACATTCGTAAAATTGTGATTGCAATGCCAACTGCACCTGGAAGTGCAATTCGAGAAATCTCTGCAATTTGTCGAACAACAGGGGTTTCAACCAGCACCTTACCCGGCATTCACGAGATGTTAAATGGTCAGGTTCGAGTCGATAGTCTGCGTGAAATCCAAATTGAAGATTTGCTACGGCGAGAATCGATTCAAACTAACCTGAATCAAGTGGTCAGATTGCTTGAGGGAAAGCGCGTTTTAGTAACGGGCGCAGGTGGCTCAATTGGGAGCGAACTTTGCCGCCAAATTCTCAAGTGTCATCCCGCAGAGATAGTGCTTTTGGGAAAAGGCGAAAATTCTATCTTCCAAATTCAAGAGGAGCTAGAGCGGGTAGTTAAAACCCTGTATGACGCAGATGCTACTCAGAATGGTGTTCCTCAGGTCACCGTTTTCATTTCTGATATTCGCACACCTAGCCGCTTGGAGTATGCCTTTGAGCAGTTTAGACCTGACATTATATTCCATGCTGCGGCTCATAAACATGTACCCCTCATGGAGTTAAATGCGCCTGAAGCCGTTACTAGCAATGTCTTGGGAACTAAGAACTTGCTCGACATGGCACTGCGATATAACGTTGAACACTTCGTGATGATTTCAACGGATAAAGTGGTGAATCCCTGTAGCGTCATGGGAGCCAGTAAGCGAGTTGCTGAAATGTTAGTGTTGCAAGCGGCTCGAACGAGCGGTAAGCCCTATGTTGCAGTCCGTTTTGGTAATGTTTTAGGGAGCCGAGGAAGCGTGATTCCAACGTTCAAGCAACAGATTGCCAGTGGAGGCCCCCTCACCATTACCCATCCCGAAATTCGACGCTATTTTATGACGATTCCAGAGGCAGTGCAGTTGGTGTTACAGGCTTCAATTCTGGGAATTGGTGGCGAAGTACTCATGCTAGATATGGGAGAGCCAATCAAAATTGTGGATTTGGCTGAAGATCTGATCCGCCTGTCTGGGTGTGAGGTGGGCAAAGATATTGACATTGTGTTCACAGGCTTGCGCCCCGGAGAAAAACTGTTTGAGGAATTGTTTATTCCCGGTGAAAAGTATGAGCGAACAAAGCACCACAAAATTCTGATTGTTCGCAATGCGAGTTGTAGTCTTCCTAGCAACTTAATGCCTACAGTTGAGGTGCTCCGTGAAGCAGCCGCTAAAAACGACTCTGCCTCAATTCTCTTTCTGTTAGAGCAAATTGTGTTAGGTTACACGCCTGACTATTCCTATGCTCCCATCCAACCCTGTGGTTCAGGGGAGTTAGAACAAAATACCAGGCTGCCCGATTTTCCTAAGAGCGAACAGAAGCACATCTATCCACCGGTTTTGAGCCTAGGGCAACGTCCTCAATGAATCGCAGAGGTGTGCAGGCGGCTACGCAGGTAACTCTTTTGTTAACTGAGCGTCTCCGACCTTGCTTAAAAAGCCAGTTCTGATGGCTAAACAAGGTACGAAGCTTTAAAAATATCTCTTTTTGCTAAGAACATTCCTTTAGGTCATTGAGTGGGACATGGTATGAAAGCTGGACAATTGCAAGCCTTATTGAAGACCTGGAAGCAGTTAACTAGCGGTTCCATCAATCGCCAAATTTTGGGCGCTGCGATCGCAGTTGGTTCAGCAACCGCGATGGTTAAACTTCTTGCGTTCGCTAAAGAAGCGATCGTCGCTTGGAGGTTTGGAACAGGCGACGCGATCGATGCCTTTCTGATTGCGTTTCTAGTCCCTTCTTTTATAATCAGTGTGGTGGCTGAATCCTTGAATGCATCGCTGATCCCAACTTATATTCAAGTGCGTGAACAAGAAGGGATTGAAGCTGCAAAAAAGTTATTTTCTGGATCAACAGTTTGGGGGATTGGGCTACTTGGCATCACAACTCTACTGATGGTGATCACGGCTCCAATCTATTTGTCCTGGATCGCAAACGGATTTCATAGTGAAAAGCTAAAGCTAACCTTGCATTTACTCTGGGCGATCGCACCAACTGTGCTCATAAGCGGCATCGTCACCCTTTGGAGCGCAGTTTTGAATGCAGGAGAACGCTTTGTCTTAACGGCTCTTTGCCCTATGACAATTCCAGCTATCACTATTCTATTGCTCCTGGCATTCCCTGCTTGGGGCGCGTTCGCTTTAGCATCTGGACTCGTCTTAGGCTCAGGATTACAGTTAGTTTTTTTAGGAGTAGCGCTACATCGACAAGGCATTTCTCTTTATCCACGATGGTATGGCTTTGACACCCATCTGCGCCAAGTTGCAGGTCAATATGCCCCAATGATTGCAGGAGCACTGTTGATTTGTAGCACTAGTTTTGTGGATCAATC
Organism: Myxacorys almedinensis A; assembly: GCF_010091945.1. Classification (GTDB taxonomy): domain Bacteria; phylum Cyanobacteriota; class Cyanobacteriia; order Leptolyngbyales; family Leptolyngbyaceae; genus Myxacorys; species Myxacorys almedinensis. The sequence continues at coordinate 81,438 of NZ_WVIE01000011.1, forward strand.
GATGGCTGCCATCTTGTCCCCTGGCAGCGTGGCAGCATTGAACTACGGTAATCGAGCTATTTCATTTGCCATTAGTCTCGCCGCGACAGCACTGAGTACCGCAGTGATTCCCTTTTTCTCAAAAATGGTTGCCTATGAAGATTGGATAGAGGTGCATCGTACCTTAAAGCGCTATCTCTGGCTGATCTTTGCTATCACTGTCCCTGCGACCGGGTTGCTGATGCTCTTTTCTGAACCCGTCGTGCAACTCCTGTTTCAACGGGGCGCTTTTCAGGCAAGCGATACGCATCTCGTGGCTCAGATTCAAACGTGTTTTGCCGTCCAAATCCCGTTCTACATTGCCAATATTGTTGTGGTCAGGCTCCTATCATCGATGCGGCTCAATCACATTCTCATGTGGGCATCTGGTTTTGATTTGCTGATTAATACCACGCTCAATTATCTCTTTATGCAATGGATCGGCATTAAAGGAATCGCGCTATCCACCAGTTTTGTGTACGTTTTCACATTTTTCTATTCATTCTTTGCAGTTAAGAGAAACTTGAGGCGACTGGCACCGGCTCCTTCATAAGACTTAGTACCCTTTTTTGGTTTAGTTACCTTTCTGATTTAGTACCTCTCTTTGATGTTTATGGAATGTAAGGCAATGCAAGTAACGTTTGTCATCCATGCTGTGACTTCCGGTGGTGCAGAGCGGGTGATGTCTATCCTGGCAAATGCTTGGGCAGCGAAAGGATGGTCAATCACCCTTTTGACGTTTGATGATGGTTCAGCCCCCCCCTTTTACCCGATCAATCCTCAGGTTAAGCACATTCCTCTAGGCGTTCTAGGGTCATCGTCTAACCTACTGGCTGCCACCCGCCACAACATCAAGCGAATTCGCACGTTGAGGTCGGCGATCCGTGCTAGTCAGCCAGATATTATTGTTAGCTTTCTCGATACAACCAATGTTTTAACGCTATTAGCAACCCAGCAATTAGGCATTCCGGTGATTGTGAATGAACAAATTCATCCAGCCATGTGGTCGATCGGCAGAATCTGGGAATGGCTACGCCAGTGGAGCTATCCCAACGCTAGTCAAGTGGTTGCAGTCACTGAACGGGCGCTCAGCTATTTTTCACCTCAAGTTCAGGCTCGTGGTTGTGTGATACCCAATCCCGCCTTAGCGGTGGAATCAAGTGAACAGCCGCTCACCCCATACTTGGCTAAACCATCACTGATTGCCATGGGGCGGTTGGATGGGCAGAAAGGATTTGATCTCCTGCTTGCCGCGTTTGCCCAACTGAAGGATCGCCATCCTGAATGGACACTGACTATCTTGGGAGAAGGAGCATTGCGAGCAGAGCTAGAGTCCCTGCGGGAGCAATTGGAATTGAGCGATCGCGTCCACTTTTTGGGGGTCGTGAATAACCCGAACGACTTTTTGAAACAGGCAGACATTTTTGTGATGTCCTCCCGGTTTGAGGGATTTCCCAATGCCCTATGTGAAGCCATGGCGTGTGGGCTAGCCGTGATCTCAGCCGACTGTCCGAGTGGACCGAGCGAGATTATTCGTCACGGAGTTGATGGCCTCTTGGTGCCGACTGAAAATGTATCAGCATTAGCTGGAGCGATGGAACGATTAATGTCTGATACAGAGGAACGCAATCGGCTCGCTTCGCATGCACCAGAAGTTACTGAACGATTCAGTCTAGAAAAAATAATAGAAATGTGGGAGAACTTATTAGCGAAAGTGATTCAAAAAAGAACTAACCAATACGTCACTAAAGTTAGTCTGAGCCAAGGTTAAGACAACGTAAGTAAAGCAAAAATATCACCTGATACTGAAGGAGCAATCATGGCAACAAGTTATGAGCTGAAAGTGAAACAAGGCGAACGCTTTCAGTTTGGTGAAAACTGGCGGCACTTTTTGTCAGTTCTCAATGATGAACGCATTGCAGAAGCCGAGAATTCTCTCAAACAGATGCTAGAGCTAGAGGATTTGCAGGGTAAATGCTTTCTAGATATTGGCTCTGGGAGTGGTTTATTTTCTCTGGTCGCCCGTCGCCTTGGAGCTAGTGTGTATTCTTTTGATTACGACCCTAGCTCAGTTGAATGTACAAAGAAATTGAAACAGCAATATTTTCCTAATGATTCTAGCTGGAAGATTGAAGAAGGATCAATTTTAGATGCCGAGTATTTAAAGTCTCTAGGATCATTTGATGTTGTTTACTCCTGGGGTGTACTTCACCACACTGGATCGATGTGGCAGGCGTTAGCAAATACAAGTGAGTTGGTTGCCAAAAACGGGAAATTATTTGTTGCCATCTACCATGACGAGGGCAGAGCAAGCCATTACTGGAGAGCAATCAAGCGAACTTACACAAAGCTGCCCAAGGGATTGAAGTTTTTGGTTTTGTTTCCTGCTTTTATTCGTCTTTGGGGACCGACGACGGTGCGGGATTTTGTTCGAGGAAGACCCTTTTACACCTGGAAGAACTATTCAATAGGACGCGGGATGTCTCCTTGGCGGGATGTCGTTGATTGGGTGGGTGGATATCCCTATGAAGTTGCCAAGCCAGAAGAGATCTTTGACTTCTACCGGCAACGAAAATTTGCATTATCAAAGTTAAAAACTGGCGGCGGATGTAATGAGTTTGTTTTTGAGAAACTATAAAAGCAATGAATAAGAAGATTGCATTTCTCATTCGGGATCTAAATTATGGAGGGGCGCAAAGACAGTTGGTCACGCTCGCAAAAGGGTTCGCCCAACGAGGGTTAGAGGTCACGGTCTTCTATTTTTATGCTGATGGTCCTTTAGCAAAGGATTTGCAAGAGAGCCAGATACCCGCCATCTGTTTGGAAAAGCAAGGACGGTGGCATTTATTCAGTTTCTTCTGGCGGCTGATTAGAAATTTGAGATCTATTCGTCCTGATGTTTTACATGCCTATCTTGGCGAGTCAAATCTGATGGCTCTTTTCCTCAAACCTCTCTTTCCGACCACTCAAATTGTTTGGGGAATCCGTGAGTCCAACACCGATCCAGATCTTTACGGTTGGGTCGGGCGTCTACTGTCTCAGTTAGAGTGCCGTCTCTCCCGCTTCGCAGACTTGATCATTGTGAACTCTCAAGCCGGGCAGACGTATCACGTTACTCAGGGGTATGCGGCTGACAAAATGGTTGTGATTCCGAATGGAATTGATATCGATCGATTTCAGCCGAATCCAAGCTTGGGAACCGCATTCCGAGAAAAGTGGAACATTCCCCAGGACACCATTTTGATTGGCTTAGTCGGTCGGCTAGCTCCCATGAAAGACCATCCTACTTTTCTTCAAGCCGCATCACTCTTGCACCAAGAACAGCAAGATGTGCGCTTTGTCTGTATTGGAACTGGACCAGAAGAGTATGCTCAAGAACTCTATCAACTGACAGATGAGCTAGGTCTTTCTGAAACGGTGATTTGGACAGGGGGACAAGCAGATATGCCCACTGCCTACAATGCTCTGAACATCGCGGTTTCTTCTTCTTGTTACGGTGAGGGCTTCGCCAATGCGATCGGGGAAGCCATGGCGTGCGGAGTGCCCTGCATTGTAACTGATGTGGGGGATTCAGCTTGGCTGGTGGGGAACAGCGCGATCGTGGTGCCGCTTCAAGATCCAGAAGCACTGAAAACAGCAATGGTCGATCTGATCGAAAAAATTAATCGACACGAATGCAGTTTTGCACCCATTCGACACCGAATTGTCACTCAGTTTTCAGTTCCTCAATTAGTTCAAAACACGGAAAACGTTCTTCTGAATCTGTCCCATGCTACAAGCAGCTACTAAGAAAGTAAATTTATTGCTGATTTACCAATGCGTCCTAGCGATAGGTGCAGTATTGGTGTTTTTCACCAATGTCGATCAGTTCTCCTTCATGGCAGGAATGAGTCCGGCTCCTACTTATGTCATCCTGGCGTTTTGTGTTGCAGCGATACCCATATTGTTGTTCTCACTTGGAAAACTTATTTACTTCTCTCATTTAGTTATTCTTTGGGCTGTTTGTTTTCTCACACTTTCAATGTTTTCATTCGCGTTATCTCCGTTTTCCGAACTAGCCCGCGAGGAAATTAATCGGCGAGTATTAGCAATTATTTTCATTTTATTAATGCTGATTCTGTTTTCTGGATCACATCTTGTTCAACTCTGGGCTAGGCGTGCAGTTTTTATTACTGTAATCATCAATATTATTAATATTGTTTTGGAACTGTTCAATCCATTATTATTTGCAGTGATAGACTTTTCAGATCGTCCGCCTGATGCCGTGCGATATGCCGATCGTCCAGCCGGGTTATATATCGATCCCAACAAAGCAGCTTTTGCATTAACGCTCGGCATGGTGTTTTGTACAACTCTACTGCCCCAAAAGTATCGCGTCCCGTTTGTATTGCTCATTGGACTTGCTATCTTTCTGACCTTCTCTAGAGGAGCAGTGCTTTGCTGGTTGATTCTCTTAGTCATCTTTAGCCTGACAGGGGTGATTTCCAAACAGAAAATACTTTACTGGATCATAGGGCTTGTCGTGTTAGCGCTAGTACTGAGTTTCTCAGGCGGGTTTGATCTCAGTCAGTTGCGTCACAGTGGATTGCTGACTGACGACATGATGGGGCGATTGGAATGGTTTCAAGATCCCTTTGCTAAGGAAGGTTCGGCTGACTCTCGTAAGGAAGTTGCGGCTCTGGCGTTTCGGATGTTTCTTGAGCATCCAATTCTGGGCAATGGGATTGGTTCAACCCGTGCTCTTAGTGTTGGTATTTCTACCCACAACATGTACTTATACTATATGGCTGATCATGGAATTCTAGGAGCGTTACTAGTCCCTGGATTGATTTTTACTACCGTTTGGAATGTCTGCGGCAACCGTAAGTTTTTTGGGATATCGTTTTTGATTTTAGTGTCTTCATGGTGTCTATTTAGCCATACCGTTTTGGAGGATCGTTTCATTCTCACTAGTTTTGCACTAATGGCAGCAATGACAGCAACTAGCCAACAAGAACAACAGATGTATTTGGTGAAACAGAGATCATGAACGTTGTCTATATCATTACTGATCTCTTTGCAGGAGGGGCTGAAACGATGCTCTATAAGCTCCTGTCTAAGATGAACCGAGAGCAGTTCAGTCCAGTCGTTATTTCGTTGATGGATCGGGGGACGTGGGGTGATTACATTGAATCTCTCGGAATTCCGGTTTACACCATTGGCATGACCCCAGGCAGCATCCCGACACCGGCTGCCCTCTGGCGCTTGCTTAGAACACTCCATCACCTAGAGCCTGACCTGATTCAAGGCTGGATGTATCACGGTAATCTAGCCGCTCAGATTGCCGGACTTGCTTTGCTGGGGAAAATTCCGGTGCTATGGAATGTTCAAAACTCCATCTATTCACTGACATTAGAGAAGCCTATGACAGCAGCCGTAATTCGAGCGAGTGCTTTGCTCTCTAAACTTCCTAGCCAGATCGTCTATGTTTCTCGTCTTGCCAAGTCTCAGCATGAAGCCCTGGGATATTGCGAGAAGCCGGGTTGCATTGTTCCCAATGCAGCTGATCCAGTGCAGTTCGTGCCCTCAGTTGCTGCCAGAACGAGCGTTCGAGCAGAGCTAAACCTGCCAGAGCACACGCTATTGATTGGGCTGATTTGTCGGTTCCACCCAATGAAAGATCATCGCAATTTTCTACACGCTGCTGCATTGCTACTACGAGATGAGCCAGATGCTCACTTTCTGCTCGTGGGGCATGAAGTGGATTTAGAAAATGCTGTTTTGGTTCAGACTATTCAAGACCTGGGATTGGGCGATCGCGTTCATTTGCTGGGTGAGCGTCGAGATATTCCACGGCTTACGGCTGCTTTAGACATTGCTACGTCTGCGTCTGCCTATGGAGAAGCTTTTCCGATGATTTTAGGCGAGGCGATGGCAGCGGAAGTTCCGTGTGTGGCAACGGATGTGGGAGATGCTGGCTGGATTGTGGGGCATACCGGCAAAATCGTTCCTCCAAGCAATCCGTCTGCGATCGCTCATGCCTGGACAGAAATGATAGGGCTGGGTGCTGTGGGTCGAAAAGCCCTGGGAAAAGCAGCACGAGAACGAGTGCTGGAACAGTTTTCATTGGATGCAGTGGTGGCTCAATACGAGGCGTTGTATCAGACCGTTCTGAGCCAAACGGGAGCAGGACTAGATGAGCCGAGACTCAATCAAAACCTTCAGCTAAGAGGTTGAGAACCCATGTGCGGAATTACAGGTTTTTGGAATCCATCGGAGCAGAGTCATCTAGACAGTCTGCAAGCCACGATTCGACAGATGTCAGATAGCTTATGGCATCGAGGGCCCGATGATGACGGCACTTGGGTTGATGCAGAGGCAGGGCTTGCCTTGGGTCATCGGCGATTGGCAATTGTAGACCTTTCACCCGAAGGGCATCAACCTATGGTCTCTGCTGATCGCCGTTATGTCATCGTGTTCAATGGCGAGATCTATAATTTTCGGGAATTACAACGCGACCTGAAACGGTTAGGACATCACTTTCGAGGACATTCCGATACTGAAGTAATGCTGGCAAGTTTTAGCCAGTGGGGAATCGATCAAGCCCTGCAACGCTTCAATGGTATGTTTGCCTTTGCTCTATGGGATCGTCAGGAGCGAGTTTTGCATGTAGGGCGCGATCGCTTAGGAGAAAAGCCGCTCTATTACGGCTGGATCGCTCAAACGTTCGTATTTAGCTCCGAGTTAAAAGCGCTAAAAGGTCATCCTGCTTTTCAGCCCGAAATCAATCGGGATGCCATAACTCTGTTCCTTCGCTATAGCTATATTCCTGCTCCCCACTCCATTTACCAAGGCATCTACAAGTTGCCCCCGGCTACAGTGCTGAGTTGGAATGGCACAGCCGATCATTGTGTTCCTGTGCCGTACTGGTCTGCTCAGGAAATTGCTCAATCGGGTGCAACCAACCCTTTCGCAGGCTCACCATCAGAAGCGATTGACCAATTTGAGACATTACTTCAAAACGCAGTCAACCTCCGCATGGTGGCTGATGTTCCCCTGGGCGCGTTTCTCTCAGGAGGGATCGACTCGTCTACGATCGTTGCGCTCATGCAGGCTCAAAGTCGTCATCCTGTGAAAACCTTTACCATCGGGTTTCACGAAGATGCTTACAATGAAGCCCAGTATGCTCAGGAAGTTGCAAAACATCTCGGCACAGATCACACAGAACTCTATGTCACACCCCAACAGGCACGGGCGGTTATTCCTAAGTTACCAAGCCTGTACGACGAGCCTTTCTCCGACCCTTCTCAGATTCCTACTTTCTTAATCGCTCAGCTTGCTAGACAGCAGGTCACTGTTAGCCTCTCTGGCGATGGGGGTGATGAATTGTTTGCAGGCTATACCCGCTACTTCCATGGTCGCAAGTTGTGGCGAACCATTGGCTGGGTGCCCAAAGCCCTACGCCAAGCTTCTAGGCGCACTCTAACTCGCCTCTCCCCTCACGCTTGGAATCGGAGACTGGCTCCGGTGAGTGCCTTCCTGCCCGCCCAACTCAAACAGCCGACCCCCGGCGAGCAAATGCATCGGGTTGCAGAGGTTTTGGCGTCCCCGGATGCAGACGCTCTGTACACCTGGCTGATATCGGGTTGGAAACACCCGGAAACTGTAGTTGTTGATGGGCACGAACCGCTAACCACATGCGATCGTCAACATGAGGCAAGCTTACCAACCTTTACCCAACGCATGATGTACCGCGATAGCGTGACTTATTTGCCAGATGACATCTTGGTTAAGGTTGATCGGGCGAGTATGGGCGTCAGTTTAGAAGCCCGCGTACCGTTGTTAGATCATCGAGTGGTGGAGTTTGCTTGGCGCGTCCCCCTGTCTATGAAAATCTGCAATGGTCAAGGGAAGTGGCTGTTGCGACAAGTTTTGTACAAGTATGTTCCTCCTGCTCTAATTGATCGCCCTAAGCAAGGATTTGGTGTACCGATTGGTCGCTGGCTGCGGGGTGATCTACGAGATTGGGCAGAAGCCCTCCTAGATGAGCACCGACTCCAGCAAGAAGGTTTTTTAAATCCGCAACCCATTCGACAGCAATGGAAAGAACATCTTGCGGGCGATCGAGACTGGCAATACAACTTGTGGACTGTTTTGATGTTTCAGGCATGGTTACAGAATCACTGATTGGATCTTCAACCGAATGTTTAAGCAATTAAAACCAGAGATTGATCAATGCACTTACTACACATCAAGCAACAGCCCAAGACGTTGAGGGGTTGGCTGAGAAAGTTTAAATTTCTTTTAGGGCTAACGATCCTTCCATTATTAGCGTGTGCAAGCATGGAACTATCCACGGCTACTCCCTCCTCTGTCCCCATTATGTGGACTACTTCGGGTTTAGAGCGGATCGGAATCAGCGACCCGCCAGGTTCCTCAAAACGCATTCAACTCTATGCTGCTCGCGGAGAATACGAGCCTTTTCAAATTGGTATTCGGTCGCCTCAGCAGGAGCTTACAACCGTTAATGTTGCGGTTTCAGATTTGCTGGGTGCTAATCAGCAGGTGATTTCAAAAACAAATATTACCCTTTACCGAGAACATTATGTCTACGTTAGCCAGGCGAGTCCGAAGTTGTCTGGAAGTACGAATCCATCCTTGGGGACAGGCTGGTATGCGGATGGTCTCATTCCCTTCGTTGATCCCATAACCCACCAAGATCTAAGCGGGGCAACGCTGGATGCTGTTCCATTTAACCTCGATGGGGATCGGAATCAGCCGATCTGGGTTGATGTGTTTGTACCGCGAAACGCTGCCGCAGGAGACTATACAGGAACGTTTACCATCACCAGTGATCAAGGAACAACCGAAGGTGAAATCGCCTTGAAAGTCTGGAATTTTGAGCTACCGCTCAAGCCATCTCTCGATTCCTCCTTCTCATTTTGGGAAGAGGACAGCAAAGATGCCATGATCGAATTGCTCAAGCACAAACTGATGCCTGCAAGCACGCTTAAGCCAGAGTATGAACGGGAGTTGATTGATCACTGGGGATTGCGATCGGTTCGACTGCCGTTTTGGAGTGAAGCCAACGTTAATACTTGTCGGATGCAACCTGCCCCTTCTGTTCAAGATATTCGAGCAAAAGCCGCTCTTCACCAACCCGATGTCTTGCGCTACGCTTACTCGGCGGATGAAATCGATCGCTGTCAAGGGCTTCATGAACCCCTGAAGGAGTGGGCACGCAATTTTCATGACGCGGGGATTCAGAACCTAGTTGTGATGACTCCGACCCCTGAGCTTTACGATAATGGTGCTGGAACGGGGCGATCTGCTGTTGATATTTGGGTTGTTCTACCCCAGTCTTATGATCAGGCGGCTGACCAAATTGCAGCGGTGCTTCAAAAAGGCAACCAAGTTTGGTCGTACAATGCATTAGTGCAAGATAGATATTCACCCAAGTGGGAAATCGACTTTGCCCCTATTAATTTTAGAATTCAGCCTGGTTTTATTAGTCAGCAACTTGGGTTGACCGGATTGCTCTATTGGCGGGTTGATCTGTGGACGAGTGACCCTTGGAATGATCAAACCTATGTTCAGGACAACAACCATTATCCTGGCGAAGGAATGTTGGTGTATCCAGGGCAGCAAGTTGGGGTTTCTGGAGTTGCGCCATCAATGCGGCTGAAGTGGTTACGAGAAGGTATTGAGGACTACGAATATATTGAGATTTTGAAAAAGCGCGATCGCACAGATTGGGCGTTAGAAATCAGCCAACCTGCGGGTCAAGATTGGAAGACCTGGACGCGTGATCCAGAGGTATTAGAGGCAGTTCGTCGTCAGCTTGGAGAGGAGATTGCAAGGCTTTCTTAATAAAAATTTTTGCATCTCTGGTGACCACATTGAATTTAGAAGCAAACAAAGTAGGAAATTGTTGTGAAAACAAATTTCAAAATTGCTATTATTAACGTTGACTATGCTAATCTACCTAGTGCGTCAACATTTTTTGAAAACTTTTTTAACGGAATTGAAATCAATATCGACATCGGTATTGAGAAATCTGAGACGTTAAAAACAAACTGCAACTGTGCCGTTATAGTCACAAGCAAAACCATGACAGATCTAATTGATTTTGTGATTGTGCGACGGCAAAGCTTTTTATCGTTGCGGTTGCCACTGCGATCGCTTCTCATCAGTATCTAGATCTCATTGTCTAGAGCGAACGTTCTGTTCCGATGACCTATGCAAACGTGGACGACCTAGTAAAAAGTGTGGGCTTTCAACCGAATACTTCAATTGAAGTTGGAATTGAACGCTTTGTTTACTGGTATTGCTCTTATTACCCCATTGAACTGACCCCGCAGAGCACTGAGCTACTGATTTAGCACCCGCATCAAGCTCAAAGTTTTGTAATTTATATTCTGGATGTACCATGACTCGTCTTTTAATCGCAACAACAGTTGTTGCTGCATTACGCGCGTTCTTTGTACCGATGGCTCACCACTTCCGAGCAATGGGTTGGCAGGTTGATGGAATGGCTCAAGGTGCTTCAGGCTGTCCGCAGTGCAACGCTGCCTTTGATCATGTTTGGGAGATTGATTGGTCGCGCAACCCGCTTGCAGCACAAAATTTGGTAGCCGTGCCTCAACAACTCCGCAAGGTGGTCACCAAACAAGCCTACGACTTGGTGCATGTTTCAACTCCCGTAGCTGCTTTTGTTGCCCGGTATGCCCTCAATGGCTTGAGGCAACAGGGCAAGCTCAAAATCATTTACACTGCTCAAGGATTTCACTTCTATCAGGGAGGGTCGCCCTGGAAAAATGCGGCATTCTTAACCCTTGAAAAACTGGCAGGACGCTGGACAGATTATCTAGTTGTTGTTAACCATGAGGATGAGGAAGCGGCAAAGCACTATAGCTTGGTTCCACCGCCACAAGTTCGCTACATTCCGGGGACTGGATTAAACTTAGAGCGATTTCACCCGGATGCTGTGCCGGAGTCTGAGGTGGTGCGGGTGCGCCAAGCATTAGGTCTGTCCGCAGAAACACCTCTATTTCTATCAGTTGCAGAATTGATTCCCCGAAAGCGCCCCTGCGATATTCTACAAGCGTTCGCTGCTTTGCAGCCCTCTACTGCCCATTTAGCTTTTGCTGGTGCAGGAGTTTTGTTAGAGGAGATGCAACAGTTTGCCATTCATCTAGGAGTGCAAGATCGGGTGCATTTTCTAGGCTTGCGTTCAGATATTCCTACTCTAATGCGGTCTGCGATCGCAACTATCTTGGCATCAGAGCAGGAGGGATTGCCCAATTGCGTCATGGAGTCTTTGTGTCTGGGGGTTCCGGTAATTGGCTCCCAAATCCGAGGAACGCAAGATTTGTTAGACGGTGGCTATGGTTTCCTCTTCCCGGTAGGTTCTGTGGCGAAACTGACTGAGGCAATGACACTTGCCCTAGAGCAGCCCGAAGCCACTCAGCTAATCGGGAAACGGTCATGGAATCGCATGGCTCCCTACGGGTTGCACCCTGTGCTGAAGCAGTATGAGGCGCTATATACCGAAGCCCTCAATTCAGTGAGAGCAAACGAAATTCTGCTACCTGTCTAAGTTTGAATCATTTGAATCACTTGTTGAGGGTAATGATCATGAAACATACGTTGTATAGTGTGCAACTGCAACAAGGGTTGAAGACGGTGCTGGATCGAGGGATCGCTGCGATCGCGCTGATATTGCTCTCGCCATTGATCAGCACGGTTGCACTTGCCGTCTACCTTCAGATGGGCAGCCCGATTGTCTTTGCTCAACCTCGTGGCGGAAAAGACGGGCGCATTTTCACGTTCTATAAGTTTCGCACGATGACCAACGAGCGGGATGCTGAGGGAACCCTTCTCCCCGATGCCCAACGCCTGACCAAGTTGGGTCGGTTGTTGCGTCAAACCAGCTTGGATGAATTGCCCCAGCTTTGGAACGTGCTCAAGGGTGAGATGAGCATTGTGGGTCCTCGTCCTTTTATCGCATCCTACCTAGATCTTTACACGCCCGATCAAGCCCGTCGTCATGAAGTGAAACCCGGCATTACAGGTTGGGCGATTATCAATGGTCGCAACACCATTAGTTGGGAAGAAAAATTTGGATTGGATATTTGGTATATCGATCACTGGAGCTTGGGGCTTGATCTCAAAATTCTGGCGCTGACTGTTGTGAAAGTCCTCAAACGCGAAGGGGTTGACCAAAACCAATCTACGACCATGAGCTACTTTCAGGGTAGTTCGCGATTAGCGCAAAGTGCAACTCCGCAAGAACCGTATAAGTTATCTCAACGTTAGGAGTTTACAAAACATAGGAGGTTACCAATGCTGCATCAAATTCTAAAGTTTGAAACCGGAATGACAGCCAAACAGTTTGCAGAACAAATTCTGGAAGCCCTCCAGACCTCAAGACTGGTTCATGCGATCGGTGTTGATCCCCAATCCCATTTGCACCAGTTTTGGGATGATGTGTCTGACGCGCTTGGCGAGTGTCTGCCAATGTCTGAGAGCCTTGCAACCGGAGAAAAAACAGGGGAGAAATGGATAGATATTCGATACGATGGCAGTATTGCGAATGCCTATCGACATAGCAAGAATGCACAGCCGTTACACACCGATGGCTCCTATGAGAGCAACACGTCAGACACGGTTTTCTTTTATTGCATCAAGCAAGCAGCCAAGGGGGGAGAAACAGTGTTTTTGGACGCCGACGACTTGATCGCGATGCTGAAGCATGAAGATGAGTCGCTGCTAGACGACCTCTGCACTACCCCAGTTTGTTTTTCTAAAGCAAGCGACTTCAAACGAAGACCCATTATCTCCTTTGATGAGCGAGGTGCGGTACTCACCTGGAACTACTATTGCATTGACGCTTCAGAATCAGAATTTGCAAAAGACCTAGCTGAGCGGTTTCATGCTTTTCTGCAATTCAATGTTATGGCAGCGAACAAGACCTTTCCAGTTAAGTTGATGGCTGGGGAAGCTGTCTTTTTTCAGGATGAACGAGTGCTGCATGGACGGAATGGTTTTGACGCAAGTGAGCAGGACGAGCGGTTTCTTCGGAAAACAGGACTGAAGTTGAAACAATACGATCGCAACAAAAGGGTGATGGTGTACCAATGAACCGTCGTGAATTTGGTCATACAGGAATTTATTTAAGTCCCATCACGTTTGGTTCAATGCGCCTTGCTCCAGATCGGGTCAGGTTGGATCTGGCAGTAGAAATGATCACTCGCATGGCGGAGCGCGGCTTAACCACCTTTCACAGTTCCCATGAGTATGAAAGTTATCCTTTTTTCTGCGAAGTCATGCAAGAATTTCGCAGCAAAAAGCCTTCAGCCGAGGTTGTACACATCGCTAAAATTGCGGTTCCCCATTTTCATGACGCTACGTTTACAGGTAGCCGACTCTCGACCCTAATTGAAGATCAGCTTCGAGCATTAGGCACAGAACGCATTGATATTGTTCAGTGGCTCGTGAGACATCAACCCAACGAGGACGAACAACGTTTAACCATTCTGGCTGAATGCCAACAGGCATTAACTGCGACCTGGGAACGTCTGCATGGTGAAGGAAAAGTTGGCGTGCTGACCTCTTTTCCGTATTCTGTGCCCTTTGCTAGGGAAGTACTGAAGTTGCCGCTCTGCGAAGGGTTAGTGACTTACTTGAATGCCCTAGAACTTGATATGGTTCCCTTTCTAGACGCAATGGAAAAAGCAGGGCAAGGCTATGTTGCGATCCGACCTTTTCATGCAGGGTTAATTACCACCGAAAACATGGGTCAATCTTCCTGCGGTTCCTTCGGAGTTGCGCTCTGCGCTAATCGCTCCAATGCTCAGATGGAGAAACTTGTTTCGACGTTAAGAATCCTCAACGTACCAGAAGATACTGTGACTGATTTTGCACTTCAGTTTCCACTTTTACATCCTGCTGTTGCTTCTGTAATTGTCAGTGTAACCAGCCTAAACCATGCGGATGAAGTTATGGATGCGAGCGATCGCGCAATTGTTGACAAAGAGACTTTTACGAAAACCATAAATTCTTTGTCTCCAAGTTTAGTCTGAACTGAGTTTATGTTCTGTTTCAAACCATTCAGAAGGTGTTGGTTGACCGCTTAAGTTTTTTAGGCTGTAGGAAGTTAGTTGAATTTTCAAAGCGGTGATTTGGCAAACCCTGAGCGAATTTTTAGGAGTGGTGAGTAGAGAAATGCAAATACTTGAATCAGACTTAAATCAGGGCGACTCCAAGATGCAAGCGAGTGTATGCGAAGTTTCTGAGGCAGCGATCGTCTCCATGAGTGAGACAGACCTGGCGAATTGGTATCTTGAGCGGGGAAAACGAGTTATTGCCCATCGCGATCGCTTCTGGGAAGAATTGTTGCCAGGTTTTTATCAACCCATTCACTCTCTAGCGCGTCTGAGTGTCGAGCAAGCGAGTTGTCCTGTCTGGTTCCATTGGGGATTTCGATCCGTTTTGCGGCAGGAAGATGCAGAAGTTGGGAATGGTTTCTTGCCTGTGCATTTGCTAACGGATGTGCAAAACTACACGCTAGAGCGGTTTTCTTCCAATCGAAGACGGCATTTGAAAAAGTGTCAGAAGCAGGTGAAAATTGTTCAGCTTTTGGATGCTCAACCGTTGCGAGAACAAGGGCATGACCTTATAGTTTCTGCCTCACACCGAACCAACTATTTCCGCGTGCCAACCCAACAAGAGTATGTCGCCAGTCTGAAAAATTATATTGATTCCAGACGATTAGTGTTAGCTGGTTTTGTGAATGGCAAATTGGGGGGATATTTAGCAGGATATGCTGTGGATGGTACAGCTTATTTCGAGGATTTGTATGTTGCAACTGATGTGATCACGACCAACATTAATCTGGGATTAATCTTCGAGTTTGTCCAAATTTGCCGGCGTTCTGGCAACGTTCACGAAGTTGTGAACGGGTTGCATTCTCTGGAAGATGAACAGCTTTGTGTGTTTAAAGATTCGATCGGATTTCCCGCAAAGCAATTGCCGACACGAGTTGGCATAAATGCGATCGCGAGACCATTGCTGCGATGGAAATATCCCTATAAATACTATCGTTTAACGGGAATTGATCCTCAGAAAGACCGCTTTGAAACAGCGAATCGGCTCAAGGACAGTGAAAGCTAGTATCTTCTTAAGTTGAGAAATGCAATGATTATTCAGTTTATTCATCCTTTAGATGATCTCTGGGTGCAGACGCTTCAAAATTTCCGCTATGACATCTACCACCTGCCAGAATACGTCAGCCTTGAAGCCTATCGAACCGATGCAATTCCTGAAGCAATTTTAGTGACAGAAGATGAGCGACAATTTTTTGTGCCTTATCTCTTGCGAAGGTGCGATCGTCTGTTTGACGATCATGCTGAAACGAGTGATTGTTTTGATGTGGTTTCGCCCTATGGTTATCCAGGAATTTTGCTCAATGATGCGGCAATAAATTCCCCAGAGTTCTTACAAAAAGCTATCCAACAAATAATGGCAGAATTTAGTTCTAAGCAAATTTGTTCTGCTTTTTTTCGCCTGCATCCTATCCTTAACAAAGGGTTTGAACAAGTGATTTCTACGCAGCTATGTCAAGTTGCTGGAGAAACCGTTTCGGTAAATTTGGAATTATCTGAGACAGAAATTTGGAGCCAAACACGTTCGGAACATCGCAATAAAATTAATCGCACTAAACGAGCCGGATTTAGAGCTAGAATTATTCCGTTTGAGCAGGATGTAGATGAATTCATTACGATCTACAACGAAACAATGGATCGAGTGAATGCATCTGAATCTTACTACTTTGATCGGAAATATTTTCTCAATCTTTCACGCTTAAATCAGCAAACTCATCTATGCATTGTTGAGCATAACCAGCAGGTTGCTTGTGCTGGACTGTTCACAGAATGTTGCGGAATAGTTCAATATCATCTTGGTGGAACAAAGAATCAATTTTTGAAGCAAGCTCCTAGTAAATTAATGTTTGATCATGTTCGATTCTGGGCAAAGGAGCGTGGTAATAGAGTTTTTCATTTAGGAGGCGGAGTTAGTGGTACTAAAGATAGTCTCTACCACTTTAAAGCAGGTTTCTCTAAGCAAAGGCATACCTTTTTAACGCTGCGTTTCATAACTGATGAAATTAAGTATAACCATCTAGTAGAATTGCAGGCAAAAACGCTAGGAATTGAGACAGAGAAATTGCTTCAGACCACTTTCTTTCCAGCATATCGTTCTATTCAATAACTGAGAAAATGATGATGGATAATCAGCAAGCATACAGTACGGTTGACTTTGATTATTGGGCACATAAAAGAGATCTCGACGATATGGAGAGCTACCTGATTGAAAAATTCTTAGATAAGAGAAAGAAAACGCTGGAAGCTGGGACTGGAGGGGGTAGAATCTTGTTAGAAATGCAGAAATTAGGATTTACTTCGCTGTATGGATATGATTTTATTCCCAAATTTATTGAACAAGCGAAACAGAGAGATTCTAGTCAAGATATCACCTTTAAAGTTCAAGATGCGACTTGCTTAAGCTATGAAGACTACTCTTTTGATCAAATTCTTTATCTACAACAAATTATTTGTACACTCGAAACTAATAGTGCAAGAACAAAAGCGCTTCAGGAAGCTTATCGCATTCTCAAGCATGGCGGTATTGCACTATTTTCTTTTCTAAACTTTGATTCAAGAAGTAGAAGCGCAGCTTACTTTCTCTACATTTGGTATCTCCGTCTTTTAAGAAATCTGAAAGGTTCAAAGTGTTCTATCCAACATCTTCCCCGGCTTAAATTGAATGGAAAGCCTAATTTTTCAGCGCTGTTGGATCGTACACCATACACCTATTGGTATAAACCTGAAGAAGTATATGAGGCGCTAACAGAGGTAGGATTTGATATTTTGGCAATCACTTCTGATGTTCGACATGAGCAAAGAAAGTTGTATCGATCAATGGAAACATTTCGTGAAGTGCCGAGGCAAGGATTTTTCTATTTTGTTTGTACAAAGCGAACCTGAGTTTTAAGCAAACTCGCACTTACTTCAATACCTTGTTCTGGCAATTAGACGAAAATTAGAATTTATAAAAGTTAGGAGTTTGATACAGATCTAGAGTTACTTTTTGTTGTGTATTTAGACCATGAATTTTGGAGCGACTGTAATGAAAAGGGCAAGCTATTCCTAACCGAGACGTAATTTTTTAACACTGCGGTTAATTCCAAACTTAGAGTATGAGCGATCAGTGCAAGGGCGCTTAAAAGCTTTAGACACGCAACCAGAGTAGTTACTGGCATCTAACTATTTTCCTGATTATCGTGCTTCTACATGCAACTAAAAGTTTGAACCATGATTAAGGCACTTGCTAAGTTAGCTTACAACGTGTATTACGTTCCTCCAATTCACCTTTTAGGAACTCGTGTCTCTCAAGAGGTACTTCGTTCTTCTCTAGTTGTTAAATTGATTTTTGGAATGCGGATTTTATCCAAGGAAGAGCTATCTGTTTATTTCTCTAAGCCACCAATCTATTTTGGCTTAACAACTTATTTACTAGCAACAGTGCTGAGGAGAAGATTAAGAGAGTTACCAAGTTTAAAACTACTAGAAATTGGAGTTGGTGCTTATGCAGTATTAAGTGGCTATCTTTCAAGATTTGGAACACAAACGGTTGATGCGATCGACATTGATCCCGCTTGCATTGAGTCTGCCCAAAAGCATGTTGAATTGAATCAGGTTGGTGTTCGAGTTTTTCAATCCGATTTGTTCTCAAATATTCCTGCTCAAACGTATGATCTAATCTTTTGGAATATGCCCTACACAGAGTTACCTCCTCATGCCTACCTGCCCAGATTGTTTGAAGCAGTTCCTGACTTCATGAATAAAAATGCTCAACTTCTACTTAGCTATGGCACTAAAACTTTGCCTCGCGAAACAATTTTGCAATTTCTGAACCATTACCCACCACTGCGTGTTGATGAGGTTAAAACCTGGGCATGGAACGTTCATGAAGTCATCTCAATTGGATTAGCAAAAAACTAACGTTTTGACTCTCTTTAATACACCTACGAGGCTGCTCGAATTAAATTATGATACGCCCCATTCTTCTTTCAACTCCTCATGTGGGAGATGCCGAACTGGAGTTTGTCAAAGAAGCCTTTGACACGAATTGGATTGCTCCTGTTGGTCCTCATGTTGATGCCTTTGAGCAGGAATTTTGCGACGCTGTGGGTGCAGGCTATGCAGCCGCCGTTAGTTCTGGAACCGCAGCACTACACTTAGCACTACGTTTGGTTGGGGTTGAACCTGGGGATGAGGTCTTTTGTTCAACGCTAACTTTCATTGCCACTGCTAGTCCCATTAGCTACTTGGGTGCTAAGCCCGTTTTCATTGATAGCGATCGCACGTCCTGGAATATGAACCCGAATTTGTTGCGGGAAGCTCTGACCTATCGTGCCCGCATCGGCAAACTTCCGAAAGCAGTTGTTCTGGTGCATCTTTATGGTCAAAGCGCCGACATTGCACCCATTTTACGAGCCTGTAATGACTATGGAGTTCCCTTAATTGAAGATGCAGCAGAGGCATTGGGAGCAACTTACAAAGATCAGTCTCCGGGTACATTTGGACGGGTAGGAATTTACTCGTTTAATGGCAACAAAATTATTACAACATCGGGTGGAGGAATGTTGGTGTCTGAAGACGCCGATTTGATTGCAAAAGCAAAGTTTTTGGCAACTCAAGCACGAGACCCAGCGCCGCATTACCAGCATTCTGAAATTGGCTATAACTACCGTTTGAGTAATATTTTGGCAGGGATTGGACGCGCCCAATTGCAGGTGCTTCGCGATCGCGTTGCTGCCAGACGGCACAACTTTGAAATCTATCAACGCGCACTGGATCATTTACCCGGCATCGAATTTATGCCTGAAGCTCTCTTTGGGCAATCCAGCCGTTGGTTAACGTGTTTGACCATTGATCCGGTTGCCTTCGGGGCGAACCGAGATCAAATCTGCTCTGCCCTAGCACAGAAACGTATTGAGGCGCGTCCAGTTTGGAAACCCCTGCACTTGCAACCTGTCTTTGCAGAGTGCGAATCGATCGGAGGCGCGATCGCAGAAGATTTATTTTATCGAGGACTGTGCCTTCCCTCTGGTTCAAATTTGACGATAAGCGATCTAGAGCGGGTGATTGAGGTGATGACTCAAGTTCACAAGTGCAGTGCAACTTACCAAGCTAGAAGCTA
The DNA here is from genome assembly GCF_010091945.1 of Myxacorys almedinensis A. GTDB lineage: Bacteria > Cyanobacteriota > Cyanobacteriia > Leptolyngbyales > Leptolyngbyaceae > Myxacorys > Myxacorys almedinensis. The sequence goes on from NZ_WVIE01000011.1 coordinate 100,701, forward strand.
TGAGTTGGATTATGTTGCCAGCGCGCCGAGCAAAGCCGAGCTATGTCCACCCAGTGAAAGTTTGGGTTCTGGCAACCTTAGCAAGTTAACGGGGTAAGAGCAATGTTAACCCAGGTTTGGTGTACTGACAGTATTGATCTACCTGGAGCAAAAGGGTATTTCTCGGTCAGCAACCTTCATGGTTAAGGTGCCCATCCCATGGATTCTGATGAGACGGGTTGTTGCGATCGCATCTCTATTCCACCCTCGCGGCTCAAACGGTAAACTGACGGGCAACAAATTGACGGGCAACGTTTGAAGCGACCCCTCACCTGCTTCCAAACGTTTTTATCCCATCGTTAAGCAGCACCAATCGCTTATCTGTCAACAAATCCATTGCCACCCAGCACAACTTCTGAGACTCTACGAAGAAATGTGACAGTTGTTGTGACAGTATAAAAAATGGGTGATTTCAGCCTTGCCCAATCCGCCCATGGCATTAGAGTAAAACCTATATTTACTTGACGGGTAGAATAGTGCCCGGAGGTGGGAATGGAGTCACCAGAGACGCGCATCACGTTAGACCTTGATGCCAACCATCCAAATTTGCTACGCGGGCTTGAGGTTTGGTTGCACCTTGGCTTGCTGACTCAGCACCAGATTGATCAGCTAAGCCGTCGATACTTGATTTGCGCGTTGCCTGAAGTTGTCGAGGCTCAGCCCTCTTTACCCCCTTCAAGTCTGACTGGGGCGCTAGAGCGGTCTTCACCTGCTGATTTTGTTGTGGCGGATGTGCCAGAACGGCGAGTTGATCGACGGCAACCAACCGTGTCTTCGGGCAATGTTTCAGACAACATTTCAGATCGTGTTTCAGACAATGTGATGACTCGCATCCTGCGATCGCTGCAACAAGAACTCAGCGTTGTATGGCTGCTAGTGTTGGGAGTATTTTTAGTGGTGGTTTCTTCGGCAGTGCTGGCGGCGAGCCAGTGGCAGAATGTTTCCCCAACCGGGCAGTATCTCGTGCTGTTGGGCTACACGCTCAGCTTTTGGGGCGTTTCGGCTTGGGCAAGTCGCCAGCTAAGTTTGAGGTTGACCACAGCAACCCTAAAAACGCTGACTTTGTTGTTGATTCCAGTTAATTTTTGGGCAATTGATCGATTTCTCTTACAAACAATTGAGGTTCAATCTGTTGTTGTAGCTGCGATCGCATCTCTTGTTTTAAGCGCGATCGCCGTTCTATTGCTAAAAAACTCTTCGAGTGATCATCCTCGGTTTGCTTTAGTTTACTTAGGTCTGAGCTATCTTCAGTTAGGATGGGCGGTTCCAATGATTCCGCTTGGGTCGGTTTATCTGGGTTCGCTGCTGTTTATCATTGCTCCAGTTCTGGCACTGTCTCGTGTTGCGGTTGTGGCATGTGCCATTGCATTGCTATTTTTACGAGCCATTTTTATCGTTGATGTTGATATTGCTCAGTTAGGGCTGGCGATCGCGCTATGCGGTGGAGGGATCGCTCGGATTGCTCAACGCCAACCGGGGTCAACAGCATGGATGTTCAGCGGCGCGGTGCTGTTGCTTGGTTGGGGGGTGTCTGTTGGCGCGGTGCCGTGGCAAGCGTTAGTAACAAGTGGTATCGCGCTACTGGTGAGCTATTGGGCGTTACAGCGATTTTGGCGGCGATCAGATGTGGCCCTATTGCTGACGATCGCGTTACAAATGATTTGGCTGGGTTGGCGGTTGGTTCCGGCGGTGCTGCAAACCCAAATCATCACTAGCGCCACCCAAATCACAGAGACCGAATCCACCGCGATCGCGCTGTTAGGCATCGCCTTATTTCCGTATTTGCTGGTGATTCTAACGGTTTCAGCGTGGCTACGGCGGCAGCAGCATTCCGATTTGGCAACTTTTTCTGAAGGGATTGCGCTAGGGTTTGGCATAGTGCTGTTGGCGCTGAGTGCGATCGCCCCTGCAACCCGAACGCTCAATCTATTCGCCTCGACTGCTACCCTAGGCTGGCTGATGCATCGCCGCCAATCTCAGCAGCAAGCCATCACCTCTCTGGTGTATGCCACCCATTTAGGTGGGTTAGCGACCGCGATTTCAGCGATTCATTATCGGTTTCCAACACTGAACAGTTCGACGTGGGCGTTTCTATTTTTAGGCGGAGCGATCGCACAGTGGATATTTAGCACGGTTGGTGCCCCAACGCTTTGGCGGCGCAGTGCATGGCATCTAGGACTGGGGCTTGCAGGTTTATCCTACGTCCTTTGGGTGGAGCCGATTGGCGCTGCCCCAAGGCTTGCTAGCAGTTGGTTAGCGGTGCCGCTAGCGCTAACGTGGATGGCAGCCCAGCGATCGCAACAACGGGAAATGTTGGCTGGGCTGAGTGCGCTCTCGATTGTGATGGCGCAACTGCTGACGCTCAACCGCCCCGAAACCGGGTTACTGGGATGGGTTGTGGCAACGGTGCTAATGGCAGTTAACACGGGCTTTCTTCAGCGTCAGCTATTTGCAAATCTCACGATTGGCTATGGGCTAGTTGCCGTAGGTTGGGGATTGTGGCACGGGTCGCCTGCACTCCGCTCGATTGATCAGTGGTTGTTGGTGAATGCGATCGCGCTTGTGCTACTGGGGGTGGGCGCGCGGTGGGGGCAGATTCAATTACGCCATAGGGAAACTACGCGATCGCACCTGATGATCGCGCTTTTTGTCCAGGCGGCAAATTGCTGGAAGGCAGTGCTGATAGGTCTTGTACTGTTCGGATCTACGGTTCAAGTCTGGGGTGATTACACGGGTGGCTATGGTGTTGTTCAGCCTTCAACGGCGCTGGGATCTGATGGGGGCGTTGCCTTGCGCCTTACAGCGATCGCGCTGACAACGCTGGTTTTGGCAGTGCAAATCTGGCGATCGTCTTCTATCTTCGTGTTTGTCGGGCTAGGTCTTGGCATCGAACTGCTGACGGCGCAAACCTTGGCAGCGTGGGAACCGTCGCTGATGCGGCTGAGCATTGCCAATGTGGGACTAGGGTTAGCACTCCTATTTGGGGGGGATGTTCGCCAGCGACGGGCGGCAACCGAATCGTTATTTTGGGGATGGCATGGGTTGCCGTTGGTCTATGGGGTGGGTGCGATCGCGCTTCGGGTTGGAACCTTTACAGCCGCGACGGGCTGGATTTCGATTGGGGTTGCTGCGATCGCACTGGGCGTTGGTCGGCGGCACCGGGCGCTCAAACCTCTCACCGTTTTAGGTGTGTTTGGAACAACGATCGGCTTGAGCGAATTGGTTTTATATTCTCTCCGTAGCCAATCTCTTGGCAATCAGCTAATCGCGATCGCAGCATTAGGGTTAGCATTAACGCTTGCTTATCGTTATATGTTGATAGAAAAGCTAAACTACTTACACCTCAGTGCCACAGAAGCTAAATCCATTGCTCATAGCCACTGGGCAATCAGTAGCGTTGTTCTTAGCATTGCAGCAAGTTTAACGTTACTAGTTCCAACTCCTGGAACCTTAGCTCTAGGCGGATTTGCAACCGGAGTAGGCTTGGCGCTCTATGCTATTTTTCAGGCGCGGCATCATCCCAGTGCCCAAAGCGCAGAACTGTGGCTCTATGCTGGGCTGTTAGAGGCGGCAGCCCTAGCTTGGTATCTCACAACCAAACCGTGGTTTAGCGGTCTGTTTGCCCAAGCGCGTCCTTACGCAGGTGCCATCGCTGCGATCGCAGCCTTCATCTCATTTGTGCTGTCGTGGGAGCGGTTAGGCTGGGCACGCCAACCGTGGCAGCGCGTGTCTATCGCCGTTCCATTATTGGTTTTAGCGGCAACTGCGGCAGTTATCCACCCAGTTAGCCTCATTGTTTTAGCCATGTTCTATAGCTTAGTGGCATCGCTTCGCCGTCAGGTGCGTTGGACTTATCTCAGCATCGTGTTGCTCAATTGGGTTGCGGTTGTGCAGATGCATCGGCTCAATGTCGATCTTTTGTTTTGGCAAGTGTTACCGATCGGGTTATCTGTTCTTTATTTTGCCACTATTGATCCATCGCTAAAAACAGCTTCAGCAAGGGCATCGCGGCATTATGTTAGAGTGTGCGGGACGGGTTTAATTTGTTTGACGGCGTTACTCACCCAGAATAACTATGGCATTGTGCCTAGCGTAGTCAGTTTGGTTGCCATTTTTGCGGGGCTAGGATTGCGAATTCGGGCCTTTTCTTATGTAGGAACAATTGTGTTTTGCCTTAACGTTGTCTACCAAATCGTTGTGTTAGCAACAACTTACTCGCTGCTTAAATGGGTGATTAGCTTATGCGTTGGCATTTTGTTTATTTGGATCGCAGCAAATTTTGAAACCCGCCGCGAACAGGTAACCCTGCTGATGCGAAGTTGGCTAGAGCAACTGCAAGACTGGCAATAGCGAGGCAAGGTGCGATTTACTCAGGGGCAAAGAGTTCCCTACCCCTGAGAGCCATTTGCTAGAGACGGGGGCTAATCAAAGTTTGCTCTGCTTCTACCTGCAAGCGGCTATGCTGTGCTCTAAACGATCGCACCCAATCAAACCAAGTCTGCAACCCTTCTCCTGTCTTAGCAGAAACCGGAATGATAGTAGCACGAGGATTCATTTGTTGAACGTTTTGTTCAATGCGCCTGACATCAACATCAAGATAGGGGGCTAAATCCATTTTTGTGACTAGCAAACAGTCTGCCTCTTGAAACATGATGGGATATTTCAACGGTTTATCTTCGCCTTCGGTAAGGCTAAGCAGGGCGATTTTGGCATGTTCTCCAACCTCAAATTCAGCCGGACAAACTAAATTACCAACATTTTCAACCAACACTAAATCTAATGCAGAAGGAGTATAGTCGTGCTCAAGCCGATGAATGCCACCCGCAACCATTTTAGAATCGAGGTGACACGATCGACCCGTGTTAATTGCAATTACGGGAACGTCGTATTGGCGCAGGCGATCCGCATCTAGCTCAGTGGTCATATCGCCTTCAATGACCGCGATCGCAAGTTCTGAACTAAGCGCGGCTAGGGTTTTTTCTAGCAACGCGGTTTTACCTGCTCCCGGACTGCTCATCAAGTTAAAGCAAGTAATGCCCCAAGCATCAAAGCAAGCACGATTGTGATCGGCTCCGTCTTGATTGGCGTGGAGTAAATTGATGCCTAAGGCAGCGTCAAATGTTTGGTGCATGGTGGGGGTCACAAAGTAACAGACTGCATTTTATATTCCACTCGATCGATCTTTAGCTCGCGCCCTGATCGAATATCGTCCATTGGCGATCGACAGTCAGGGCAAGCGTACTGAATCCCAATTTCCGGCTCATAGTCTTTTTGGCAAGAGTGACAAAACGCCACCAGAGGGGTTTCCTGAATCACAAGTTTTGCGCCATCTAAAAAGGTGTTACGAGTTTGTACCTCAAATGCAAACTGTAAACTGATTGGCTCAACGCAGGTAAATTTGCCCACAATCAAATGCACATGAGACACATGAGGCTTTTCGGGTTGAGTGTCCCACCAGTCTTTTAGCGTGATGATCAACGCTTTGGTCATATCAGTTTCGTGCATAGATTAAGTCCACTGAACAAGTTCTGGTTCTGCCTGGGCATGAATGTAAGACGGTCTTTCTTTGCGGGGCAGTTGACCTGATAAAACCAGATTTGCCATCGCATCGCAAATCACGCGAGTTGCCATCAGAGCGGTCATATCGCTGACATCATAGGGCGGTGACACTTCTACAACCTCTAGCCCACACACTGGCGCACGGCGAATGATTTTTGCGAGCAGTGCCAACGCTTCACGGGGCAATAAGCCACCGGGTTCGGGCCAGCCCGTACCGGGGACAAATCCTGCATCAATGCAGTCAATATCAAAGCTGATGTACACGCAATCGGTGCCGTCTAGCGCCCGCTCTAGGGCAAACTCGACGGCGGCATCGATTCCCATATCAACAATGTCGGTGACGGTGAGAATGTTGGTGGCGCGATCGCGGCACACTTTCACCCCATCGCGCGGCACTTGCCAACCGCCAATGCCAAGCTGCACCAAGTTTTTAGCTGGCGCATTTTTCATGTTGGTAGCGTGGAACCATGGGCAGGTATGCATCCGCTCATCGAGGTCAGTTTCTTGAGTATCGACGTGGCGATCAAAGTGAATAATTCCAACTTTCTTATCGCCCAAGTGCCGACATACGCCGCGCAACGTTGGGAAGCCAATCGAGTGGTCGCCCCCTAGAATAATGGGGAATGCACCCGAATCAAAGATATGAGCAACGCCTTTAGAAATTTGGTCAAACGACTTTTCGTTGTTTCCAGGAATGGTAAAGATGTCGCCAACGTCACACAGGGTGATCTGCTCACGCAAATCAATACCAAGCTCAAAATTATAGGGAGTGTATAACGCTGAAATCCGCCGGATGCCTTGTGGACCAAAGCGGGTTCCAGGTCGGTAGGTTGTTCCACTGTCGTGGGGCACGCCAACGATCGCCACATCATAGTTGCCAACCTGGCGCACATCTTCCAGGTAAGGCGCTTTCATGAAGGTATTGATGCCTGCGTAGTGAGGTAGTTCTCCCCGTGAGAAGGTCGGAATTCTGCGATCGCGGATACTTTCCGCCCCTTCTAAGCCATATTCTAGACCCCGCGCCACCTCTTGCTGCCAGCCTGTAAGCGGCAGTTGCGTTTCTAGTTCGAGGGCGCGTTGGGCTTGGGAAAGCGGCACTTGCCCATTGCCATCAGGATTTTGAAATAGCGAATCTTCCGTCATAGTGTCAAGCGTGGGTCAGTGGATAGTTTAAAAGCCCAGAAGACGCCGCAGCCCAATAGCTGCTAACTTCTCCCGGGCTTTTCTCCCGCCGTGTGACTGTGGATGACTCTGAGCAAGTCTTCTGACAGCCTGCCTCTCTCGGACCAGACGTGTAAACTACCGCAGTTTCAACCGGAACCCTAGAGGCGCTAATTTTTACGTCTTATGCTCATTCAACTTGTAACAAGACTACCACGATAAAACCGTAGCCGAAATTACAGTTTCTGGCGTTGCTGCATCTAGGGATACGAATCGCTCGATTTGCGCTTACCCTAGAGCGTGTCATCAATTAGATAAACTGGAATCAGCACCCCAGCCAATGAACCCAGCAGAAACGGAATGCTAGCTCGCCGACACGCGCTACGAGATGACCTGTGGGAACGGATTAAAGAGTTATTGCCCGACCGCTTTTCAAAATACTGCTCAGTGAGGCAGAAAAAGAGCAAGCACGAGCAAGATTTGAGCAGCATTTGATCGACATTTTGAGCAGGAAGGGTTTACGCGTTTGTTACAGCCAAAAGCCTAACACTACTTTGGGGAAGTGACAGGACTGACAAGCGCACAACTCCAACAACTACAAGTGGCAAATCGATCGCTCCTCTCACTCCGTGCGGATGACCTTTCGATGATAGGATCTGAACCACAACATTGATAGTGCCCCTATCTTGCATGAGTCGCATTCGCTTTGACCAGTTAGCCAAACAATATCTGGAAGGGTTCCTCGAACCGATCGGTCAGGTACAACGCAACTTAGAAGTGCTGGGGGAATCCAAATTTGTGGATGTCTGGTTCACACCCACCACACCCGCATCTGCATCCAGCCCTGATCTGGGACTGCTCCAGCGCCTGACCACGACTCCTTGTTTGCTCGAACCCTTTCGTAATGCGCCCTCTCGGCAGGAAGTCAGAAGTTGTCTGCTCAAGTTGCTGTGGCTGCAAGAAGACCAGCGCCGCAAACTGGAGCAGGAAGGCAGGACGCAGAGCGAAACGGACTTACCCCGACTTTGGATTCTGGCAGCAATGGTAACGAGACCTGTGGTGGCTGAATTTGGCGGAGCGCTTTGAGCCGATTGGCTGGCTGGGATGTATTTTTTGCCAGAGGGACTCAAAACCGCGATCGTAGCGATCAATCAGTTGCCTTCCACCCCAGAAACGCTGTGGTTGAGGATCTTAGGACGAGATGAAACGCAGCAGCAGGCAATTACGGAATTGCTGGCACTGCCGACGGATGATCCGCGACGATCAAGAGTCTTACAATTGTTAGTGAACTGGCGGATTACACTAGAGATTACGGAAGAGATCACTGAAGAGGGGGGAGAACTGATGGCAGCCTTATCGCAAGCCTATCTGGAGTGGGAACAAAAAACAAAGCAGGAAGGACGACAGGAAGGGGAGCGATCGCTGGTTTTGCGGTTACTGACCCGACGAGTGGCGAAGTGCCTGAAGGGATGCGATCGCAAATAGAAACGTTTTCCCTGGAACAGCTAGAGTCCTTGGGTGAGGCGCTGTTAGAGTTTGAGACGACCCTTGCGGTATCTGCGCAGCAGCGCGCGGATCTAGAAGCTTGGTTGCAACGCGATCCTTCGGAGCTTGGCGAAGCCAATCGCGCAAGTTGAAGGTGAGGGCGATTAACGCAAAGCGCAACTCCCCAGGAACCATGCCTCTTTACACATTACTGAAGCAGCGCCAGAATTTGAACAAAGGTCGCAGGTTAAACAATGGTTGCTTCTCCATCACTTCCTGATAAAGCATTGTAGGATGGTGGAAAGGAGGGAAAATGAATATTTCTGTTATTGATGAGATCATTGAACGGTTAAAAGTAATGCCACAGCATTTACAATGGCAGGTGCTTGAATTTACCCGAACGCTGTCAAGAACTAAAGTTCGAGGGATTGCAGGGAAGCAATTGCTGCGTTTTGCAGGTTCAATTCCTCCTGACGATCTTCAGTTGATACGTGAGGCAATCGAGCAAGACTGCGAACAGGTAGATGTTAATGAGTGGTAGGTACTTACTGGATACTAATATCATCATTGCCCTCTTTGCAGATGAAGCAGTCGTTAAAATCAATCTTGCTCAAGCTGACGAAGTATTTATTCCAAGCCCTGAGATCGGTGAGTTGTGTTACGGTGCAAGAAAATCGAGGCGAACTCAAGAAAATCTAGCAAGGGTTGATGAGTTGGTTGCCGACAGTATAGTGCTTGGGTGTGATGCTGAAACGGCTCGGCATTACGGTGAGGTCAAAAACAAGTTAAGACTCAAAGGTCGTCCGTTACCTGAGAATGATATCTGGATTGCAGCCCTTGGATTACAACATGACTTGATTCTGGTGACACGCGATGCCCATTTTCAAGAGATTGAGAATGGGCAAACAATTGCTTGGTAATTGCTTTTGTACTCGCACCTGCTGACTTGTCACAGAAGCACCGCCGGAATTTAAACCAAGGTGGCAGATGGAAACAGTTCACGGAGTTTTTTGTATGGAAATTCTCCGGTGTCATGACTGATGTACTGTTGCATCAAGTCTAGTAATGGGGCGGCAGTTTCATCGGGGGGCAGATCGGTAATCAGGTAGGTTAGTTTTTGGGGGCTGGAAATGGCGATGACACAACCGTGCTTACATGCCCACATACAACCTACGGACTGGATCTCTAGTTGTAATGATGAAAAATTTTGACTGGATAAGATATTGAGTCGCTCAAATAAACGAGTGCCATAACTTGGTTGGCTTTCTGATATTTTTCCGTCTACACAGTAACAGTATTTACAAACGGAGAGTGTGTGTTTAGTCATACACCTGAATTGCTTTGTACAGGAGAAAGTAGAAGCTTGGGAAGTTGCTCTAGTATCAGAGAATCGGCGATCGGACCACCAATCACGCTCCCCCACAATTGGTAATCAACAAAGTGTACTCGCCCTTCTCTCCATGCGCGAGAATTCTGCAAGAGAGGATTTTTAGCCCATTTTTGTTTGAGTTCTTCTAATGGAACATTGTAAGTGGATTTGCCATCCCAATCATCAAGCCAAGTTTGGACAATGATAATATCTGCATCAAGTTGGGATAGTGTTTCAATGGTGACTTGAGGTCGCACTCCTGACCTTCGTTCCACATCTTTAAGCAACACAGATTGAAACCCAATTTCTTCGAGAAGTTGAACCGAATCTCCACTGTAGCTAATTTCAATATAGTCCATTGATTGGTTGCAAACTACAGTTAGCACTCGCGGGTGACTGTTGACAAGCGGGGCTAATTTAGTGCGAACTTCAGCCAGATGTTGTTTGTGCGAGGCAATAACTTGTTGCACATTGTCTTCACGGTGGAGCGCTTTAGCCAAAATCTGAATGTTTTCTTGCCAATTTTCCTCCTTGTTGTCGATTAACACAGTCGAGGCAATAGCAGACAATAGCTTACTTTCCTGAGATTTCATTCCCAGGATCAAATCTGGCTTGAGTAAAGTCAAACTTTCCAACGAGGGATTATTACGATCGCCTAAATTAATCGGCTGACTTGTGACAAACTTACCCAAGTAAGGAATCTGTTTACTAGGGTTGTCAAATTGGCGCGATCGCACCAAATAAGCGTCTGCATAAGCAGAGGGCTGGGCATCAAGCGCCAGCATCATACTGAGCAACTTTGGTTCTAATGCAGCTATTTTTTGGGGTTGCCCACAAATCGTGGTTTCACCGCCAGCGTGCTTCACGGCTCGGCAATCAGTAGATGGTGATTGGCTACTATCTAAATTACGGCTGTTGGGAATACCACTTTGACAAGCCGTAATTAAGATAACTGTGACAATGACTAAACCAATGTATCGATGCAGAGAAAGTCTCACCTGGCGGCGAAATTCAAAGAACATTATCAACACTCTTTCGTTTATTAAAGTCAGAACTGCATAGAAAAGGAGCCGATGACCGTGAAAGGCGCGCCGGGATAAATTATATTTCTGCCTTGAGCAGTCTCATAGTAAGTTTCATTAAAGAGATTGCGGAAATTTAGGGCTAACTTCCAGTTATCTCGTTTGTAATAGATAGCTGAATCTGCTCTAAAATAGCTGGGCAGAATGCTGGTATTATCCAAGTCGGCATTTCTATCTCCCACGTAGTAAAGTCCTAAACCAAACCCCAAACCCTTTAAATTACCGTTTTGAAGTTCATAGCTTGTCCATAAGCTAGCAGCGTGTTCGGGAACATTAATCAGCCCATTGCCTACAGGAATGTTGTTATCTTCTGAGGTAATCGCATCAATATAGGCGTAAGAGGCGATGATGTTCCAACCTGGAAGAATCTCACCGCCAATGTCCAATTCAATACCTCTACTTCTTTGTTCCCCCACCTGTATAGATAAATCTGGATCGTTGGGATCGGGGGTGACAACATTAGTTTTGGTAATCTGGAAGGCTGCTAGGGTTGCCGAAAGTCGTTGGCTAAGGTCTGCTTTAATACCCACTTCATACTGTGTCCCTCTTGTTGGCTCGAAGGGATCGTTTGTTGCCGAGCGACCGAGAAATCGATCAGGTTGAAATGATTGAGTGTAGCTGGCATAGAGAGAAACTGGTTTAATGGGCTGGTAAACAATACCAACACGAGGACTAAAGGCTGTGAGAGATTCTTCTTCAGGTGTTCCGAAGTCATCTCTGCGGCGGAAAGCATCAAAGCGACCCCCGACTAAAAGCTTGAGATTGTCTGCAAACGTAATTTGATCTTGAAGATAAATTCCTAGAGTATCTCTGCGCGTTGTGTAAGAGAACGTTTGTTCATCAGGTATAGCAGGAAAATCAACATCATAATTCGGATTGAAAATGTCTAGCAGTATAGGGTCTGCCACATCGAACGAGGTATAAGCCCAGTCATTTCTTCTTAGCTCTACCCCAAGCAAGGGTTGATGAACAATCGATCCCGTCTTGAACCGTCCTACTAATTCCGTTTGCAGGGTATAGATCTTTCGTGAGAAGTCGTCGCGACCGACATAAATTGGAGCAAATTGGTCATTTTCTAGCCCATAGCCTCCAATGGCATAAGTCCCTGCCGATTGACCAGACACAAACGAAAACCCATTACGAAGTCGCCAGTCTTCGCTAAATTGATGCTCAAGTCTGTAGCCAACCCGAAAAGTGCTATCGTCATAAACGCTTTGCGGCAGACCGATGAATCGACTAATGGGGATGGGAGCAGGTCTATCTCCAAGGGATGGAAGTCCGCGATCGAAGAGGTAAGTATTGTTCTGATATTCAAGGTCAAAGGTTATTGAAGTGCGATCGCTAATATTCCAGGTAATTACAGGCGCAATAAATACACGTTCGGTAAAGTTAAAATCTCGGAAACTTTCAGCATTTTGATACGCCACATTCAGCCGATATAACAACGAACCATCATCAGTGAGCGGTCCAGAAATATCAAAACTGGGGCGATAGAAAGCATAATTGCCGACATTAAATTCAGCTGAATAATAGGGAGTGCTAAGGGGTTGTTTTGTGACAACATTGATAATTCCTCCCGGTTCAGCTTGACCAAATAGAACAGAAGCCGGTCCTTTGAGGACTTCTATTCGCTCGATATTTGCTGTATCTACTGAAGAGTAAAAGTCATTGTCAGAAAATCCATTGCGGAAATTTCCATCCTGAGCAAAGCCACGAATATTGTATCCGCCCGCATCTGTACCTCCGTAGTTCCCCTCTTTGCGGACACCACTGACATTCTCCAACGCCTCTTGAATCCGCGTTGTCTTCTGGTCTTCTAATATTTGACGCGGAATAACTTGAATCGAACCAGGAATATCCCGGATTGGGGTATCAGTTCTAGTCGCAGTCGTCGCATTCGGCACTCGATAGCCTTGTTGCCCTTCTCCCGTCACCACAATTTCTTCATCGGGTTCATCGGCTTCCGGGTTGAGGCTGTAAGCAAACTCGCCTGTCTTCAACGTCACCTCTGACTTTGGCAGCGCATTGTTGCCACTCACACTGACTCGAATTGTAGTTGCGTCCTGTTGAGTCACACGTACCGAGGCAATATCAGGAGCCGGGTTTTCTGCGCTAAATGCTTGATCATTAGAGAGCGCCAGGACTGCGTTCGGAATCTCTGCAATCAAGCGATCGCTTTCAGTGCGAAAGTTTGTCGCATCGACTTGCAAAGGCTTACCCTCTGCGGTTTCTAGAGTAATTTCTAGCCCAGAGTCTAGGCGATTGAGGGTCACTCCTGTCACTTGAACCGTAGCGGCTTCGATTTGCGCCGTCCACTCTTTAATCGTAGTGGCGGGGCGATCGCGGCGTAAGTTTGCAGAAGAACCTTGCTGCTGCAACGAACGAACCTCCATAACCGAGGCTGCGGATCGATCTACTGTTTCAACTTCCGCCGCTCTTCCCGGTAATGCAAACCCACTCGACAGCACGACCAGCAAGCCGTAAAGCTGAATATTGCCCATCTGTTGCGAAACCTTGCTCATCTTCCCCACACCGCCGCCTAACTAAGAACTATTCTTAAGAAGGTACTGGAAGACGGTCTAGAGTAGTCGATCGTAACTGTTCCCAAACGGATTTTTTTGCTGTCTAGACGGATTTTTTGCTGAGCAGGTAGGACTTTGGATTCACGCCAAACTGTTTACGGAAGGCTTCTGCAAAGCTACTTGGGCTGGCATACCCTACGGTTTGAGCCACTTCTCGAACATTCATGCGCCCCTCAGCAAGCAATTGTCGTGCCGTTTCCATCCGATGCTGATGCAGATAGCCAAACACAGTGGTGCCAAAGACCTGCCGAAACCCTGTTTTGAGCTTGAAATCGTTTAACCCCACCTGACGGGACAGTTCCATCAGCGACGGGGGATTATCGGAATGCTCAGCCATAATATTTTTGGCTAGATGAATGCGATCGATATCATCTAGGTTTAACGAGCAAGATGAATTTCGAGGAGATCGTCCCGGCTCTTTAAGCTGCTCTAGTTTCAATGCAATCAACTCCAAGCACTGACCCTCTAGATAAATTTGTCTCGTTCTTCCTTGAAAGGAGCAGTGTAAAATTTTCTCTAACGTCGATCGCATTGCCGGTGTGATTACATTCGCCTCATCAAAACACGGCTCATCACTGTCTTCAACACATCGTCTAATCTCGATTGGCAGTTCTTCTAAACTCTCGGCGATGAGTTGAAATAAAGTGGCTGGAGCCTCTAGGTCGATGTCTACCTTCAGAATGGGTTCGTTAGCATAGGTTATTGACGTATCCGTTGCTTCATAGGCTCCCCACTCTAAAAAACTCTCGCCAGTTCGCTTACGGTGTCGATTTCCTGATAGGTTAAATCCAAATTCCCACGATGCCCCAACCCCTTCATCTTCAATAACGTACAAATCATGGTGCAGATGATAATTAAATAGGCTCAGATCGATTCCCCGAAACTGAATCGTGCGAATGTATCCCTCTCCCAACTGCTCAGGTATCACCTCGACTCGCTCACAGTAGCCTGAGTGCTGCGACACTAGGGGAGTAGGGTTGCATTCTTTCCACAACTCGTCGTAATCTGTACGGGAAATCGTAATCGCCATGATAAAGTTAGGGACAATTTGCCAGAAAATTCGCTGCTTCTAATGCAACTTATTCTCAGCTGAACTGAGTCAGCCGTCAAGTGTTTCACGCCGCAATGCGCCATTAGCGAGACTGTTGTTGAGCTTGCCAAAGTGATGCGTAGCGATCGCCGCCTTCATCAGTTCTACATCAGTTCCTTCATCTAGCAGCACGATCAGTGCATCTTTGAGAATGGCGCGGACAATCGAAAGGTTTTCAGCGTTAACGTGTTTCGTGAGTTTTTGGTTGAGATCTTCGCTTAAAACAGGTAAGGAATGAGTCGGTTGGTTTGCTGCACATAAGCTTGATATTGATCTCCAAATTGATCCAGCATCATTTGTTCCTCGTTGCCAATTCGAGCAACATAGAGAATGCCAAAGGAGATGATTCCCGCTAAACCTGCAATCCAGTTTGGCAGCAACAATGCCTGAGCAACCCCCCACAACCAAATAGAGGTATACATTGGATGTCGAATCGTTTGATAGATCCCATTAGTAATTAGAGTGTGCCCCTCTCTGATCTGTAAAGTTGGCGACCAGTTTTCTCCTAGATCACGATGAGCGCGCCAAAACAACCAAAGCCCAATCGCAAAAGATAAAACGCCTAATCCATTCGCCCAGAGGGGTAGCTCGTAGTCTGCAAACCTGAGCCAGGGTGAAAAAACATAGAGTAGAGGGAGAACAAACATGCCTAAAAAGACCAACAAGAGTAGCGTTTTTTCCAGAGGTGTTTTGCGATCGTCCGCGATCGTGTTCTGTTTATTTTTCCGTTGGTGAGGTAAGCGAATGGCAGTACTGGCAGCTAATCCAATTAAGTAAATAATCTTCAGTATCACGGTATCCATTAGATTTACCTTTCCTAGTTAACCCGAAACGAACTCACAAAGAGATAAAAACCACTGATGACTAGAATCAGGGTCAACAGCGCTGAAGGCAGCTTAATTAAGTTGCCAACCCAGGGGTGTAGCCATCCGAGAAACCCCTTTTGTTGCAAAAAATTGCCTGCATTGAAACCGTATTTCAGTACCTTTCCTGTGTGAGCATCCATAAACCACTCAAAAAATCGCTGGTGATTCTCAAACCGATAAACTTGAATCAAGGGCAAGTAAGCGATTTCGTCGATCTGGTTTGCAACTGCTGGCGAATGCGCCATGAGGATGCGGGTTGCTTGCTCACGAGAAAGGACGGTGCTGGTATTTGCTGCGGTAGGCTCAGGTGGAAGTTCATCAATAATTGGCAGACCAGCACTGAAAACCCTGGGCACTGCGATCGCTTCAATCACCCAGATTAAAGTTAATCCGATTACATACAGTCCAACCCAACGATGCAACCGTCTTGCTAGTTTAATCAACCATTGTGGATGCCTCATTGCACCTCTCCTAAGATTTAAAACGCTGCTTTCACTTGGATTCCGAACATTCTGCGATCGCCATAAGTTCCAACGGCTTGGGGAGGCGGAAAGAAGTACGCTGAAGTTACATACTCTGTATTCAATAAATTCATAGCAAATAAATAAATTCCCCAGTTACTATTTTCATATCCAATCCGAGCATTCACCAACGCAAACGGATGTTGTTTGAGTTGATTACCATCATCAAAGAAGTATTTTCCTACCCCTTGAAGATCCAATCGAGCAAAAATTCCCCTAACACTGCGATATTGCAAGGCTAGGTTATAGGTGAAATTGGGTGCCAAGGTGAGCCGATTACCGTTAAAGTTTTGACCTGTAAATGGATTCGTATAATCGGTAAACTTAGCATCTGCATAGCCAAAGCCCGCAATCACATCCAGCCCCCGAACGGGTGTTGCTTTGATCTCCAACTCTACTCCGCGAATCCGAGCTTCAGCATTGGCAACGTTTGAAAATGCGCCCGTATTATCCGGGAGCAGCACTTGATAGTTATCCAAGTGGTTGCTAAATGCTGCCAGATTGACGGTGAGTCGATCGTCAAGCCAGGACGACTTGAATCCCAATTCATAATTCCAGGACGTTTCCGAGGCAAAAGTCAGCAGATTGAGTGATTCCGCCTGAGAGTTGAAACCACCCGGTTTATAGCCTCGTGTAATACTGCCATAAGCGCTCACATTCGGATTAAACCGATATTGCGCGGCAAAACGCGGTAGCCAAACCCGATCGCTGGTTTCTACATCACTCACACTCAAACCCGTTGGAACTTTTAGGGACGTTCCAGCAACTTCTAGGTTGCGTTGTCGAGTAATGCGGCTTGTGGTCGATTCGTAGCGCAATCCAGCCGTCAAGGTGAGGGGTTGAATCGGAGTGTAGTCTACCTGACTAAATGCTGCATAGGTGGCTTGATTGGTATCGGCATCTGCGCGGTCAAATCCGGCAAAGGGTAAGCCAAAGGCGGCGGCACCCAGATCACTGAACTGAAGCCCAGACCCCAACACTCTAAACGCTCTTGACTCGAAATATCCCCCAAAGAGCCAGCGCAATTGATTGGCATCTTCAGGCGATTGAATCCGCAACTCCTGGCTCCAAAGGGTTGAGTCAAATTGTGCTTTCCGCCGAATCAAATCGAGCGATGTAAAATCAGAGTCGATCGGGTTGTCTTGGAACGTAAATCGACGGGTGGTAATAGCAGTGGCGCGAAATTTAGGTCCATCGTAGGCAATTTTCAATGCCTGAGTGTTGGTGCTGACCTGGTCGAAGCCATTGAAGTCATAGTCAATTTTGAACGGATCGGATTGATTGAGGGGAACGAGGATAGTGCTGCCATGATCGCTATAGCTAGCATTTGCATTGAACGAAACAGACCATTCCTGATCAGGAGTCCAGAGAATTTGAGCGCGCCCAGATAGACTTGATTTTTCACCCACATTTTCGTTGGTGAATGTGTTTTCAGTAAAGCCATCTCGCGCAATATAAGCCCCAGCTAGCCGAAAGAATAGGCGATCGGGGATTACTGCATCACTCAAAGACAATTGGAGATTACGATTGTTGGAACTGCCATACCCGACTAAGGCTCTCACCTCCGGATCATTACTAGGAGAACGGCTAATGATATTGACGACTCCAGCTTGAGAATTTCTGCCATAAAGCGTACTTTGCGGACCCCGCAACACTTCTACCCGTTCTAAATCAAACAGAGGCACATCAATAAAGCTCGTATAGTCATAAGGCACATCGTCAATGTAGAATCCAACTGCGTCACGAGCAGCAAAGTTGCTGTTTCCCAGTCCTCGAATACTGTAGTTCAAGAAATTGCCGCTCCCTTGAGGCAGCGCAAAGAAGTTGGGGGTGTTCGCCGCTACATCACTAAATGAGTCGATTTGAGCATCCTCAATCGCTTGCCTGGGAATTGCTGTGATACTGATGGGGATGTCCTGCGGATTCTCTGGACGCTTCTGTGCTGTGACGATGACTTCTTCCTCTGGTTCTACTGCCGACACGCTGAGAATCAACCCTGACTGACTTTGAACGATTCTGCCATCGGGAACATCATCAATTCCAACAATGCGAATTTGAATGCTATTAGAATTGCTCCGTTCAACACTAATCGAAGCGATGCCTGCGATCGGATTATCTTGCCGAAACTCCTTACCATCGGCTAATTGAGCATTGGGAATCAGGACGATCAGGGTATTTCCATTCACATCCGCTGTCCCCTGAAGCGCTTTACCTGCATCCGTTTCTAGAACCACCCTCAACTCACCTTCGACTGAATTCAGCCTTACACCCGTTACTCGCACGGGTGCCGCGCCTTCTTCTTGCTTTCCGGTTTCTGCTTCCTCTGCCTGAGACAGCCATTGCTGCACAGTAGATGCAGGACGGTGGAGGTCGTTGATATGAGGTACTTTTGTCTCTCCCTCAATGTTCTGGATAACGGTCTGAGCCAAAGCCGACTGAACTATCAGCAATCCAATCAAAGAAATAAGAGAGCCGCCACTGATTTTGCAACAAGCGCAAAGTAAACCTCTGTTCACACCACTCTCCTCAACAACACCGTTCTGCATTTGGGATTATTGAGAAGAATAAGCATTAAACACTTTGTCTGCAACTCCACGGTGGAGAGTTTTAGCTCCCAGACGGAGAACCATAGGTTCTAAAGCAACTTTCCGTTGAGTCTGTAAGACGTTGGAGTAATTCCAAATTTTTTCTTAAAAGCACCGGAAAACTTGCTTGCATTGGCGTAACCAACCGTTTGCGAAACCTGAGTAATACTCATCCGACTGGTTTCTAGTAATAACCGCGCCCGTTCCATCCGGTACTCGTGTAAGCATCCGAACACTGTCGTACCAAAAACTTGGTGAAAAAGTTGCTTTAACTTGAAGTCGCTCACACAGACGTGCTTTGCCAAAGCAAGCACGGATGGAGGAGCATCGGCATGGCGGAGCAGAATTTCTCTAGCTTGGTGAGCGCAGTCAATATCGCTGGATTTCAACTGGAGCGTTTTTTTGAGATGGGTTGGTTCATGGGTGAGTTGGTCATACTTGAGTGCGATCAGTTCTAATGCTTTACTTTCCAGATAGAACCGTCTGATCATCCCTTGGTAAGGGCAGTTCAGAATTTGGTGAAGCGCGATCGCCATCGCAGGCGTGGTTGATCCTGTTTGCCAGTGAAACCCTGATTCATCTCCCCTGAGAGTTCGCTCTATAGGGGTGGGAAGCGAGGATAATTGCCAATCTGTAAGCGCTCTAAGTTGGTGCGGTGTCATACTGATCTGAACTAAAGATATTTTTTGTCCAGCAGCCAACTCTGTGACTGCCTTATCCTCGCCATGCATTACTCCGAAATGACTATCGCCAGACTTAGCAACCAGATCCGATCCCGAACGGTGAAACGTTCCCCTAAAACGCCCAGACAGACAAAAGCTAAATCCGGCTGAGGAATAAAGTTGTGTTTCCGTCAGCAAACTCAGATGCTCTTGTAGTTCCCACTCGGTGATATGTAGCTCAAATTTATCCCACGGATCGAACCAGCGAATCGACCAGCGACCAAATGGCTGGGATAGCTGGAATGACGTTTCATAATTCTGTACCTGACAGAGGGTGCCTGTCTGTAGCTGCAATTCCTCCAACAACTCTTGAATATTGCTGTAAGAGAGGGAAAGTTTCATCATTGAAAATAGGGAGGTGGATGCCGCGTAACTGAGATAGGGTTAGGGATGAGTTTCTAGAAACGCGAATTTTAATGCAACTTATTCTCAACTGAAGCGAGTTAGCTGTCAAGTGTTTGAGATCTGCCTGCGCCATCAAATCGAGTTCCGGGCGAGGTGCCTGAAGCAGCGCGATCGCAAACAGAAACTTTCTCCCTGGAGACACGCAAGCGTCAGCAACGGCAATGGGCGTGATAATCTAAATTGTCCTTTTGCTAAAGAATCACCCGTGAGCGCGAAGGATCTCTTTCACGATGCTGTTAAGCAAGCACTGATTCGAGATGGATGGGTCATTACAGATGATCCGCTAGTGGTTCGCTATGGTCCGACCAACCTCAAGGTCGATTTAGGGGCAGAGCGTATCATTGCCGCACAGCGAGAGACTGAAACCGTTGCGGTAGAAATCAAGAGTTTTCTTGATCCGAGTGCCGTGAATGATTTTCATACGGCTGTAGGGCAATATCTCCACTACCAACTTGCCTTTAATTACAACCAGTGGAGCCGAAAGCTCTACTTAGCGGTTCCCAAAGAGATTTACGATACCCAATTCGAGAAACCTCTTTTCCGGGACAGTCAGACTTATCGAATTAGAATTTTGGTGTACAGCACTGAAAATCAGGAGATTTTGACATGGATCGATTAGAGCAATACCGAAACATTGTCAAGCAGGTTCTTCAACATTACTACACCCTCTATAAGCGAATGCCAGACGCAGACACAACAATGGTGTGTGACCCCACCTCCGACCAGTATCAGGTGATTCAGACGGGATGGGATGCTCAGCAACGCAGAATCTACACCACTCTGCACCTATCGCTCAAAAATGGAAAAATTTATATTCATAGCGATCCCACCGAAGAGGGGGTGGCAAACGCTCTAATTGGGGAAGGAATTCCTAAAACGGATATTGTGCTGGAATATCAGACTCCAACATTCAGGAAGCATTCGGAATTTGCTCAGGCTTAGCGCGGTTCCTGTGGAGTTGCGCTTTGCGCTAATCGTGCTTATCCTGTTGATTAAGTTTGCGTAGAAATGCCCTATTTCTGAAAATTCTGCGATCGCGGCGGCTACAGAATTCTCAAAAAGGTTGCGCGATCGCAAATTGAAACTCTCTCCCTAGAACAGCTAGAGTCATTGGGTGAGGCGCTGTTGGAGTTTGAGACGATCGCAGATTTGGAAGCTTGGCTGCAAGGCGATCGCGCAAGCTGAGGGGGAGAGCGATCGCGCTTGCTGACTGATCACAGAAGCACCGTCGGGATTTGAACCAAGGTGGCAGATGGAAACAGGTCGTGGAGTTTTTTGTAGGGAAATTCTCCGGTGTCATGGTTGATGTACTGCTGCATGAAGTCTAGTAGTGGGGCGGCAGTTTCATCGGGGGGCAGATCGGTGATCAGGTAGGTTGGTTTCTCTGGGCTGGAAATGGCGATGACACAACCGTGCTTACACGCCCACATGCAACCTACAGACTGGATTTCTAGTTGTAATGATGAAAAACTTTGCCTGGATAAGGTATTGAGTCGCTCAAATAAACGAGTGCCATAACTTGGTTGGCTTTCTGATATGTTTCCGTCTACACAGTAGCAGTATTTACAAACGGAGTGTGTGTGTTTAGTCATACACCTAAATTGCTTTGGGAGGAGAAAGTAGAAGCTTTGGGAGTTGCTCTAGTATCATGGAATCCGCGATCGGACCACCAATCACGCTCCCCCACATTGCATGATCAACAAAGTAGACTCGACCTTCTTTCCAAGCTCGTGAATAGTGCAGCAGCGGATTTTTAGCCCATTTTTGTTTGAGTGCCTCTAGCGGGACACTATAGGTCGAATTGCCATCCCAATCATCTATCCAAGTATGGACAATGATAATATCTGCATCAAGTTGGGATAGTGTTTCAATGGTGACTTGAGGTCGTACTCCTGGTTTCCGTTCCACATCTTCAAGCAACACAGATTGAAACCCAATTTCTTCAAGGAGTTGAACTAAATCCCCACTGTAGCTAATTTCAATGTAGTCCATTAATTGGTTGCAAACTACATTCAGCACTCGCGGGTGAGTGTTGGCAAGCGGGGCTAATTGAGTGCGAACTTCAGCAAGCTGTTGTTGATGTGAGGCAATGACTTGTTGTACATTGTTTTCTCGATGGAGTGCTTTAGCTAAAGTTTGAATGTTATTTTGCCAAGTATCTGCCGTGTGGTCGATTAGCACAGTCGGAGCAATAGCAGACAATAGCTCATTTTCCTGGAATTTCATTCCCAGAATCAAATCCGGTTTAAGTAAAGTCAGAGCTTCCAGTGAGGGATTGTTACGACTACCTACGCTAATAGGTTGATTTGTGACAAATTGACCTAAGTAAGGAATTTGCTGACTGGGATTGTCGAATTTACGCCCATTGAACGAACCTGAATCCGCATAAGCAGAGGGCTGCACATTAAGCGCCAGCATCATACTTAGCAACTTTGGTTCTAGTGCAACTACTTTCTGAGGTTTACCGCAAATCGTGGTTTCACCAACTGCGTGTTTCACAACTCGACAATCAGTGGATGTTCCTTGCACATTCTCCAAATTCGGTCTATTGGGAACACCACTTTGACAAGCCGTAATTAAGATCACTGTGACAATGACCAAGCCAATGTATTTATGCAGAGAAAGTCTCATCTGGCGGCGAATTTTGGGAAACATGATGAACGCTCTTTTGTTAATTAAAGTCAAAACTGGATAGAAAAAGAGCCGATGACTGTGAAAGGTGCGCCAGGATAAATGATGTTTCTGCTTTGAGACGTTTCATAATAAGTTTCGTTGAAAAGATTCCTGATATTGAGTCCTAATCTCCAGTTATCCCGCTTGTAATAGATGGCGAAATCAGTGCGGAAATAGCTGGGCATAATGCTGGTATTTTCCAAGTCGGCGTATCTATCTCCCACATAGTAAAGTCCCAAACCAAAGCCCAAACCTTTTAAATCACCGCTTTGTAGTTCATAGGTTGTCCACAAACTTGCAGCGTGTTCGGGTACATTATTGATGCGATTACCAACAACAACTCTATTGTCTTTTGAGGTAATTGCATCGGTGTAAGTGTAAGATGCAATGATATTCAAACCTGGCAGAATTTCGCCGCCAATATCTAATTCAATACCTCTACTTCTCTGTTCTCCAACCTGCACAGATAAATCTGGATCGTTGGGGTCAGCAGTGACCACATTAGTTTTGGTAATTTGGTAGGCTGCTAGGGTTGCTGAAAGTTTTTCGCTGATATCTGCCTTGATACCAACTTCGTATTGCGTTCCTCTTGTTGGTTTAAAGGGTTCGTTTGTTGCCGAACGACCAAAAAAGCGATCGGGTTGAAACGATTGAGTGTAGCTGGCATAGAGGGAAATTGGTTGAATTGGTTGATAAACGATCCCAACACGGGGATTAAAAGCACTGAGGGATTCTTCACCCGTTGTTTCTCCCAGTTCTGTTTGTTTTCGTTGGAAGGTATCAAAGCGACCACCAACTAAGACCTTGAGATTATCTGCAAAAGTAATTTGATCTTGGAGGTAAATTCCCAAGGTGTCTCTACGAGTCGTGTAAAAGTAAGCTTCATCAGATATGGCAGGTAAATCAACATCATAATTGGGATTAAAAATGTCTAGCAGTATGGAGTCTGCCGCGCCAAATCCTGTATATTCCCAAGTGTTTCGTCTTAATTCCACCCCAATTAAAGGTTGATGGACAATCGATCCCGTCTTGAACTTTCCAACTAGTTCTGTTTGCAGGGTATAGATTTTTCGTGTGAATTCTTGACGATCTATAAATATTGGAGCAAACTGGTTGTCAACCAGCGCACGGCCACCACTTGCAGAATCACCAGTTAATCGACCAGACACAAAAGAAAAGGCATTGCGAAGTTGCCAGTCCTGACTGAATTCATGCTCCAGTCTATAGCCAACCCGCAAATTGCTATCGTTATAAACACTTTCCGGCAGACCAATGAAGCGACTAATGGGGATGGGGGCAGGTCTGTCTCCAATGGAAGGAAGTCCCCGATCGTAGAGGTAATCATTGTTTAGATATTCAAGGTCGAATGTTAATGAAGTGCGATCGCTAATATTCCAGGTAATTACAGGCGCAACAAAGACACGTTCGGTAAAATTAAAATCTCGAAAACTCTCAGAGTTTTGATAAGCCACATTCAGCCGATATAATACCGAACCATCATCTGTGAGTGGCCCAGAAATATCAAAACTGGGGCGATAAAACGCATAATTGCCGACATTAAATTCAGCTGAATAATAGGGAGTGCTAAGGGGTTGTTTTGTGACAATATTGACAATTCCTCCCGGTTCAGCCTGACCAAATAGAACAGAAGCCGGCCCTTTGAGAACCTCAATGCGATCGATGTTTGCTGTATCTACCGAAGAGTAAGAGTCATTGTCAGAAAATCCATTGCGGAAATTTCCAGCTTGATCGAAGCCACGAATATTATATCCACCGGCATTTGAACCTCCGAAGTTATCTCGTTTGCGTACACCGCTGACGTTTTCCAAGGCTTCTTGTACGCGCGTCGTCTTTTGGTCTTCTAAGATTCGACGCGGGATCACTTGAATCGAAGCGGGAATATCACGCAATGGGGTATCAGTCTTAGTTGCGGTGGTTGCATTGGGCACACGATAGCCATTTTGCTGACCCGTCACCACAATTTCCTCATCCGGCTCATCCACTTCCGGGTTGAGGCTATAAGCCAGTTCCCCAACTTTCAGCGTCACCTCAGAAGTCGGCAGCTTACCCGTTCCCGCCACACTAACTCGAATCGTGTTGGCATCCTGTTGGGTCACGCCTAAAGTCGCAATATCTGGAGTCGGATTCGCAGCACTAAATCCTGGAGCATTGGGGAGAGCCAGCACCGCATTGGGAATATCGGCAATCAGGCTGCTACCTTCCGTCCGAAACTTCGTCGCATCCACCTGGAGCGGTTTACCTTCCGCCGTTTGCAGCACAATTTCCAGTCCGGTATCGGTACGGTTGAGGCTCACACTTGTCACCTGTACAGTAGCGGCTTCAATCTGCGCCATCCATTCTTTAACGGTAGTGGCGGGGCGGGGGCGATCGCGAAAATGAGACACAGTTGCTTGATCCGCAAGTCTTGATCCCCCTAAATCCCCCTTGAGAAGGGGGACTTCAAGCCGCTGTTCAGTTCCCACCTTTTTAAGGGGGGTTAGGGGGGATCTCTCTTCTGCCCTCCCCGGCACTGCCAACCCACTCACCAAACTTCCGGTTAAAGCAGCCATCAAGCCATAAAATCGGACTTTGCCCATCTGCTGCAAACCTACTCTGCTCATCTTCCACACACCACTTGAGAGTCTTAATCATAATCACTCTCAAGAGGATACTGGAAAACAGAGAGGCGTGGTTGAGCGCGATCGCTCATAGACGGATTATTTTGACCCATAGACGGATTTTTTGGATGGATTTAGAACCACGATCGCGTTAGCGACTCAACGAGCAAATCGGTTGCAATCTCAATCACCCTAGGGCTAATTCGTTGTCGTAAGAACCTTTGGTTGGCAACGGACGCTATCAAAACCCGTTGCCAATCTTTCTCCATGCGGCGATTTCACACTATGCCAACACTAATATACTTTCCGATTTTCGCTCTTCAAACTGAATCATCGTGTCAAAGTTGTCTCGCAAAATCTGAACAATTTTTGATGTTGGACAATTGCCAACCCGAAGATAGATAAACTTCGGTGGATGACCATACAGCAAACTACGCTGATGCCATACAGCAAACTACGCTGATGAAAGTCGGAATCTTTGGAAACAATGACAAAATCATTTGCCTTTGCATATTCCCAAATGATGCCATCATCAGTATTTGTAAGCGCCAAGGTTTTGCCATGCTCAGAACTAGGATACAAATCGATAATCCTGCAAACAATCCGGTCTGAAAGATTCTCATCAAAAAGCAGTTTCACAGCGATGCCACAAACAACTTCTTCTCACGATCCGCTGCAAAAGCAAGACAAGCTTTAATATCTTCTGAGGTAAGCTCAGAAAAATCTTCCAAAATTTCTGCTTCGGTCATCCCGCCTGCCAGATATTCTAAGATGTCATACACAGTGATTCGCATACCCCGGATACACGGCTTGCCGCTGCGCTTTCCAGGCTCGATCGTAATAATATCTTGGTAGTCCATAAAAGGGCATGAGGGAAAAATGTCTACTTAGCATTATAACCGAGAACTCTTTCTGCCCGCAGACAGAGCATACTTCTACAGCTTAACTGCGCTGTGCTGAGCAGCCTCTGCCGAGGACTTCACTAGGATGATTTGATTTTAACCCAGGGTCAAAGGCGCTAAAATTTAGCTTATCCAAGGTAAAAGCAATCTTCTATGACCATTGCCGTTCCTCAACCCCTTACGTTAGAGCAGTTTTTGCAACTGCCCTACATTGAAGAGTCACCCGCTTGGGAATTTATACAGAGAGAAGCCGTTCAGAAGCCAATGTCTGGAGGAAAGCACAGTCGTTTACAATCCCGTTTGGGGGCAGCTATCAATGCAATCGATTCCCCTTACGAGGCATTTTCCGAATTGCGCTGCACAGTGGGTGGACGATCGATTGTTCCAGATTTAGTGGTTCTGGCAAAGAGCCAGATTCCCATGGACTCCAACGGAGAAATTATCAGTACAGGAATCAGCGTTGCGCCGAATTGGATCATTGAGATATTGTCCCCCGACCAGAGCCAGATGAAGGTGACTCGCAATATTTTGCACAGCTTGCGCCACGGGGGGCAGATAGGCTGGCTGATTGATCCGGATGAGCGCGTCGTGTTGGTTTATCGCCCGGATTGCTTACCCGAAGAGTTGACCGAGGATACCCAACTTCCCTGTTTACCTGGGGTTGATTTGGCGTTGACTGTAGAGCAACTGTTTGGTTGGCTAAGGGTGAGTGGAAACTAACATCAAAGCCCTAGCCCTATTTTGCCCTTTATCACGTAGGCTTTGGGATTCACGCCAAACTGTTTGCGGAAGGCGGCTGCAAAATGACTCTGGTTTGCGTATCCCACTGCTTGAGCCGCTTCTCTAACGTTCATGCGTCGTTCTGTTAGCAATTGTCGTGCCGTTTCCATACGGTGCTGATGCAGGTAGCCAAACACCGTTGTGCCAAACACCTGCTGGAAGCCAACCTTCAGTTTGTAATCATTCAAGCTAATTTGCCGCGCCAACTCCATCAGCGAGGGTGGATGATCTAGATTCGCTTTGAGAATTTTTTCGGCAACATAGATGCGATCGACGTCATCCGGCTTCAGCAAACATAGGGTTCCTGGTGATCTTTCTGTTGCTTTAATTTGCTCTAACTTCAACGCAATCAGTTCTAAACACTTACTTTCGAGATAAATTTGCTTGGTTTTTCCTTGAAATGGACAATTGAAAATTTGTTCCAACGGCGATCGCATCGCAGGTGTGATGACATTGATTTCATCGAAACAATTTCTATTGCAATCTTCAATATGTTGTCTAATTTCTACTGGTAGTTCTTCTAATGTCTCGGTAATCAGTTGAAATAATGCATCGGGAGCCTCTAAATGCACATCAACCTTATACACTGGATCATTGGCGTAAGTGATCCATGTGCCTTCTCCTTCATAGGCTCCCCATTCAATAAAGTTTTCTCCGGTATGCTTACCACTGCAATTACCCGATAGGTTAAATCCAAATTCCCACGCTGCACCAAACACTTCATCTCTAATATACAAATCATGATGCAGTTGATAATTAAACAGAGCTAGATTGATTTCTCGCAGTTGAATAAATTGAATATACCCCTCTCCAAATTGCTCAGGCACAACCTCAATCTGCTCGCAATACCCTGAATGGCTAGATACCAAGGGAGCAGGATTGCACGCTCTCCATAACTCGTCGTAATCTGTGCGTGAAATAGTGATTGCCATGATAGGTTTAAGGATGACTTTCGCAAACAGGCTTTAGCTAATGATACTAATTCTCAACTAAACTGGAGCAATAGTCAAGTAGTCGTATCAGGTTAGCCCCATGACGACGAATCGAGCTTCTGTTTAACATCTTCTCTAGCAGATGATTTACTAAGCCCAACAAAACTTGCGATTTTGTCTCCTGGCGGCACTTCTTGGTGCTTAAACAGATTTTTTAACCATTGCACCCTGTTGGACAAGCTGGCTAACCCGATATTGTTTGGTTTCTTCTACAGGCTGATCATTACCTGATTGCCATTGAGTCATCACTGTGCCACAGACCTCAATCCTAGCCTCGTACACGCCTATGTCATTGCCATCCGGTGAGGCATACTCAATGCGTACCTCTGCCCAGTCGGGTTCTTCATCGTCGTTGTGAGTGGGTGCAATAGCGATCGTTTCTCCTCGTTTGAGGTAATTCAACCATTTCCAGCCTTCTTGCATCCAAATCTCTCGTTCTGCAATTTGTTCAAACTGCTTTAATCCACACCAGCCCCGGTAAAAGGAACGCAAGTCTGCAACAGAACCATTGTGATGCACTAACGAATCCAAGATTTCAGGTTCTAAGTGCCCCCAATAGCGTCCTTCGGGCAAGTCAACCAGGGTAGGTGCAAAGACGTGTCCTCCAAAGTGGCTACATCGCCAAACGCGCAATCTTCCTCCAGAGTTTGCGGCATGGTCATTGCGTAATCGTTCGTAAATCGGAAAGCCAAAGCGGGCACAGGCAACATCTACAGTGCCGTGGGTACACACCATCAACTCTCGAATATGCTTGGTTTGCTGTTGATAGGCGGCAAAGTGAGGCAGTTGGTCTGGCTGCTGTAGCAAGGCAGTTGCGAGGGAAAGAATTTGCTCGGTGGGGACGATAAACTCTTGCTTTTCAAATTGAGCAAATAATCCGGCTGGACGGTGATAGTAGAGAATGCGGGTTTTGTCTGGAATGGAATACGCGCGATCGGGGGCAATCAGCAGGGGACGAATCCAGAGACCGTGTTCGTCATGTAGCGGTTTGATCAGGTCATGGTAAATCGGATGCAAGATGGGATGTTCTTGCCAGGACGATCGCTCCCAGGGTTGGGGCATTTCGATGATGAACCAGCGATCGTACTGCCATGCGGAACCAATGGGATCATGTCCATTGGCTTTAGAAATCTCGGAACAGAATTGGCAATGGTTACGACTTCTGTTAGCTGTCATGGGTTTGACTCCTTCACCAGATATTTGAACAAGTCATCAAGAATGTGATTCGCTCCTAATGGCCCGGCTACTATCCAATTTTGCGGCTCTACAGTATAAACTCGCGCCGATTCCACTGCTTCTAACCGATTCCAAAGTAGAGTTTTTTGATATCGTGCCAGTTCATCACCTGACTCATGAACAAGAAAAATCACATCAGCATCATGAGCAGAGAGTTGTTCTAGGCTAAGGTTGAGCCGAGTTACGGACTGCGATTGAGCAGTAGGGCGTTGAAGTCCTGCATCTTGGAGAACTTCACCCATCGTCGTCTCCTGTCCAAAAGTCTTGAAAGTGGAATTTTGAATCGCTAAGAGTGATACAACAAGAGTATTCAACCTATCTCCCATTGCCTGGTGAAATTGTTGAATACGTTCCTGGTAACTCGCTAAAACTTGTCGAGCAGGCTGAGTTCGATCGAGCAAAGTGGCAAGAGCATAAAAGTTACTTTTGAAGCTCTTGCTGCTTTCCCAACGTATCAGAATTGTCGGTGCGATCGCATCTAGTAGCTTATAGATATCTTGGTGAAATTCTCGTCCAATGATCAAATCTGGTCGTAGTTGCAAAATTGTTTCTAGATCAGGATGATTAGAGCTTCCCACAAAGATGAGATTTTTCGCGGTATCAGGTGCAATTCCACGGAGCATGGGTTGCCCATTGCTGCCTGGGTAGGTAGCAACCGCAATCGGGTTCAGCCCTAAAGCTAACAGTGGATCGAGCAAAGTCGAGTCATGCAGCACGACAATACGCTGAGGTTGGCGAGGAATACAAGTCTCACCCAGCCAATGCTTTACAACCCGACAGTCTCCAATGCTAACTAGCCTTTCTTGCACACCTGATTGCTTTATCTCAGGCAGATGACCATAGCAGGATGTAACCATAAAAAGGGTGCAGATCAGAAAAATATAGAACTTGACCCAGCGATTACCCCGTAGGGAGAACTGCTTCGCATCGCACCGCATACGCTAGAACCGATAGACAATACTTCCCACCACACTACGAGGAGCACCTGGATAAACATCCCCAAATGTCCCATCATAGTACCGTTCATTAAATAGATTTTTTAGATTGAGTTGCACTGTTAGATCAGGATTATTCAAGCGGTAAGCCATCAGAAAGTCAACCGTTACGTAACCTGGTAACTGATAGTTGTTAGTCAAGCTATCCCAACGCTCTCCCACATAAAACACTCCACCCCCTAAGCTTAAGCCTCTGAGACTGCCATCAAAATCATATTTTGTCCATAAGCTGAAGCGATGAGGAGAAGCTGTAGGCAATCGATTCCCGATTGGAAAACGATTATCTTCCGTAATTTTGGCATCTAAATAGCTATAGGAAGCAATAATACTCCAATTGGGTGTAATCCTCCCCGTAACATCTAACTCAATTCCCTGGCTTTCTTGTTCTCCAGTTTGCACGCTGAATCGGGAACTATTTGGATCAGGCGTAAGAACGTTGCTACGATTGATCTTGAAGAACGCCAGTGATGCTCCCAAAGCACCATTCAAAAATTCAGTTTTAGCACCCACTTCATACTGGGTACTAAACGTTGGGTCGAAAGGATTTCCGGTCGCATCAACACCAGAATTAATTTGGAATGAACGGCTGTAGCTAGCATACAGCGACAGCCAGTTTGCCGGTTGATAAATCATTCCCAGTCGAGGGCTAAAATCTTCGACGGTTTGATCGCGCACTAGTTGATTAGTGAGTCGATTTGATTGTTGGAGCAAAGCATTGTTATAACGACCCCCTAACAATATTTTTAGATTATCAGTTAGGGAAATCAAATCTTGTATAAAAAATCCAAAGCGACGTTCCGGAAGCGTAGCAGAATTCCGAACTGTAAACTCTCTAGTTGTGCGACCGTAAATGGGATCTTCGATGTCTAGAAAAGAACTTTGACCATCAAAGTTGGTAAATGGTAAATTCCGATAGAAGTAGTCTATACCTACAACCACTTCGTGACCAATAGAACCAGTTTTGAAGTTGCCAATTAAGTCTACTTCGCCGAAATAGTAGTTGACTGTTTGCTCTGAAGCACGTTGCGATCGCTCTAGTGTCCGTCCATCTGATCCTAAGCTATCTGCTTCCGTAGTCTGGATAAAATCACGACTTGCATCAATAAAGTTGAAGATCTTGCGTATCTTCCAGTTGTCACTCAATCCATGCTCTAAGGTAGATAAAACCGAGAGATAGCGCGATTCAAATTCATCATTGGGTTCATTCAGCAATTGGCTGATTGGAAGCTGACGAATACGCTCAAAAGAGGCTCCTGGTAGCAGTAGACCGGAATCAGTAATGCGATCGTCTTTGCGGTACTCTAGTTCTACTGTCCAACGAGTGCGATCGGCGATCTGCCAGCTAATCACGGGCGCAATGAAGAAGGTACGATTGTTGATAAAGTCCCGAAAACTATTGGCATCTTCATAGGACGCATTCAAGCGATATAAAAGCGTCTTCTCAGGATTCAAAGGACCTGACAAATCGATCGCTCCTCGATAAAAACCATAGCTTCCAACATTTGCTTCAACTTGAGCAAACGGTTCAGATAACGGCTGCTTCGTCACCAAATTGATAATGCCACCGGGAGCTAAATCGCCAAACAATACTGAAGCTGGACCCTTCAAGACTTCTACTCGATCGGTGTTGGAATTGAGAGCAAATCCAACGAAATTAGGAAATTCAATCCCGTTCCGCCGATAGTTACCTGTATTGCTGCCCAAAAAACCTCGTAAAACGAGTTGATCATAGGTGCCAAATGCAGAACCACCAGAAGTCACTCCACTAATATTTCGTAGGGCTTCTGTCAGCGTATTCACTTTTTGATCTTGCAGCACTTCTTGAGGTACAACCTGAATCGACTGAGGAATGTCGCGGATGGGCGTATTAGTTCGGGTTGCGGTCGAGGTATTGGGCACTCGATAACGATTCTGCTCACCCGTCACCACAATTTCTTCATCCGGTTCATCTGCTTCTGGGTTAAGGCTGTAGGCAACCTCTCCAGTGTTGAGGGTCACCTCTATCGTGGGGAGCGCCTCCTTGCCCGTCACGCTTACCCGAATGCCGCTCACCGTCTGCTGCACAACTTGTACACTCGCAATATCGTCGGTCGGATTCTCAGCAGTAAAGGGCTGTCTCTCCGGCAATGCCAGCACTGCATTGGGAATATCAGCAATCAAGGTATTGCCTTCGCGTCGAAACTGCGTGGCATCCACTTGCAGGGGTTTGCCCTCTGCCGTTTGTAACACAATCTCCAACCCACGCTCGGTGCGGTTGAGGTTCACTTGGTTCACCTGAACAGTCACCGCTTCGATTTGGGCAATCCACTCTTTGAGAGTCGTAGCGGGATGGGTGCGATCGCGCCCCACTTCCCCATTCTCTAACGCCTTGATCTCAGCCCATCCTGGCAATGCCAATCCACCCACTAAACTGCTTGCTAAGATTACCAGCCATCCAGAAAACTGAACCGCACTCATCTGCCGCGACTTGATTCCGCTCATCTTCCACACCAACGAGAGTCTTAGTTAGAATTATTCTCAAGAAGATATCGAAAAATGAGTGAAAATAATAGATCGTTTTGACTCCTAAAGGGAATTCTTTTAACGCTAGACGGAATTTCTATGCCGAGCTTGATAGATTTTGGGCGTTACACCAAATTTCTTCTGGAAGGCTGCTGCAAAATAGCTGCGATTCACAAAGCCGATCGCGCGTGCCACTTCCGACACATTTAAGCGGCGTTCTTCGAGCAACCGCCGTGCCTGCTCCAAGCGATAATCATGCAGATAGCCAAAGGCGGTCTTGCCGAAACAGACGCGAAATCCTCGTTTCAGGGTGCATTCGTTCAATCCCACCTGTCGCGCCAACTCAGAGAGCGAAGGCGGATTATCGAGCCGATGCAACAGAATCTCTCTTGCGTAATGAATGCGATCGACATCCTCCGGCTTCAGCGGATAGAGAGCAGGTTTTACCTGACAGCGTTCTAGTTCTTGCGCCATCAGCAGCGCCATCAGTTCCCACACCTTACTTTCTAGGTAAATGCGGCGAGTAATGCCCTGAAACGGACACCGCAGCAATTGTTGCAAGGTCGTTTGCATCTCCATTGTCGTTGTCCCTGAGCCACAATAATAAGGTTCCAGGGAAGCCGGAATCAAAGGCTTTAACTCAGGTTGTAGAGTTTCTAAAGTGCTGTTCCAAAAAGTCAAAAATAGGTCTGGCTCGATGTGAACATTCACTTCCTGCTGATGTAATGCTGTCGATTCAACCGTTTCAGCCGGAGCTAGACCACTCCCACAGAGCGAATATTGCCCAGTTGTTATGCCGTAACTTGGATTTTTAAACCCGCCTGTGAGGACAAAACAATATTGCAGGGGATGGGGGCGTTCTTGAGTTTTGACGCTCAAAGGTTGGTGCAAGTGGTAATCTGCGATCGCTAACTCCAACCCATGGCGCAGATCAATTTCTCGCGTGAATCCATTTCCCAACGCCTCTGGAAAATGCAATACGGTCTCGAATGAGTTCGGTTCTGGATGACTGGGTTGGGTTTCACAAAATAGCGCCCAGTAGTCATCTTGAGAAAGTGCGATCGTCATGATTATCTGAACCCCAGCTACTGAAACTAATTCTTAATTATTAATACCTTGATTCTCAAATAGATGGCAAGTCAAAGCGAATCCGACTTATGTATCAAGGGAACCGTTAAGGTGTGCCTTATCTTACTATTCGTCTATGCTCTATCAACTCAGCACCTCGATTCATTACCTCTGAACAATGAATGATTCGAGTGGTTCGATCGCACTATTTCTTTGTTGATAGCTCTTGAAGGTGCCAGAGCGCGCGATCGCTCAGCATCATTCATGCGATCGTGATGAGTGTGATCACATAGTAGTTCTCATCATTCAATAATTTGTCACTGCAATCTTATTGCAAACTAATACTAATTAGGTCAAGATACTCTTGAGGCTTGCATCCTGCTTTGTCAGCGTAATAGAACATTATGACGATCGCACTTTCGAGTCAAACCTGTGACGATTTGTTTGAGGAAACACTCGAACAGATGCGATATCTTGATCCAGAAGATGAGGCAGATGTGATCATTCCGTTTCCGGCTGAATTGGGGCGAGGGCTGACGCGACTCATTGATCTGCGAGAGGAAGTATGGTTAGCAATGGATTATCACGAACCCTTAGCTAAGCTTGCATTTTCCTGCGAGGAATTTCACCAGCCTGACTTTCTCAGAGTTGGGTTTCATCTGTCGGGAATTCATCACAGTCCGAGCGTTACGGTTTGCCCAGGAGAGTACTCGCTAGCTGGCAGTGGTGCATCTCACAAAGGGGTGTATGTAACTACTGAAGGAGCCGTGAGAGAAATTGCTTTTTCGATTTCCATTGAAGAGATGCGATCGTTCTTTGGTCAGTTGCCTGCTGGATTGCAG
This sequence comes from Myxacorys almedinensis A, assembly GCF_010091945.1. Taxonomy (GTDB): domain Bacteria; phylum Cyanobacteriota; class Cyanobacteriia; order Leptolyngbyales; family Leptolyngbyaceae; genus Myxacorys; species Myxacorys almedinensis. The sequence continues at coordinate 134,775 of NZ_WVIE01000011.1, forward strand.
CCTTTGATTGGATCACCTGATCAGTTATCGTTTATTCGAGGATATCGCACGACTCCCGCGATGCAAATTGCCTTGCAGCAGATGTGGCAATGTCCCTATCATGGCGTGATGAAGCAACGGTATCTAGAAACGAAGATTTGGGAGTTGCTGTTGCTCTCGGTGGAGCCATTGTTAGAAGAATCGTCTGCGCCAGAGAAGTTGCCGAGCAAGCTGAAGTCGGAACAGGTCGATTGCATTCATGCCGCAAGAAAAATCCTGTTGCAACGATTAGAGAATCCGCCTTCGATCGCTGAATTGGCGCGACTGGTGGGACTCAACGATCGCGCCCTTAAAGAAGGATTTCGGGCTTGTTTTGGTACAACGACATTCAACTATTTGCATCACTATCGGTTAGAGCAGGCGCAACAGATGTTATTGGCAGGCGATCTGAAAATTGAAGTGGTGATGCAACGGGTGGGCTTTACGAGTCGGAGTTATTTTGCCAAGGCGTTTCGGAACAAGTTTGGCATGAATCCGGGCGATTATGCTCGTCGGTACAGACAGATCCTTTAGAATCGATCGGAGCGACGGCAGGAATCGCATATACAGGAATCACATACAATAGAGCCATTACAACCGCAAAAATAGCAATGCAGCGAGACGATGTTCTAGAGAAGCTCAGATCTTACAGACTTTCGTTAAAAGAGTTTAATGTGAAGTCGTTAATTCTTTTTGGATCGGTTGCTCGTAACGAGGCAACGCCAGAAAGCGATGTAGATTTGTTGGTGGAGTTTGAACACCCGATCGGGTTGCTTGCGTTTGTGCGGTTGCAGCGGCATTTGGAGACTATTTTAGGTTGCTCAGTTGATTTGGGAACTCCGAACTCACTGAAGTCTTACCTGAAAGAGCCTGTCTTGCAGGAGTCTATTCGTGTCTTCTAGAAGTCTGCGGCGACGAATTCAAGATATTGTCGAGATTGGTTCAGAGATTGAAACATTTACACAAGGTCTCAATTTTGCAGAGTTTGAAGCGGATATTCGCACAGTAAGAGCCGTTCTTTATAGTTTAGCGATCATAGGAGAGGCGGCTGCGAGTTTGTTGCCAGAAGTTGAGATGCTTTATCCAGAGATTCCTTGGGTAGATATTCGAGGAATGCGAAATGTTGTGATTCATGAGTATTTTCGAGTTGATTTAGAAATTATTTGGGAAACGATTCAAACAGATTTGCCTCAGCTACTTCAACTGTTGAGAGAGTTGCTTAAAGGCTTGGAAAGGATATGAACGATTCTCTGAAGAAATATACTCGCAAAAACTCAGCGATCGCGAAAAAAGTCCCGCTAGAGATCAAGAAAGTCCCGCTAGCATCCAAAAAGGGCTTCCAATCTCGTGAGCCTCTCCAGTATTGTCTATTGATAACGATTCCTAAGTACTGGTGTGAAGATGATGAGTGTGTGGCAGCGATTAGTGCAAAGCGCAACTGCGAAGCAAACGTTCTTGGTTTCTAGCGCGTTTGTTCTGTTGGGAGCAACGTCTGCAATGGCAACAGAACCAACGGTTTCTCGAATTCAAGATCAACCGAAAGCTGCGACTACGGTAAGCGAATGGATGGCACAAACGGAAGCACAGCAGGCGCAATTGGTGCGGGTAACGGGCGTGAAGCTCAATCCAACACAGCAAGGATTGGAGATTGTGCTAGAGACGGAAAATGGTCAGGCTTTGCAGGCGACGCAACAGGCTCAGGGCGATACGCTGATTTTGACGGTTCCGAATGCGGTGTTGGCGTTGAGCAGTGGGCAGGCGTTTGAAGCGGACAAGCCGGGAGAAGGAATCGATCGAGTCACCGTGATGCAAGCAGATGCAACGACGATTCGGGTGAGCATTGTTGGACTGAATGATTTACCAACTGCCGAGATCATGCCGGGACAGGGGCTAGTGTTGGCGGTGACACCAGAGGAAGGAATTGAAGAAGAGATTACGGTGACAGGCGAGGGAGCGCGAGGCTATCGAGTGCCAAATGCAAGTACGGCGACAAGGACAGATACCCCGATTCGAGATATTCCCCAATCGATTCAGGTTGTGCCGCAGGAAGTGCTAGAAGATCGCCAGGTTAGATCACTGACCGAAGCTGTAGAAACCGTCAGCGGTGTAGTTGAAGACTTTAGGTATTTGGGTTCGACTAGTGGTACTAGAATTATTCGAGGCTTTTCCGCTGGAGACACTTTCCGAAATGGTTTCCGTGAAGGTAATGTGATTACGACAGTGCCTTTTCCAACAATTGAGCAGATAGAAGTTCTCAAGGGTCCCGCCTCAGTTGTTTCGGGTTTTGCGGAACCTGGTGGAATCATTAACTATGTTACCAAGAAGCCCTTGAGTGAACCTTACTACAAGCTAGGGTTTGAGGCAGGAAACTTTGGACGGTATCAGCCGAGTATCGATTTATCAGGTCCACTAACTGTGGATAAAAATGTGCTGTATCGCTTCATTGCTTCTTATGAACGTCAAGATAGTTATCAAGAGTTTGCTAATTCAGCAGTAACTACAATTGCACCCTCGATCTCATTTAAGTTGGGAGAGCGGACAGATTTAAACCTTTACTATGAGTACAGTAGATTCTTTGGAGATCCAATCGTCCGATATGCGGTACGTCTGAGTGATGACAGTCTAACACCTCGACGCTTCCACCCTAATTATCCCGAAGTAAATGAGTTTGAGTCGATTAGTCATAAGGCTGGTTACACTCTTACTCATGGACTTAGCGATAACTGGCAAATTCGCAACAGCTTTGCTGCTACTATAGCAAGCTTTAAAGTCAGAGATATTTTCCGAACTGGGGTAATCGATGATCGTTTTTTAACGTTTGCTGCTTTTGATGGTGACCTTAGTGATTACAACTACTTTGCACAAATTGACTTACTTGGAAAGTTCCAAACTGGATCGATTGCTCATCAGCTTTTAATTGGTTTTGATTTCAATTCCTTTAGAGAAGATTATGTCAACAGCATAAATTTAAATGCGAATATCCCGCCTTTAGATATTCGTAATCCTGATTATCGCGCCCTAAGAACAAGACCCGAACTTTTCCCAGAACCTACTTACGTAATAGATAGAAAGTCCTATGGAGTTTACCTTCAAGATCAAATTGCCTTCAGTGACAATTTGAAGTTATTGATTGGTGGGCGCTATGACTGGATATCTGATGGAACAGGAACGATTAGTCCTGACAATGTAGTGAATATTCCAGTCCAAAATGATGGAGCTTTCAGTCCTCGTGTTGGCTTAGTCTATCAACCGAGCAAAAATGTTTCACTTTATGCCAGCTATACTCGATCGTTCAATCCAGCGATCGGACGTAATCCAGATAGTAGACCTTTTGAGCCAACCAGGGGAACACAATATGAAGTCGGAGTTAAGACTGATTTTCTCGATGGTAGACTTTCAGCTACTTTAGCTGCCTACAACATTACAAAGACAAATGTGTTGACTCCCGATCCTGATCCCATTCTGGCGCAACGAGGTTTCCAAGTGCAAGTTGGAGAACAACGAAGTCGCGGAATTGAGCTAGATGTGGCAGGTCAAATTCTACCTGGTTGGAAGATTACAGCTTCCTATGCCCTAACTGATGCCACAGTCAGCGTTGATAATTCCGTTATCAGTAATGTTGGCAATCGCCTTGCAAATGTACCACTCAATCAGGCAAGTCTCTGGACGACCTACGAAATCCAGAAGGGAGATTTGCAAGGGCTGGGATTTGGATTTGGATTATTTTACGTTGGTGAGCGGCAAGGTGATTTAGCAAACACATTTCAAGTCGGTGATTATCTACGGACTGATGCAGCAGTTTATTACCGTCAAAATGGATTCAACGCGGCAATAAACATTCGTAATCTCTTTAATATAGATTATGCAAACTCAGCAGCTTTCGGTGATAAGCAGAGTATCGATAGGGGAGAGCCGTTTACTATCATTGGTTCTATTAGTTGGGAATTGTAATTTGCAGCTATGGTACAGTCTTTAGAACTTTAAGCAGGAGAAAAGACCCTTTGCAATGAGGAAGAAATCGACCTATAAAATTATCGTACTTCTCTTCCTATCAGCTATATTTGCCTTCGCAATCACTGCTTGTAACAGCAAGATGCAGTGGTTTAAGCAAGGGGAAATCAATTCAACAGTTGTGCGAACTACTCCCCTCAGCCTGGTTCAAAAACCAACAGCAACCAAAATCGTTAACCATGCTCTAGGTCAAGCTGAAATTCCACTTCATCCTCAGCGGATTGTTGTATTAGATGACAGTTTTATTCTTGATCCATTATTAGCACTATCAATCAAACCAGTGGGCTTTGCTGCTGGTGCTAACTTTATCAATTCAGATAATTTGAGCGAATTTGTCTCTGGTATTCCAAAGGTGGGAGATTGGGAAAGACCTTCTTTGGAAAAGATTCTCAGTCTAAAACCTGACCTGATTCTAGGGCATATATGGCAAAAAAGATTCTATTCATTGTTGAGTGCGATCGCGCCTACCGTACTGATAGATACAGATAGTGAAGTCGATTTTAAGAAAAATTTGAAGTATTTAGCTGACATTCTAGATAAAAGCGATCGAGTCGATAGGATTTTAGCGGAGTACAATCAGCGAATCCAAACGTTTCGACAGCAACTGGGAACAACGCTAAACACAAAAACAGTATCTATCGTTCATCTTTACGGTTCGACTGTTCATGTTTACGGATCAGACCTTACTGTTTATGGTCAAATTATGAAAGATGCGGGAATACGATTGATTCCTGCCTATCGAGATCTCAAAGGTTACTCAGGGCTGAGTATCGAAGCGCTCTCTGATTGGGATGCCGATATTCTCTTTGTTGTAGTACTTCTTAAAACCGACTCCGAACATCTCAGATCGTTATCGTTTCTGAAACAACCGCTCTGGTCAGCCTTGAAAGCTGTGCAAAATAAGCAAGTCTATGCAGTGACTTGGGCAAATACTGTTGCAGGTCCAATCACAGCAAATCAGTTTATTGATGACCTCTACAAGTATTTTGTAGAGCCTTCCTGAACTTACGTTCCTCGTTGTTTGCGATCATCGCGCTCTGATTGTCAATCGCTCAATGATTCCTGCGATCGCGCTCTGATGATCGATCGCTCGATGATGAAGTGCGATCGCGCTCTGATGATCGATCGTTGAGTTGTGAAGTGCGATCGCGCTTTGATGGTCGATCGCTCAGTGCTGTCATACTGCGTTCTGCCTTAATCTGTCATCCCACTATTCAGCAACGCCCTAATTGCCTCTCTTCCCACGTCCCCATGTCCCTCCTCTCCTAGTCTCCCCCTCTCCTTGTCCCCTTCAACGCGATAACCTCACTACATCAATCTGAACATCTGGAAAAGACAGAGGACAAATCGTACCTGTAGTGAATGTCTGCCGTGATCGATACTCTCCATCCACTGGGTCGCGAAAAACAATCAACTCGCTCGTTTTCAAATTGATTACCCAATACTCAACAATGCCCACCTCTGCGTAGATTTTAGATTTGACCTCTAAATCCTTCTGCAAACTGGTATTCGAGTACTCAACCACCCAAAAGACGTTCTCTGGATAGGGATGATGCGATCGATAAATTTCAGTATCCGGGTTAACGATCGCCAAGTCCGGTTCTGGTTCTGAGTTGTTAGGCAAAGTAATGGGATGCCCTTCTCGAACTTTGGCGCGATTTCCAAGCTTATCTCGCAAATAATCGCCTGCATCACTGCTTAATGATGCATGGGGGACACCTTCGGGAGGCATTTCGATTAATTCTCCATGCAATAATTCAACGGGCACGTCATTAAATACGCCCGCTTCCACTGCTTGGTGATAGCGGTCAATCGTCCACTTGAGCGTTGAAATGGTCATGCGATCGCACCTCACCAAATCTTTTCCTTCAGTCAAAAACAGAGATTGAGCCTCTCACTCACGCTATCACAGAACATTGAGGCGCTCTCTATCTCCCACTGCTTCATTTATAATTGACCTATCCTCATAGCAACCAGGCACAACTGGCGCTGGTTGCTACCCTGCTGAACGAGAATGTGATTACCTCTCCCTTATTACCAGGTTTTAGCTGTAAAGTTGCCCGCCTGTTTACATCACGGGCATAGAGGGAGAGCGGGGGAGACGCGGGGAAGGGGAGATGATAAATTCCTTCTATCCCCTTGTCCCCTTGTCCCCCCATCCTCTCCTTGTCTCAACAAAACACTCGTCGATACTTCCGGCTCTCCGCCAATACTCACGCTCCAGCAAAGACGGTGGATTATCCACGCAACACACAGTCAGACGGTTTCAACGGTTGAACATCTGAAGCTTCCATCAGGCTCCACTGGGCAAACTGCAACGCCAGCAGTTACAAGCGATCGCGACTCAGATCTGTAACCAGCATCCCTGGCTGGGCAAGGATGATTCTAAGGCTCAACAACGATTGATTACGGCTTGTCAGGGGTTGCCAATCGGTGAGATTCCAATGGTGCTGGACAGGTTACTGGCATTTGTGGATGCTCCTGAGCAACTAGTTCAACTGATCTTGGAACACAAGATCAACACGCTATGGGGACGGGGATTGGAGTACATCGCAGAACCAGATGTACCCACTGCGGCTGGATTGGATTTGTTGGAGCAACGATAGCAGTTCACGCCAGCGATAGAGCGGGAGTCAGAACAGATGCAGGCAATCCGAAATCAGGCAACTTATGCGAGACCTGCAAGTGGGAAAGATAATTCAAAGTTTGCCTATGTTTATCGAGAGATCGCACCCACTAAATGAACGTGAATCTCTGCTTTAGGCATGGCTTGCAGATGTTTCGCTAACATCGGTCTTATGTGACGTTTGTCGAGGTTTGCTCAGTCTCTGCTCCTTGAGACTTTTAGAGTCAAGGGATGACAATTTTCGCCGCCCCCTTGACTCTAACGTAACGTGAGGCTTTTACCATAGATGCATTCACGAATTGAGATGGTTTTCAATTGTCAAGGAGGAAGTGGATGCGACCAATTGCCTTGAAAGTTGGCGATCTTGCTAAACAAACTGGAGTCTCGGTGCGAACATTGCACTACTACGATGAGATTGGCTTGCTCTCGCCCTCTCATCGCACTGAAGCAGGTTATCGGCTATATGGCGAAGATGACATTATTCGCTTGCAGCAAATCGTGTCCCTGCGGCAAATTGGCTTCTCGCTGGAACAAATCCGCGAGTGCCTTGGAAAAAGCGAGTTTTCACCGCATCAGGTGGTGCAATTGCATCTATCTCAACTTAAAGAGCAGATGGCGTTACAACAGCAGCTTTACGCAAAGCTGGAAGCGATCGCCACTCTCTTACAATCGACAGAGACAATCTCGATCCAGGAATTCATTCAACTCATTGAGGTAACAACAATGGTCAGCAAATACTACACTCCAGAACAACAAGACTATCTCAAAGCTAGAGGTGAACAGCTTGGCGAGGAGCAGATTCGGCAGGTTGAAGCAGAATGGCAAGAGTTGATTCAGCAAGTTCGCATAGAAATGGCAAATGGAACTGATCCAGCGAGCGAAGCTGTACAGGCGTTAGCGCGACGCTGGCAGGAACTGATTCAAGAATTCACAGGCGGCGATCCTGGAATTGCTCAATCTCTAAACCAAATGTATCAGCAAGAGGGAGCCAAGGTTGCTAGTCGAGGGGCAGTGGATACAGCCCTGATGGAATACATGAGCCGAGCGATGCAATGCTGAAGCACCTGAAGTAGAGTGGGTGAACCAAAGCGCGATCGCCCACTCTAATTAGTGATAAAATTAAGCGTCTTTAAAGCTAGACGATAGCCAGCGATTGAGGACAACATGACCACGGGCAGAAAGCTGGTAACCTTGTTGTAGACTCTCTGTCAGTCCCAATGCTTTCAATTTACGCATATCCGTTTTGAACAACTGAACCTCCCGATTCACTCTTGTTGCTAACTCGGTGGCTCTGGTGCCCGGATGATCTCGGATTAGTTTCAGCACGTTTATCGTCCAGGCTCCATGACGACTAGTTGTGTCAAGCCGCTGTAATCGATGTATTAAATCAGCAAATTCGTCATCGGTGAGAGCAATTTAGAACCGCTTTCAGGCATCTCAAATGGTGGGTACTGATAGTACCCAAAATGCAAGTCATTCTCCGCCACATAATTGCTGGAAAGTAATAGAACCGTGGGAAAAAATCGCAAAACCTCATCTTCGTTTGTGTAATCAATGCTGAGGAACTTGCGGGATAGGTCAGCTTGCATGATAGTTTGCAGATTTTTTGGTTTGAAGAATTAGGATTGTCATGAGAGCCGTCTCATCGACAAATCGACTGCGTTCTGGTAGACAGATTTGTTACGCGACGAGCTAAATCATTGAAATCACTGGATAGTTTAACTACTCCTGATTAGAACGTGATGCGTATGGAAGGCGCGCTGCGATTCGCTTCGCCATGATAAACGGCTTCGATATTGTTGCCATCGGGATCTAGGACAAACGCGGCGTAGTAGCCTGGGTGGTATCTACGCTCTCCAGGTGCGCCGTTATCCCTACCGCCGTAAGCCAAAGCAGCTTTATAGAACGCGTCCACCATGGTTCGGTCATGTGCCTGGAACGCTAAGTGATGGCGTCCGGTGAGTACCCCCTGTGCAGCCTCGCTGTCGGGCGTTGAGACGAACAACTCATCTGCCCAGAAGAATCCATTCCCGGTGCCGCCCATTGGGACATTCAGGGCATCGAAGATCGCTGCGTAGAACGTTTGGCTGGCGGAAAGGTCTTGCACGATCAGTTGGATGTGGTCGATCAAACGACCGCGATGTAATTCCTGCGTTTCCATGTCTTGCTCCTGTTGAAGATAGGTAATTACCTCTGCCATTAGTTGAAATAATGATACTCATTCAGCTTCAGTTATTGTCACTTTAGAGTGCCAATCTTCTCGGCTCAGGCGACAGACAAAGCAGTCATCGTCGCCAAATTGACGGCGATCGACACAGCAAAAACCCAGTCGTTCATAAAAGCGGTGAACACGAGTATTGCTGACTAGCGGATCAACCAGGACAGCCATGACAGTGGGATCAGCGAAACATCGGGCAAGGGCAAGCTGCATCATTTTCGTGCCATAGCCTTTGCCTAAATCCGTTTCCGCTCCAATCCAGATGTCAATCGCCCGAAGATTGTCTGCCACATCCCCCCAATAATGGCTCTCCTCACGCGCCGGATCGATAATCTGAATAAATCCGATCGCCCGACCGTTGATCTCTGCAATCAGTTGTTCCCGCCAGTCAGGCGTGCGATCGAGTTCCTCCTCCCAATGCCAATCATCATTCGGGTCTGAGGCGATTACATGGGGTTGTTCATCCCAGTGTCGCAGGAGATCCAAATCCGTAGGAGTGGCAGGACGTAAGTTCATCATGAGGGTAATTTCTGGATCGGAGAGGTGGATTTAAATTTACTTCAGTTGAAATTTGTTATAGCAGTCCTAATGCTTGAAAACTCCGACGAGTGATTTCTAACCGCTTGGCAGCATCTTGCGAATTAGGTATCGTAATATTTGTGGCAAAGAAATAGACGTTGTTCTGCTGTTCAAGATAGCCCACAATCCAGCCAATATTGGGATTGACGCTGTTGATCCAACCCGTCTTGCCACGCAGGATATAGTTCGGCGTTTTCTCAATAATCATCATGTCTTTCACCAGATCGAGCGAGCGTTGTGAAAACGGTAAATCGTTCCGCTCCAATCGTTGCAGAAACTCAATCTCTTGTTTTGGCGTAATTTGTAAAGGACCATCCAACCAGAATCGATCAATTTGATCGGGCGTACCAATCTGCTGATTCCCGTAGCCCACTTGCTCGACAAATTTCTGCATCCGCTCATGCCCATTTTTGCGGGCGAGGACTTGATAAAACCAAACCGTAGAATCTTGGAAAGCTTGACGCAAATTGGTATCCCGATTCCAGGCTGGAATTTCGCGAGTAATGCCATCCCACGTCAGCACTGAGACATTATCTCGAATCACTCCTGTTTCAAGGGAAATGAGCGCATTCAAGATTTTGAACGTCGAGCCAGGAAAGAAAGCAGTCGTATTGCGAGAGGGGTTGTGTTCGTAAAAGCGTTGGTTATTCTTGTCGTAAATGACAATCGCACCGTCTACTCCTAGTTCTTGAAACGCTTGTTCAAAGTTGGGAGCCTGTGCGATTTCAGCAGCAGGAGCACTTTGATTGGATACGGGTTGCAATTTGGGAGATCCGGACCGAGCCGAGTGCGTTGAAAGACTGATTAGACTACAAATCAACAGCAGTGCGATCGCACCACCCATAAGCCGAGATGGGTTGATGAATTTGGGTAAACGCATCTTTATCCTCGCAACGATTCAGCTTCCGGGACTACATTGGCAAGGGAGAAGATTCCAGAAAACAGGAGGGGATGTTTGTAAGTTCTGCTAACAATTCAATTGGTTAGTCCATGATTTTGATAATTTCTGATAGGAGCGCGATCGCATCGCCAATAACGTCACAACTAACCCAATCAATCCAGTCAAGGTAAATAGCAGCGCAATGCCGCGAGCGGCTCCAGTGCCAAACCAGTTACCAATCAGATCTACACCTGTCCCCGTGGTCATAAATGGGATGAAGATGAATTGGGCGATCGGGCCAATCATGAATGCGGTGAGGGGGGATGCAGCTTGCTCAATACTTTGAGCAAAGCCGAAAACGCGCCCTTGCCGTTCCAATGGAATGACGGCTTGCAGAATTGTTTGTTCTGCTGCTTCCACCACTGGAATCAAACAGAGATACATAAATAGCCCAACGGTCAGCAATACAATGGAGGCTTGAATCGTAAAGCCAATCGCAATCACCCACATCACAATATTGGCCAGAAATAGCGTCTGTAGTGGGCTTTTTCCTAAACCTCGTTTGGCAACGACTAATCCACCGACAATAAATCCCAAGCTTAAAAGCCCCCACAAAATTCCCCAAACCTGTACTGAAACCAGGGACAGACCATAGGCATCCATCAGGGACATGAAGACCCCACCCAGGAAGTTGTTGAAGCAGTTAAAGAAAATCAATCCAAATAATCCGGGGACGAGCGCGATCGCCCGAATCGTACCGCGAATGTCGATGTGTTGGGTGTGATGTTCTGTATGAATAATGCGTTGCTCAGGAATGGAGAGGATTGTCAGATGCAGGATGACGGCAACCGTTAGAGCGATCGCAAATACAAGCACCCAATACACACCCAGAAAGCCGATCGCCAATCCGCTGAAGATAGAAGCGATCAGAAATGACACACCATTTGTGGTGCCCACCAGACCATTGGCTTTGTCTCTGTCTGCTTCCGGAATCAGCAGGGTGACAAGGGTGGGCAGAGCAATTGTGCGGACATTTCCGGCGATCGCCCCCATCAAAGCCAGCACAATAAAAATCCACAGTGGAATGCTGGATACATCAGCAAAAACAGCGGGTGAAGTAGAACTAAAAATGATCTGAGCGAGTGTATATAAGATGAGGGAACAGACGCTAGACAGTAACATTGCTGTTTTCTTGCGATAGCGATCGACCAGCGATCCGAGAAAGAATCCAGAAAGGGCAACCGTTCCAACATACACACCCGCCATCACCGAAGTTGCCAGTACAGATTGAGTTTGCAGAAAAACCCAAAAGGTGACTGCAAACCAGACAAAGGTGTTGGTCAGTGCAGCCACCAGTGAGTTGACTAAGATGGCATAAAACGTTTTTGTCATTGGATATGCTTGATTCACTTATTGTCTGGCAATTGAGCGATCGCCCCTGCTTGTAAGCGGCAATAGGTTGCCCATCCTGCTACCCATACGTCGGCTGCTGAGACCAACCTGAGGGAGAGTCTTCAAAGTCTTTGTCTTGAAAATGAGCCGGGATTGTCTCTGGAAAGAGTTTCAGCAAATCTGCGTGATCTCCCTCCATCAGAAAGAAGTCATATGAACCATCTTCACGGGCGATAAATTTATCGATAGTACAAGCAATGTAGTATGTCAATCGACGCATATTCAGTTTCCTTTGATAGCGATAACAGCTGCGATCGCCAGCACTGCATAGGGTAAAACACACTTGTAGTATTATTGTAATATAATCGTGTAGTAGGGTCATTCTCTACTACTAAAGGGAGAGATCTCAATCTGCTCAACTATCCAAAAGTTAAAGTTTGTGAGTTTAGCGTGGTTCTGAATTCCAAAATTCACGGGCAGCGGTTGGTAGAATCGTCAACGGTTTGTCAAACCTTACTTCGTCAATATTTTTCCTGAGTGCTATGGCAACGGCTTGAATGGCTGTATCGGGTGCAAAGTTATGATCAGCGCGCAATGACTGGACTTCTTTGGTCATTTCAGCGCGATCGCCAAAACTGCGGTTCGTCCGCATCCCAATCTGCAACAAAAATGGCTCTCAAGACGGGTGGAAGCACTCCGGCGAAGTGAATGGCTTCTGGTAATCGTCAGCCGCCGCCGAAAGGTTTGCAAGACTCCCTGTACCATTGTGTAGGTTTGATTGGTTGTCGTGAGACCCGCAACTTCGCGGCATCCAGCAAAAACTGCTCAAATTCGATGGAGGCACGTCGATATTCAGGTGAAACTGGCATCCAAATTAGCTCCTTTCTATCGGAAATGATAATTCAAGAATTGGGTGAGTCTTTTCCAGGCATCTGCCGCTGCTGATGGGTTGTAGCCCGATCGCTCATTGCAAAAGAAGCCATGTCCTGCATCAGGATAAATCTTCAGCGTGTAGTCTTTATTCAACTCCCGGAATCGAGCGTCGATTTGTTGGATGCGATCGCTCGAAATAAACGGGTCACGTCCGCCAAAAAACAGCATTATTGGTACGGTGATGTCTTTGACTGCATCAATCCATTCATCCAACACCATGCCGTAAAACGGAGCCGCCGCTGCAATTTCATTAGAGAATTTGCAAGCCGTGAGAAAGGTCAGACCACCGCCCAGACAAAAGCCTGTAACTCCGATGCGATCGGGGTTAACCGTTGGTTGAGACTTCAAATAGGTTAAAGCAGCTTGCAGGTCGTTCTCCATCGGTTGACCGAAATCTAACCGCCACATCATCGCCATTGCCTGCTCAACCTCGTCATAGCCAAATTTGTTATCTGGCAATTCACGATAGTAAAGATCGGGGACGAGTACGACGTATCCTTCATGAGCAATCCGACTTGCCACATCTCGAACATGGGATGTTACGCCAAAAGCTTCCATCAGCAGCAAAATCGCGGGTTGACGATCAGGGCTATCTGGAACAAATCGCACCGCAGGCATTTGTCCGTCAGGTGTGGGGATGAGTACCTCAGTTTGTTGGATTTGTTGAGTTGGCATGATCTTGCTCCCAGTCATATCTACTGCAAGCTTAGAAAACGGGCGATAGCGATCGCTAGAAAAAAGTTGCGGAGTTTTTGGATAGAATTGCGCTCACATCGCGTTGCTGCGGGCAAATTGCAGAATCATCCAAACTATTGGCAGTCATCGGTTTTTGCTCAGGCTTACAGGAGTTGTTTGGGAGTCACACCCACAATGCGCTTAAAGCTTCGCGTTAGATGACTCTGATCGCAAAATCCAACTCTGATCGCAATTTCGGCAAGGCTGAGTTCACTATGTTGTAATAGATATTTTGCTTGCTCAATCCGACACTGCAAGATGTACTGATGTGGTGTAATTTTCAGTTGTTGTTTGAATAAACGCAAAAAGTGATAGGGACTGAGTTGGGCGATCGCGCTCAATTCAACCAATCTTAAATCCTGATGGAGATGTGCATGAATATACTCTGTTACCCGTTGAAGGGTCGATCGAGATAATCCGTTAGAATGATTGGAAAACCTGGGTTGTACAGTGCAATAGTTCCGTAGTAGATGAATTGCCAGGGTTGTTTTGAGACTGTCAATCAGTAAATTACTGGCGATTTTGTTGCACTGTAGCTCATCGCGCAGGGTTGAAATCATTCCTTGAATCAACGAGTCAGGCTGATTCATAAACTGCGGGATCAGTTCAATACGATCGCCTTCCACCCAATCTTGACCCACCTGTTGCAGAAGGATTGGCTCAATTGCCAGAATCACAAACTGAACTGAAGTATTCCAGTTACAGCGATGAGCTACTCCCGCTGGAATAATTGCCACATCTCCCTGGTGTCGCCTCTCACAGCACCACTGATCATCCAACCATCGTTCTCCCGTTGAGGATGCTGGCAAATCAGCGGAAATCGGCGAATACGCAATCACATGCATCGTGTGTTGATGCTCAGCAATTTCAAATTCTGGCTGGTGAAACACTTCCAGATGCAAGTGACTCCAGCCGTTGCTGGCGAAAATAGAAGGTTGAGGTAAAAGCGGACTTGCCGCATTTGCCTGTCGATAATCAATGACTGCTAGTGATCGTTTTGCCATTCCAATGCTTTTTTCTCTACCATTTGCACAAATTCGTCTTTACCATCCATATAGCCCTCAATGTTCTGGGGATACTGCTTCGCCAACTCACGCTTCAATTCGCTGTATTGTTGAGCCACATCCGGATGGGCAATCATGTAATCCCGAAACGCTAAATGACGGTTGATTTCGGGTGAACCGATTTCATAGGTATGAACATGGTGGGTTCTGATTCCAGATGGCTGTTCCTTACGGAAGTAACGCCGACCGGGAAGCCCAAATTCGCCCATTGCTTCATATCCGATCGCCGCCATCGCTGCCGTCTGGGCATCGGTTTCGTTGATATCTTTAACTTCGATCAGAAAGTCAATCACAGGCTTAGCGTAAATGCCCGGAATCGCCGTGCTACCGATGTGATGAATGGTAACAATATTTTCTCCCATGACCAGCGCAATTCGTTTGGACTCTGCTGAAAACTCCTCTCGCCATGCGGAATTGGGTGGAACAACTTCTACTTTCATTGGTCTGTTAATTCGCTCTAAACGCTTTTGGGGTTATGCCTGTGAACCGCCGAAACTGTTGACTTAAATGACTGTGATGATTAAATCCACATTGAAACGCAATTTCCATAATCGGTTGATCGGTTTGTTTTAGCAATTGTTTTGCCCGTTCAATCCGCTGTTGTAGCAGATATTGGTAAGGGGATGTGCCGATCGCCTGCTTAAACATGTGACTGAAATGAAACTGGCTCATATTCAACAACGCAGCTAAATCTGCTAATTTGATGTCGTGATCCAGATGGTCGTTCATGTAGTCTAAGACTTGTGAAAGTTGACGCTGAGGTAATCCACCTTCATACACTGTCACTTGAGGCTTGGTTGCCGCGTATTGTCTGAGTAAATGAATTGCCAGAACATTTGCCAGTGATTCAATGTAGAGCCGACTTGAGTCTTCCTGTTTGACTTCAGTCAGCAGCAGCATCCCGATCGCCTCAAGCTGAGGATCACGATTCTGAAATACGGGCAGGAGTTCCAGGCGATCGGGATTCCTGTTAATGGTTTCTTTCGCAACATTCTGGATGAAACGAGACGTAATCCGAATCAACAAGAAGCGATCGTCACTATCCCAACGAGAAAAAAACGGTACCTGGGCAGGCATGATGGAAATGTCTCCTTTGCCGTACAGCCCCGCGTAGGTCTTACCTCCCTGAACTTGCAGCAGGTGAACTGGACGAGGTGCAAGAGATAGATAAATTGCATGTTCATCGCCCTGATCAAACCTCGCTTCGCCCGCAGGTGGCTGGAATTGCTCAACTAGGACGTTTTCCCAACCCTGTTCTCGACTGGATAGAACGGGTAAGTCAGTACATTTAAGCTGACGATTAGCAGAAGCTTTCATCATGCGAACCCAATGCGTCTAGTTTCGATTGTATCCGTGTTGAGGGATTCCATCACACGCTTGAAACCGATCGCAAGATTCTGATAGTTGCACAAGAATTAGATAGTTACGCATCAATCGTTTCTCTAAGCTGGAAGGGTAACAATTCAGCAGACAAATCAGAAGGACATGCAGAAAAATTGCGTACCGACAGAAGTCCAAGACCGTGATGATGTAACGATTCCAGTTGAGATTATGGATTAACCAAGTCATATGAAACTAAGTACCGAAAGAATCATATTGCGATGGGTTCACATTCTTTTGAGCTTTCCAATTGTCGGCTACATCTATGAACCCGTAGCGGACAGATCTTATGAGGCATTTGCAACTAAGTTTGTATACATTCCAATTGTTGTCCTATCTGGACTTTGGATGTGGAAAGGACAGGTGATTCGACAGTGGTTCAGACGTTAAAACAGGCAGTCTAAGTTTAATAGACTGCCTCTATGCAACATAGGCTAGTCCGCCAAACTGACATTAATCCCTAGGAGGTTTATGGCAACTGCTAACAATTTGCACTTCCCCTTAATGCTTGTCGCTGCACTCGGCTGTGGACTAAATGCAGGCGTGTTCTTCGCTTTCTCCACCTTCGTGATGCCTGCTCTCGCCCGTCTCCAGCCGCCTCAGGGCATTGCCGCGATGCAATCAATGAACATTACGGCGATTAATCCGTTATTCATGATCGCGTTGTTTGGAACGGCTTTCGCTTGCCTTTTTCTAGCGGTCTCCGTTTTGTTTAAGTGGCACCAACCGAGTGCCTTCTATTTGCTAGCGGGTAGCCTACTCTACCTGATTGGCGCGATCGCAGTGACGATTACCGAAGGGAACTTGCTTCGCAAACCGCATTCAATGTGCCGCTGAATGATGCTTTGGCGAGCGTGAAGCCCGACAGTCCAGAAGGGGCAACACTCTGGGCAAGATACTTGACCGATTGGACATTCTGGAACCATGTTCGGACGATCGCAGCATTGGCAGCGGCAGCATTGTTCACGATCATGCCGTTAAAGTAGCTCCAGTACCCTATTGGTCTAACATTTCTCTCAGTTGCTCATGCAATTTTTTAACGACATCCGCTGCATTTTGCAGTTGGGCAGCATCTTGCTGTTTGGCTAATGTTTCAGCAAGTTTGGCAATGCGATCGCTCATTTCCTGAAAAACTATATCGCCCCTAGATGTGAGACGTAATAGTTTGGATCGTTTGTGAGCAGGATTATTCACCAACTCAATCACACCATCCTTGAGCATCTCATTGGCTAGCTTCTGCACACTCTGACGCGGCACATAACGATAACGGGCAATCTGCGGCACCGTTTGAGGTCCGTAGATTTTCAAAAGGCGTAAAACACTCCAATAACCCTCTCCTGAAGGTGAAACAACTTCAATTCGCATCCCTTCTGCTCGCAGTAGAAAGAAGGCTGCCACAATTTCAATGATTAAATCCTCAATCGCCCGTCCCGCTTCAGTTCTCTTCGTGACTCGCTTTGCCATTGACGTTGATTTTTACAAAGATTCTTACAAAAGTTGATACTCTACAATGACAATCAATAGTCAAAATGACAATCAGTTGTCATAATTCAATTATGACTGGTTTCAGCGATGCCATCAACGTAACAGAGCATTTTATTGGAGGAGGATGCATCATGTTTTTGAGAACCTGGCGCTTCATTACGCTCATTCTGGCTGCATTAACGATGGGAACTGCCTATGCTCACGCACTAGAGTTACCTGCCAAAATGAATTACGATGCAACGCTTTGGACCACCATTAATCAAAGCTTATATTGGGGGTTTGGACATATTGGTGGACCGATCGAGGGCATAACTGTCTTCCTGGCAGCACCCATCCTGACGTTCCTGGTTCGTAAACGCCAACCTGCTTTCCAATGGACACTGGCTGGCACAATCTGCTTTGCCTTAGCCTTCTTCGTGGTTTTTCTGCTGTTTACAGAACCGATGAATCGGGAGATCTTTCAATGGACTCCTCAATCAGTTCCTACAAATTGGATGCAAGTTCGCAACCAGTGGGAGTATTCTCACGTTGCACGATTCGTTCTGCAACTGATTGGGCTGTGTGCGCTCCAGGTTTCACTGCTAGTTGAAACTCCAATTGGGCGATTACCCAAAGGGGAACTTGCTTCGCAAACGCGCCACTCTGTTACTCCTGAAGTCGCCCCACTGACCAACGTTAAAGGGAGAACTTAAAGCCATGAGACGCATACAAACGTGGCGATTTATTACCCTCCTGATCACCTCGCTGAGTCTCAGTCCATCGATGGCGCACTTACTCGAATTGCCCCAACGAATGAAGTTTGACCAGCAGCTTTGGGTACGAGTAACGGTGTTTGAAAATGTTTATCGCTTTTTTGGTTCCGTGGGCGCAATGTTTGAAATCGGTGCAATTCTGGCGGCGATCGTGCTGACTACTCTCGTTCGTAAACATCATTCAGTTTTCTACTGGACTTTAGCCGGAACCCTATTTTTGGTACTGGCACTTGTGAGTTGGATACTGTTTGTGGCACCGATGAATGCTGAGTTCGCGCAATGGCTGACGAATCCAGTTCCAGCAAACTGGACACGTTATCGAAATCAATGGGAGTATGCTCATGCTATTAATGCCGTCATCAAACTCCTGGGGCTAAGCTTGCTGGTGATTTCTGTGTTGATTGAAATACCCAGGAAGAAAACTGTCGATTATTCATAAGCCAACGACACCCAATGGCAAAGAATTTTACAGTGCGTTTGCCGCGTTCTCAGCCTTAGCGAAAGCATTGACGTAAAGCAAATAGAGTTTCAGTACAAAAGTTCACGAAATATAGTGGAGGCTGACCTTGACAGATCAAAGTAGTACATTTAACCTATTAGTTAATTAACTGCGCGGTTAAATTTTAAGTGTCTACGGGTTCCCTGAGTATCACCCTTGCTACCCTTGCCGATCCCACTCGTCGAGCAATTTTGGCGCAACTCGCTCAGGGAGAAGCGACCGTCACAGAACTCGCCGAACCTTTTGAGATCAGTTTACCTGCCGTTTCCAAGCACCCCAAAGTGTTAGAACGTGCCCATTTGATCACCCGCAGCCGCGACGCCCAATGGCGACCCTGCTGCCTCAATCCAGAACCGCTGAAGGATTTGGCAGACTGGCTGGAACACTATCGTCAATTTTGGGAACACAGTTTCGATCGCCTGGACGAATATTTACAAGAGTTGCAGGCACAAGAATCACAACAAGATGGCAAAGATTAATGCGATCGCATCGATTGCACAAGTCAATGCCATTATTATCCCTCTTAATTTAGGTGAACTCTATGCAAAAAATCGTTCCTTGTTTGTGGTTTAACGGCGACGCAGAGGAAGCGGCGCAGTTCTATGTTTCGTTACTACCCGATTCACGAATCGACCGCGTCTTGAAGTCTCCGGCTGACACACCGAGCGGACCTGCCGGTATGGTGTTGACCGTCGAATTCACGCTGGCCGGGACGAAGTATATGGGGCTGAATGGCGGCCCGCAGTTTCCTTTCACTGAAGCCGTGTCGTTCCAGATCTACTGTGAAAATCAGTCTGAGGTTGATCGACTTTGGGCTGCCCTTGCCGACGGCGGATCAGAAGTCGCCTGCGGCTGGATTAAAGATCGTTGGGGGCTTTTCTGGCAGATTGTTCCGACTCGGATGATCGAATTACTGAATGATCGCGACACAGAACGTGCCCGACGAGCGCAAGAAGCAATGATGAAAATGGTCAAGATTGACATATCCGAGATTGAGCGAGCGGCAAACGGATGACCTTCACCAACTCATTTAGAACGCAAATTATGGGATAACAATGCACAGCGTCGTGTAACACCATACCGAACAGCATAAGGAGCGAGCCAATGATAGCCAGCGACGACCTGAATTCGCAGCGTTTCTACCATGGCACGAAGGCAGACCTGAAGTCGGGGGATCTGATCGTGCCCGGCTATCATTCCAACTTTGGTAAGAGAAAGAAGGCAACCTACGTCTATCTAACCGCCACATTGGATGCAGCTACCTGGGGGGCTGAGCTAGCCCTCGGCGAAGGTTCCGGCAAAATCTACATAGTAGAACCGACCGGCCCGATTGAAGATGACCCTAATCTAACAGACAAGAAGTACCCAGGCAATCCGACGAAGTCGTACCGCTCCCGGAATCCGCTTCGGGTCACGGGAGCGGTCATGGATTGGCAGGGGCACTCACCCGAACAGATCAAAGCCATGAAGGACAACCTTGAGCGACTTAGGCAACTTGGTGTTGAGGCAATCGAGGACTGAGCATGTTCATATTCTGTATTCAGTCGGCTGAACATCGGCAGGGGCATTTGGAATCTGGAATGGAAACTGGAATGCGAGTAACCCGCGATCGCCTGAATGAACATCTACAAGGAGTTAAATAATGGCTGAACTGACTTTAACAACGCTTTTGACCCTGGATGGAGTCATGCAGGCTCCCGGTGGTTCCAATGAAGATATGACTGGGGACTTTCCCTATGGAGGTTGGGTTTTTCTCCATTGGGACGAGGAGTCGAGAAGAACGATAGATGACATCTTCTCAAAAGCCGAAGCGTTTTTACTGGGACGAACCACTTATGACATTTTCGCCGCTTACTGGTCCCGCAATACTGATACATACGAACTCGTTGCCAATCAATTGAATTCCTTACCAAAGTATGTCGCTTCGCGCACACAAACAACCTTTGATTGGCATGGCTCCTCACTCATTCGCAACGTTGTTGGGGAAGTCGGTGAACTGAAGCAACACTATTCAGGCGAAATTCAGGTTCACGGCAGTTGTGGACTTGCTCAGACGCTGATTCAGCATGACCTGATTGACGAATATCGGTTGCTCATCTTTCCTGTCATCCTCGGAACTGGTAAACGGCTCTTCGGTTCTGGCACCGTTCCATCCTCGCTTAGACTGGTCACTTCCAGTAGTACAAGTAAAGGCACAATTGTCAGTGTCTACCGTCCTGCGGGAAAGCTCCAGACTGGTTCGTTTGCCCTTGATTGACTTGAAGGAAGAGAAACACAAACCAAACCCGGTACATCTCGATAGAATTTATCACTCACACCAAAAACACACCATTGGAGAAACCATGTCTAAGCAAATCTTTGTGAACCTACCTGTGAAAGACCTCAATCAATCTGTGGAGTTCTTTACGAAACTTGGATTTAGTTTTAACCCTCAATTCACCGACGAAACGGCAACTTGCATGATTGTGAGTGATGACATCTTTGTCATGCTACTGACCCACGACAAATTCAAAACATTCACACCCAATGCCATTTGTGATGCGACGAAAAGCACTGAAGTATTAGTGAGTTTGTCGAGTGAAAGTCGAACTGCTGTTGATGACATCGTGAGTAAGGCGATCGCGGCTGGCGGCACAACCTACAACGAACCACAAGATTACGGGTTTATGTACGCTCACGGGTTCCAAGATTTAGACGGACACATTTGGGAAATCATGTACATGCAACCCAGTGCAGTCAATCAGAGCTAGGGTCTGTTTTAAAACATGCCCTAGACGTTGATCAGTAAAGTGCTGCATGGGAGAAGAAATATGGTTGCCAAAGATGGGGAGGGTGTTGCCACATCGGAGCGTGAACTCACAATTACTCGTGTGTTTAATGCACCCCAGAGTTTGGTGTTCAAAGTTTGGACTCAACCAAAACACTTCTCCCGCTGGTTAGAGCCAAAGGATTTTACGACCATCGGCTGCCAAATGATTGTGCAGGTTGGTGGGATGTATCGAGCCTGTATTCGTTCGGCTTCGCCGTCCCAAAGGGAATCGCCCGAAGGCACCGACCATTGGATGCAGGGCGTGTATCGCGAAATCATTGAACCAGAGCGCATAATCTTCACGTTTGCCTGGGAAAATGAGAACAGCCAGCCCAAAAATGAAACGCTGGTCACAGTGATATTTACAGAACAGAATAATCAGACGTTGATGACCTTCCATCAAGCCATCTTCGAGTCTACTGAGTCGCGTAATTCACACCATTCCGGCTGGTCTGAGTGTTTCGATCGCCTCAATGCATACCTGGCAAATACAATGTCAGGAAAAACTTAATGAAAAAGATCTTTAGCAAGGATGCCACACCAATTGCTGTGAGCGATCGCTTCTACCCAGATCTTGAACACCAGTTTGGGGACTTCAAAGGCAAGCGTCGGGTTTCACACTATACCTTTACCCGCTATCCAATGTTGTGGGAGAAAAAAGTATGAAGATTAAACTCAACAGTATCTTTGTCGATAACCAGGAAAAAGCTTTGAAGTTCTACACAGAGATTTTGGGCTTTGTGAAAAAAACAGATCTCCCAGCCGGAGATTATCGATGGTTAACGGTTGTTTCTCCGGAGGAGCCAGATGGAACTGAATTGCTGCTGGAACCGAACCAGAACCCAGTTGCCAAAACTTATCAAGCCGGGATTTTTGAACAGGGCATCCCTGCAACCGCCTTTGCAGTTGAGAATGTTCAAGCGGAATACAAACGGCTGCAAATGCTTGGCGTTACCTTCCACTCTGAGCCGACAATAATGGGAGAGGTCACGATGGCTGTATTCAACGATACCTGTGGCAATTTGATCTGTTTAGCGGATAAAAGCGCTGGGGTCTAGGCTGAAGTACCTTCGGTGAATTAATTTGGATAGGTGTAAACTGCCTGGAAGCAATGGCTCATGTTATCAAACAGTATCAAGAAAACTGATCTACTCGATACTGTTTTGGAGTGATGCCTGTCAGTTGTCGAACTTGTTTGCTCAAATGGCTGTGACTGTTGAATCCACAGAGGAGGGCAATGTCCATGATGAAGCGATCGCCCTCTTTCAACAACTGCTTTGCTCGTTCAATTCGCTGTTGTAGCAGATCTTGATAGGGAGTGATACCAAGCGATTGTTTGAATAAATTGCTGAAGTGAAACTGACTCATACTGAGTTGATTCGCTAAATCAGCCAGTTTGATGTCGCGATCGAGATGTTCATGAATATAATTCAGGATGTGTAACAGTTGACGCTGAGATAATCCACCTTTGTAAATGGGAAGCTGCACTTTAGTGGCGGCATATTGTCTGAGCGAGGATCAAAAATGGAATCACGAAGAAGAGAAATTGTTGTAGTAGGAGCTAGCCGAGGGATCGGTGCGGCTATAGCCCAGCACTTTACCCAAAAAGGTGCTTCTATAGTCTCAATCTCCAGAGGTCAGCCAGTTGCGGGAAAGTGGATTCAAGCCGATATTTCTACTCCAGAAGGAATCAAGTCAATTGTCAGGAGTATTGGTGAATCAACGGTTGATGCCCTTTTGTTTATGGGGGGAGTTTGGGAAAACGGTGCATTTACCGAGCAATATGACTTTATGACCAGCCCAGATGAAGAAACTCGCTTTGTGATAGCTGTCAATACTATTGCGCCGATCGAACTCACCAAGCAACTTGTCAAGAATCTTGCTAAATCTGACAATCCTAGAGCGATATTTATTGGCGCACTATCCGCATTGGATAACTCTCCAACAATCGAGGTAGCGAATACCGCATCTAAATTTGGGTTGAGAGGAGCAGCCCAGTCATTGAGGCTAGCTCTTCGTGATTACAAGATTGGTATTACGGTCATCAACCCAGGTAATGTTGCCACAGAAGAAGTTATGGCAGACATTGGAGAAGGTAGATTTGCGGCACAAATCCCAATCCCACTTTCAGATGTCATCTCTGCAATTGAGTGGATTTTAATGCTTTCAAATATGGTTGATGTTGGGGAGATCAATCTGTATCAGAAAGGTTAATCGAGAAATATTTTCGGCAGATACAGAATGCAGATTTCTAGAGAAACTTTGAAATCTAAAAACCCCTAAGCGGATTTCCTAAAAGGAGTTAACTCATGCAACCCGTATTGTTTTATGGTGTGCCGCAAGGCAGTTCGTTCGGGTCGATCGTCGCACTGGAATGGTTAGGTCAACCTTATCAACTGTGTCGTATTGAAATGCTTCAGCAACCCTGGGACAAACTCTACAGCTATATCAACCCGCTGTACTTGACTCCTGCACTGCTGCTAGAGAACGGACAGGTGCTAACTGAAAGCCTTGCAATTTTGTTGCATCTGGCTAACCGGGGGTTGGAGCAAGGGCTAGGTTTTCGTCAGGGAACGCGAGAGTTCGATCGCCTTAATCAGACGCTAGCCTACCTCAACACCGACTTCTACTCAGCGTTTAACCCGTTCTGGATGGTGTATGAGATGCAAGATTTGGAGGACTGCGATCGCGAACTGCTGAGGACACTCGGACAGAAGGAAGTCGCCAAAAACTGTATGTACCTGAATACGTTGCTTGCCGATCGCCAGTGGCTATTGGGCGGCGAAACCCACACCGTAGCCGATGCCTATTTGACCGGAATTGGTCGTTGGGTGGACTACCATCATCTCTTTAATTTGCAATAGGAGTATCCACATCTACACAGGTATTTACAGAAGCTAAAGTCTGACCCTGCTGTCAAGTTTGCTGAGGCAATTGAAAACAAACAGGCGGCGATCGCGAGCGGCAAGTTTATGGGGCATATGACGTTGGCAGAACTACGTGCTGCTTCACAGATACCGCAAGGGTCGCGCCTGATTGCGTAGGTTGCACGTGAATCAGTATTACACCAAAGAGGTGCAGGAATAGTTGATAGAGGATTGGTTAAATCGACTCTAGGCGTAGAGAGCCGTGAATTTCTCAAACTTGCAGTTCCTTTAGCCAGTGCCCAAGTTGCCCAAGCAGATGTAGGTTTTGTAGATACCCTGGTGATGGGACACTTGGGTGCGGAAAGTCTAGCAGCAGGCGGATTAGCCTCAACCACCTTTCAGCTTTTGTTGAATATTGCCAGTGGCATCGTTATGGCGGTGAGTCCGTTGGTAGTTGAGGCTTATGGGGCAGGACGAAAATCGCAAATTGCGCAAATTGCGCATCAAGGACTATGGCTATCGCTGTTTCTGGGTATCCCTCTAATAGTTGCAATTGCCCATTTGGATGCAATGCTCCGTTTGCTGCAACAACCCACCGAAGTCATTTCTCTGGCAAAGCCCTATTTCCACTTCATTTTGTGGGGAACTTTTCCAGCATTAGGGTTTACGATGCTGAGAGGCTATGTATCAGCGCTTTCTCAAGCTCATGTTGTTGACCGTCGTTGTCATGCTTGGGACGCTGTTTAATGCCATCGGTAACGATGCGTTAGGCTTCAGTAAATTTGGCTTTCCCCGTATGGAGTTGGCAGGTTTAGGGTTAGGGACATTACCTTTATTCACATCGAAAAGGAGGTGTATGGCGAGCAAAAATTGGCAGAATCGATCGCCAATGCTCGTACAAAAATTGCTCAACTGGTTGGTGAATGAGAAGACGATGGCGATTGCAGATTTTTCGTCTCCTCTTGCAGCACAGCAATACTTTGACTAACAAAGCTTTGAATGACTGCAAGCTCCTGCTCACTATAGCGTGAGAGCAGTGTTTGCATCTGCTGACTCATTGACGCAAATAACGGCGCAATTTCACGCTCCATTTTTTCCAGATTTGGGTAGATCATGACTTTGCGGCGATCGCTCGGATCGCGTTCACGCCTGACAAATCCAATTTTTTCCAGTCTGTCAACCAAACCCGTAATAGCTCCAGTGGTCAGTCCAGTCAATTCAGCCAGTTGTCCGGCGGTAAGTGCACCTGCCCTACTCAAGAGGTCTAGGGCTTTATGTTCAGTCGCACTTAATCTCACCTTTTCTGCGATCGCGGCATGAAACATCAGTGTTCGAGCGCTGAGTTCGCGACCTAATTGCAGATTTGCCATGAGCAGATCTGATCGGTTCGACCGTTTCCTTGACAATCTCCATCTCTCCTCTTAGTATGTTGATATCTTAGTTATTAAGATGTTTAGAATTTGAGAATAATAAACACTAAGATAATTAGTGAAATTCTAGCATCAGAATTGCTTCTGCGAGTTTCTCTGCAAGCACATTTTAGGAGGCTGTCATGGCTGATTTAGACCGGAATTTCAAAAACACTTCAGATCCTCGCCTCAAAGTGACCTGTACCATGTGGGGATTTGCCACCGGAATGTTTGCACTCTGCATTCCACTAGCTGCTCTAACTAGAGGTGCGGCAATCATCCCTGCGGCGGTTGCTTTAGGAGCCGGAGCGGGGACAGTTGCAGTTTGGCGTTCGGAACGCCACTCCCAGCACGGGCTTGCGGCTGAGCAAAATGTGCGATCGCTAGAAGAACGAATTGCCAACCTGGAAGCGATCGCCAGTAGTGCAGAGTTAGAGATTCAGCATCAGTTCAAACAACTGGAGTTGCAGAATCATCACAAGTAGACTTTTCCAGCATGGGTACGATCGAAGCAATCGCCAATTTAATGAGATTTCAGATTGTGGCGTCTATGGATTATTACGTCAGGAGTGGCGATCATGAATCTACAAAATTATTCAATTTCACCTGAACGTCAGAAGAGAAAAGCAGGTGAGTTCATTGTCCCAGCCCGCTAGTCGAAACTACCCACTTTAGTGGGAGACTTTAGTTGCTACACAGGTGCCGATGGCTGCAAAAGGAGAGCAGGGTAGGTTTGAGAAAAACCATCATGAGCGAGCAACGCCGAGGCAACCATACCGTGACTCGATTGACCGTGCATCTTGTCTGGGTGACAAAGTATCGATACCCCGTGCTGACAGGAGAGATCCAGAAGCGGGGTCGAGAACTGATCATGCAGATTTGCGATGCGGAAGACGTGAAGATCCTCAAGGGTGTGGTGAGCAAAGACCATGTGCATATGCACATTGAGTATCCACCGTCAAAATCTATTAGTGATTTGGTGCGGCGGATCAAGGGGCGCACGTCGCGATTGCTCCAGCAAGAATATCGGGAGTTAGAGAAGCGGTATTGGGGGAAGCACTTTTGGGCAATTGGATATGGGGCGTGGAGTACAGGCAATCTACCGGAGGAATTAGTGCAAGAGTATCTGGAACATCATCGAAATCCATCAAACCAGGATCACGACAATTTCGTGCTGGAATGAGTTGACTTGGGCTTTCAGCCCTGGAGGAACCTATGCACTGAAAGTGCATAGTGGTTGAGTT